>DATEDH010000261.1:0-4006 GCA_035281765.1 Gemmatimonadaceae bacterium
TGGGAGGAATGGAAGAAGTGGGGACCTGAACAGCACGCGATTGCGGGAGCGTCGATTCGCGATCAAATACGCCGGCTGCGCGGACATCCGAGTGCGCTGGTGTGGCTGAACGGCAGTGACATGCCTCCGCCCGAAGATGTCGAAAGGATGTATCTCGCCGCCGAGCTGGAAGAAGCCTGGCCGAACCCGACGATATCGTCAGCGAGTGGAACTCCTGCGAAGTTCTCAGGAAAAAGCGGTGTGAAAATGACGGGACCGTACGACTGGGTTCCACCATCGTACTGGATGCAGGATTCGACGCACGGCGGAGCCTGGGCATACAACACGGAGACGAGCCCCGGGCCGGCGATACCGGTCATCGAAAGCATGCGCCGCATGGTGCCTGCGAGCAGCATCAAATGGCCGCTCGACACGGTGTGGCTGTTCCATGCAGCAGGAGGCCAGTTCGCAAAGCTCCTCACGGAATTCAATACCGCGCTGTCGACCCGTTACGGACCGCCAAAGGACATCGAGGATTACACGTTCACGTCTCAGCTGATGACGTACGAAGGCGAGCGGGCGATGTTCGAGGCGTATCGGCGCAACCAGTACGTTTCGACCGGCATTATCCAGTGGATGTTCGACAACGCATGGCCCTCCATCTACTGGCATCTCTTCGACTGGTACCTGCAGCCAGGTGGTGGATACTTTGGGACAAAGAAAGCGAATGAGCCTGTACATGCGCTGTTTTCTTACGACAACAGAACTGTAGCAGTAGTGAACAGCAACCGTGCTCGAACGCCAATTCGTGGTGCACATCTGCGAGTGCGAATGCTTGGGCTCGACGGTGCAAAGAAATTCGACCGCGACACGATGCTGAACATTCCCGCCGACAGCAGCATGCGTGTATTCGTTCTGCCTGAACCCACTGGGCTTCCGAATGGCTCAGCCTATTTCGTGGATCTGCGTTTGAGCAGTGCGGATGGAACTCCGATCAGCCGCAATTTCTACTGGCTATCCAATCAGCCGGATGTCCTCGCCGACACATCGACGTGGTACATGACGCCGGTCAAGTCTTACGCGAATCTCACCTCTTTGCGATCAATGCCGGCTGCGCAGGTGAAGGCGACCGCAAGCTTCTCGAGTGTCGCGGGAACGGGAAAGGCTCGCGTGACGCTGCGGAATTCTGGCACCAACGTCGCGTTCTTCACGCGACTTCAAGTCACGGGACGCAACGGGCAGGAAGCATTGCCCGTTTTGTGGGAAGACAATTACGTGTCGCTCCTTCCGGGTGAAACGCGCACACTCACTGCTACTTATCGCGTGCGTGATCTTGGCGGCTCACCGCCGAAAGTCGTTCTCAACGGATGGAATGTTCGTCGATTCACCGCGAATTGAACGACACGCGCCCCTCTGTGAAACCGAAACGGCGCGCGCGTGAGCGCCCCGGCGTTCAATCGTCATCAAACACCTACCTCATTTCATCTGAGCGGCCCGATACAAATCCTTCCACTTCACGAGAATGACGTTGTTGTCTTTTAACGCCTTCCTGAATTCCGGACTGAATACAACGTCATAGTCCCGCTGGCGCCACGCGGCGCCCCACGGCTCGTGATTCACCATTACCGCCTTGAGCTCAGCATCATCGTGTCCGAGATGTACAATGATCTCGCTGACTCCAGGCTTGAGCCTGGCGATCGCGTCGAGGTAGAACTGTTTCCATTTGTCGACGGGGATGTCGGGAAATGCCTGGATTAGTGTGTCGACTGATGCCTCACCGGGTAACAGGCGCGGATCGCCAGTCTGCGTCATGAATGGAATTTTGTAATCGCGCGCCACCTGGGCGTAGATCCGAAACAGGTCGTTATTCATGAACAGCACCGCCATGTGGCTGTCGGCATGCGTTGTACGAATGCCGAGAGTGCGTGCGCGGTCGAGTTGTGCGCGCAGCTCGCTTTCAATCTCAGCGGGCTTTCCGTTTTTTTCGACGACGTCACCGCCTCTGGCAAGCGTTCCGGATGAGTCAAGCAATGATGGAACCTTGTCTTTCGACAGCACGCTGCCCCAGCGATACGTGTCCCATTCGCTCGTAATCGTGAGATGAATTCCCAGGTCAGCATCCGGATGCGCGCGCGCGTATTCCGCCACTTCCGATATCCACGGTGTCGGGATCATGAAGCTCGCAGATGAAATGGCGCCCTTATCGAGTGCCTCGAAGCTCGCCGCGTTGATCGAATGCGCAGCGCCGAGATCATCAGCATGGAGAATCAACAGCTTGGAATCTTTCGGATAGCCTAGCTTCTCGGCCACAGTCCTCGTCTGACCTGGGAGCGAGGATGCGAAGAGCATCATTGCAGCTGAAAATCTGAGCGCGGATCTCATTAGGAGTCCCTCAGAAAAGGTTCACATGTGTCAGATGACACACGCGAACGGAAGGTTTCAACGCATCTGCGCGGCGCGATAGACATCCTTCCACTTTACGAGAATGATGTTGTTGTCCTTCAAGGCCTTCCTGAACTCAGGGCTCATTACAACATCGTAGTCGCGCTGGCGCCACGCGGCTCCCCATGGCTCCTGATTCACCATCACGGCCTTCAACTCGGCGTCGTCAAAGCCGAGGTGCACTATAAGCTCGCTCACACCCGGCTTGAGATCCCTGATCACATCGAGGTAATACTGTTTCCATTTGTCGGGCGGGATGTCGGGTCCCGCTCCAAGTATGACGTCCATCACTGGATCTGTTGGCCGGAGCTTCGAGATTGCCTCCCTCGGCGTGTTGTTCCTCGATGTCATGAATGGAATCCGGTAGTCGCGAGCCACTTTCATATACACATCGAACAACGGCACCGTCGTGAACAGCGAGCGCATGTGGCTGTCTGCATGCGTGACACGAATTCCCAGCGTGCGAGCCCTGTCCAGCTGAGCTCTCAGCTCGATCTCAGCTTCAGACGGCTTTGCCTTATCGGCGACGGTCGTTTCGCGGGTCGCAAAGATTCCGGCAGAATCGAGAAGGCTCGGCACTTTTTCTCTGCCGGCGACGCTGCCCCATTTGTACGTGTCCCATTCACTCGTAAGGACGAGATGAATACCGAGGTCCGCATCCGGATGCGCTCGCGCGTAAGCGGCGACTTCGGAGATCCAGGGAGTCGGAATCATGACGCTCGCGGAGGAGATTGCACCTTTGTCGAGCGCTTCGAAGCTCGCAGCGTTGATCGAGTGCGCCGCTCCGAGATCGTCCGCGTGGAGAATCAGGAGCTTGGCATTTTTCGGGTAGCCGAGTTTCTCGGCGATAGTTCTCGTCTGTGCATTCGCGGCCGAGACGAGCAGAGCCAGAACGAGTGATGTTCGTAAGAGCATCAGATCCTCTTTGTTAAGAGAACTAAGAAACCAGGCTCCAGACTTGAATCAGAAGATTTGGAGGAGCCCAATGACAGTATTGCCATACGCGGCGGGCCGTTACGATTGGGCAGTGTTTGACTGTATGACAATACTGCCATAAAGCTCCTCCAAATCTTCTGATTCAAGTCTGGAGCGAACTTCTCTCAGTCTCAAGTTGACTGCAGGCCCATAATGCATACATTGTAGGTATTGTGGCAGACATTCTCGGGACGTTTGAGCAGGCGGTGCTTCTATCGGTTGTCAGACTGGGTGACGACGCGTATGGCCGCGCAATTCTCAAGGATGTGAACGAGCGGTTGGACCGACCGATTGCCGCCGGTGCCGTGCATGCGACGCTCGATCGCCTGGAACGCAAGGGAATGCTCTCATCCGATCTGGCCGATGGGACTGAGGTCCGAGCGGGTCGGCCGCGCCGATACTATCGTCTCATGCCCGCGGGTCGTCGCGCACTGAACGAGGCACGCGCTGCAGCCAACAGACTCTGGCACGGATTCAAGTGGCCACTGAGGGGAACCACATGACGAGACAATTCTCACCGCCTGCGTTCGCCGAAACATTTCTTCGGCTCTTTCTATCTCCGCGTGACCGTGAGTCGGTATCCGGAGATCTACTCGAAGAGTATCGTGAG
>DATEDH010000262.1:0-7057 GCA_035281765.1 Gemmatimonadaceae bacterium
CAATGAATTCTTCCTCCCGTGACGTGAATGCGCCGCGGTAGTTGAAGAAGGGAATCGTGGTCTGGGCTATTGCGGAGGCCATGTTCTATGGAAAATAGGAGCAGGACTCGCGCCACGCGCTCCCTACTCGATAATTGCGTAGGAAATGTAGGGGTCCCACTCAAAGCGGCGCAAACGCAAGCCACTCAAAGCTTTGGAGTCGAGCGCCGCGAGAGTTTCACCGGGCCAGATGGGATTGTCCAGCTCGTCGAAGGCAACCACTGCACCCTTGGGCATGCGTGGCAGAAAGGTCTCGAGTGCCGCCCTGGTCGGATCATACAGGTCGCAATCGATGAATAAGAGGCTGACGACCAGGTGAGGGTGAGACTCCACGAACGCGGGGGCGGATTTCACGAGGTCGCCCTTTACGAGCTCCACCTTGTTGATGTGACCCAGAAACCGGTCACGATCGTATTCGATGAGCAGCTGCTGGAGCTCGTCGAATGACGATGACCGGAGATCGCCGACTTCGGGGTTGGCGAAGTCACTCTTGTCCTTGTTGCCGATGGTCGGGAATCCATCGAACGTGTCGAAGCCATAAATGCGGCGGGTAAGGTTCTCGGGCTCGAGCATCGCGCTGAGCTTGGCCCACGTCATCACGCCGAATCCGCGAAAGACTCCACATTCGACAATCGATCCCTTTACCGGCATGACGAGCTTGAACAGCTCGTACATCGCAAGAAATCTCTTCAGATGATTACGTCGAACGTATTTCGGAAAATTCTCGAGCTTTATCTCGACTGGATCTGAGCACTCGTTGAAGATGCGCTCGATGTTCGGACCAACCTGCCTCTCTGCTTCAGTGCGAAGATTTTTCACTGCCTTGAAGGTTTGAAGATGGCGCCCGCGGTACGAGCGATTATAGAAAGATCACCCGGGAAAGAGCGGTTCCGCACATACTCCAGCGAGAGTCGCATTTTCTCCGGGTGAATCTTCTCAATATAGTCTTTATCAGGATCAGTGCTGCCTTTGAGGATCTCCGCCTCATTGGAAAACCTGAGCGACGCTTCGTCGGTGATTCCCGGACGCACCTTGAGGATTTCACGTTCCTCAGGGGTGTATAGATCGACTGCCCATTTGACCTGAGGCCGGGGACCAACGAAGCTCATGTCACCCTTTAAAACATTGATGAGCTGCGGAAGCTCATCGAGCTTGTAACGCCTCAACATCCTGCCGACAGATGTAATACGCGGGTCGTCCTCGGGAGTCGATGATCCGCCGATTTTGTCGGCGTCGATCACCATTGTCCTGAACTTGAGCATGTCAAAGATCTCACCGTTCAGCCCGACACGCTTTCCGCGATACAGTATCGGTCCTGGAGATCCTGTCTTTATGCGGACAGCGATAAATGCGAGAACGGGTGAGAGAATGACGAGTCCAACGCCCGCAAGAGTGGCATCGAAGGCGCGCTTGGCCAGCGGATATAAACTCATGCTGTTCGAGTTTGAACGGGCGCTGTGTGAGTAGCGAGTCTAACGAGCCCGACTATCACTCCGAGCCCATGGAGAAAGTGATACAGGAAAAAAGCGACGGGCAGAAACAGAACGTGGCGCGCATCGCGATAACGAATGCCCTGACTTATTGCTGAGGCAATCGCAAGTAGCCCGTACAACAGCATCACGGTCGTGAAGACCGTGCGCACCATCGAAGAAAACGGTGAGAGTACGAGCCCTGCGATTACCCCTGTCGCGAACGCCGCAGTGATGGCGTGACGCAGCGCGAACGAATACGGCGCGAGGTACCACATGTATGCGTTGTACGGGGCCTCATAAACGAATTGCTTTCGAATGAACGACCGGAAGTCGGGTTGCGGAAAGTAATCGAGATGGATCTGCGGGTTTCTCCAGACTGTCCCTCCATTCGCTACGATGCGGCGATTCATCTCATAGTCCTGAGCTCGAATGAGGCGCTCATCGAACAACCCCACGCGTTCGAAGACATCGCGGCGAAAGAATCCATATGGAACAGTGTCCGCAGGACCTTCTGGAGCATCCGTTCGAAAGCCCGAGTTGCCGACGCCAAACCGGTGCGTGATCAGTGCCTGAACGAGCTTGGCTGGATATCCCTCGCCACGGCTCATCGTGCGAACGATCCCGCCGGTGTTATCCGCCTTCGTCCTGAGCGCAGTCTCCAGGCATCGCTGCAGATACTCGGGAGGATAATACGAATGTGCATCCAGCCTGAGGATGTAATCGCCGCGAGCAGCATGTATTCCGCGATTCAACGCGGGCGACTGATACCGCTCCGGGTTATCGAGCAGCTGTATCGCGGAGTCCTGGCTCGCCAGTCGTGACACGATTTCGCGAGTGCGATCGGTTGACATACCGTCGATGACGAGAATTTCCACGGCGGTGCCGTCAGGAACCGTGAAAGCCCGGACAGATCGAAGGCACTCTTCCACGTGCGCTTCTTCGTTGTATGTCGGTATCAAGATCGAAACGATCGCCATCGCGCGGGTAGCCTATCGGGATAAGCGGATGGAATCAATGGGAGATGTATTAGGTTTGGCGATGTGACGGGAAATGAGCGACCGGAGGCCGGTCCCCTCGACATTGAATTTTCGATTGTCAGCGGCTCGAGCGAAACGATGCTGATCCAATGCATCGAGTCGCTTTTCAATACGATGGCTGCATCCGAATACCGCTGGCTGGCGACTGTTACCTGCAATACTCCGGGTGACGGGTTCGCCGAAACTGTAAGAACGCGCTTTCCGACCGTGACAGTCATCGAGAACGATCGCCCGCGCGGCTTCGCCGCGAATCACAACACCGTGATCGAGGCGTCGAAGGCGCGTTATGTATGGCTGCTGAACGATGATCTGATCATTCTTCCGGAAACTGTCGACCAGGTTACCAGCTATCTCGACGACCCGGTAAATCATCGTGTCGCAGTGGTCAGTCCAAAACTTCTCAATCCCGACGGGACTCTTCAACCTTCGACCTATTCCTTTCCCTCGATGCCGCAGACGCTGGTCGCGCATTCAGGGCTCAGCGACCATTCCGTCACACGTGCGCTGCTTGCCGGGGTTGCACCGTTGCTCCGACGAAAACCGGGTTCATCGAGATTCTGGGCTCACGACCGCACTGTCGAAGTCGATACGCTGCGCGGAGCCTGCGTGGCCATGCGAATGGATGCAGTGCGCGAGGTAGGCCCAATGGTGGAAGTCGCTCTCGTTGGTGCTGAAGAAACAGAATGGCACCGTCGGTTCAAGCAGAGAGGATGGAAGGTGGTTTTCCTCTCTGAGGCGAGCGTCGTTCACTTCGGAAGTCAGACAGTGCAAAGCGGCTCGACATCGCTCTATCCGGAATATCTCAAAGGCGCGCTCTATTTCTTCCGGACAAGCAAGCCTCGCAGCTCATACATCGCCTTCTGCTCCGCACTCATCGCAATGTTCGGGGTGCGGGCTGCGTTCGCATGGCTGACACGAAACGAGCGGACCAGAAACGCAGCACTCCGGTACCTCGAGGTATCACGGGAAGGGATGAAGCTGCGGCCCTAACCGCCGGATGTTTTTTTCTTCAGTCCAGGAAGGGTAGCGACCGCCTGCCGGAACCGCTGTGACTCGGAATCTGTCTCGGACATCCGGCGGCGGATAAACTCGCCGATCAATACCGCCAGACACAGAACACCGAAGCCGACAACTCCCGCAATTGCCGACTTCATGATGATCTTCTTTCGAACTTTCGGGAGGACAGGAGGGAGAGGATCCTGCACCACGACGGTCGGCGTTGCCTCCAGTTCGTGAGCATACGCTGCCTCGCGATCAGTGGCGGCCTGAGTATAGACCTGCTCAGCAAGCTGCACTTCACCTGCGAGCCGATCACGCTCCACGTTAGCACGAGAGAAGTTCGGTGCTGCGCGATTTGAGAAGTTGAACTCGCGGAGCTGCTCCTTGGCCATTGCAAGCTGCTGACGTGCCATCTCGACACGCCCCTCCTGGGCGATCCTCAGCTGCTGCGCCTGAGCCTTTGACGTGCGAACGAAAATCTGGCTCGCGCTGTCGACGATGAGCTGCGCCATCACCCGCGCAAGCGCGCTGTCCTTGTCCTGAACAGCGAGAGTAATGGTCCCTGTTTCCTTGTTCGTGCCTACGCTCAACACACGCTCGAGAATCTTCTCAATTTCTTCGTCGTCATTCCGCGTGTATTTCTCGCCAATAAAACGGTCGATGACGGTCTCGGGCTTGTCTGGGTCGATGCGAGATTTGCCAACCCCTGCCAGCACTGTCCGAGACTTGAGCAGCTCGACCATCCGGGCCGGCGTAAGCTGATATCCAGTGTTCAGGTTCGCGCCCGCGATTGCTGCAAGGCCGCCGAGAGCACTCGTTGACTTGTTGTTCGTCACGGGCGTCAGCGACAACTCTGCCTTGTACTTGCGGGGACGCATCGCAGCGTATCCGCCCACGGCGAGAGCAATCAATATGGTTCCGACAATTATCAGCCGACGCTTTTCGAGAAGGGGCGTCAGAAGCGCCAGCGCGTCGACGCCTTCCTCCACGTATGGTTGTTTAAGCTGTACCGGCAAGCTCATCCCCTTGAATATTTCGCCCGCCTACCCGACGAAGAATCCTCACGAAAACTACGATCAATGCAACAGCGAGAATCGTCGCAGTCAAGCTGTTGTAGATCCAGAACCAGGTAATCGGGCTCCAGAAGATTGTAACGTACGCTATGAGCAGGAGCGGCATCGCGCTCCATCGGCCCATCGCTACCCGCCTGAAACCAACCCCGCCAACAAATCCCACAGCGGTAAGAATCAAGAGCGCGCCCGGGATGGTGAAATCCTGAATCAGGGGACGAAAACCAGTGTAGATGTTGCTCGTTTCCCCAGTCACGAGATCTACGATCGATTCGAACAGGCCGGGTATTCGCTTGCTGAAGCCAAGCATTTCAAGCGGGCCCGCAAATGTGACGGATCCAAGACTGGGATTGAATGGCTCCTTGACGTATTCCGAGAGCCATCCGGAAAACACCGTCATGTGGCCGAATGCGGCGCTCACCAGCTTACCCACCACGATGTTCAGAAGTGAAAGATCTGTCGAAGCGAGACGTGCGAGACTCACCGCGAACAAGAACGCGGTTAGGATACCACCCGCGCCGACAGAAACCAGAACGTGCGCTCGCGTGAAGACGGCAAGTTTGCCATTGCGAACACGAGTCGCGAAATAGCTGGAGAGCCACAATATCATCGCGAACAGCACTGCGGCTTTTGTCGTCTGGAGAATGGTTACCGTCACAGCCGGAAGGAATGAAGCAAGACCGACGAGCTTCCAGAGTTTTTCGCGACGTATCTCGAAGACAATCCCACCCAACGCGGGCGCTAGGTACACAAATGGGAGAAGCGCCTGACTCATGACCGGCGGCGGCGGAGCCCCGGCCTCTGCGTATCGCTGGAAATAAGCCTGGTTCGAGCTGACGACGAGTTTCTGAATGTCGAACAAATCAGCAAACGCGAGCGACGATGATTTCAGGAATGCGACATTGGATCCCATTCCGAGAACGATCGCGATGGAAAGGAGCGAGCTCAGGATAAACAGCTCACGCTCGGTTGTGCCCGGTGGTGTGACAAGGTGTCGCGAACGGAATCCGCGATTGCCGAGCGCCGCGCCGAGACTCATGCATACGCTGGCTGCAATGAGCCAGGCAATAGCGATCGGTGCAACGGGATCTTTTGGAGCCAGGATCATGGGAACGATCCCGGCAAAGCACCAGAAAATCGCGAAGAACGAGCCTGGCTGCAGCCACGTTCCCGTGAGTGTTCGCATCAACGCGGCCCACAGAATGAGTGAGCCGGACAGCACTAGTGCAGGACCCGAGACCAAATCAATGCCTCGACAAATGCGCGGGGTTTGCGAGGTACCACTCAACTGTCTTGCGAATGCCGGTATCGAAAGTCTCTGCCGGCTTCCACCCGAGATCGCGCTCGATCACCGACGCATCGATAGCATATCTGAAATCGTGACCGAGCCTATCAGTGACACTCGAGAGGAGATCAGCGTAGTTCCCACTTTTCCTCGGCGAACGCTCATCGAGAATTCCGCAGATGTGTCGCGCAATGTCGATGTTGCGGCGCTCGCTTTGCCCGCCGATGAGATATGTCTCACCGCTGACTCCATCGCGCACAACTTTGTCGATTGCCACACAGTGGTCGCGCACATAGAGCCAGTCGCGAATGTTGAGACCTGCTCCGTAGATCGGGATCGGCTTCTCAGCGAGAGCGCTTCGTATCACCGTCGGAATGAATTTCTCCGCATGCTGATACGGCCCGTAATTGTTGGAGCAGTTCGTGATCGTTACAGGAAGACCGTAGGTGTGATGATACGCGCGCACGAGATGATCGGAGCCTGCCTTGCTCGCCGAGTAGGGAGAATTGGGAGAGTAGGGCGTTGTCTCGCTGAAGGGGGGATCCGACTCTGAAAGACTGCCGAAAACCTCGTCCGTCGAGACGTGATGGAATCGCACATCCTTGCGCGCGCCGGAGCCGAGCCACGCGGTGCGCGCAGCTTCGAGAAGCGTGAACGTTCCCACTACGTTCGTCGTGATGAATGCGGCGGGGCCGGTGATCGACCGGTCGACATGCGATTCTGCGGCAAAGTGCACGATCGTGTCGATCTGCCTGTCATTCATCAGCTTATTCACGAGCGCGGCATCGGTGATGTCACCTTTGACGAATTCATGCCGCCGATTGGACATCACTGCGCCAAGATTCTCGACGGAGCCGGCGTATGTCAGCGAGTCCAGAGTGACGACCCGCGCGGTCGTGTCACTCTCGAGGAGATACTCGAGGTAGTTCGCGCCAATGAATCCTGCGCCGCCTGTTACGAGAACGTTTCGCGGTGTGTGAGTCAAGCAATCTTCTCCATCGTGTCTTTCAGTGCATCCTGCCAGGGCCGGCGCGTTATCCCAAAAGTTTTTCCAAATGAAGTGCAGTCGAGCACCGACCACTTCGGTCTCCGCGCCGCCGTCTTGAAGCCCGCAGTCGAGATGGGCTCGACATGAGGATCGATTCCGCGAATGCG
>DATEDH010000263.1:0-11948 GCA_035281765.1 Gemmatimonadaceae bacterium
AGCGAGCGCTGCCCACTTTGCGCCACGGCCTGTTGCACTTATCACGGGTGAGATCGGACGACGGCCGCTCGGCCCCGTGCGAAAGATCAGCGTGACAACTGCACCGACTGCTGCGCCGAGAAGCGCCGCAGTCAGCAGGTCGAACTGCTGATCACGATCTTCTTCCGAGCTCGTCTCGCGGACGGACGCGCGGGCGCGGCTTCTCCCACTCGGAGTCGCCTTCAATGTATCGGCCATCCAGATCCTCCTCCTCTTTATCGAATGCCTGGTTTATTCCCGTCCGAACTCCGCGCAATGTCGACGCGGTTGTGATGAACGCTCCTTCTGCCTCTTCCTGGACGACAGCGAGAAGCGCGTTGAGCTCCTTTATCCTTTCATCGGCAGCTTCGACGGATGCGACGAGCTTCTGATTCGCCATCGCAATCGTCTGACTCACCTGCTGGATATCGACGCGGACGGACGTCGAGATGTAGTTCACGTTGTCTGCGATTGTGCTTGCGTGCCTCATGATCGGATTGATGTCGCCGTAAATACGGTCGAGCATGTCGCTGACCTTGGCGTAGCTTTTCCGGAAATTCCATGCTGCCGGCACGAGAGCGACAGCGAGCACGAGCAATGCGATCGATGCAAGCCCGCTTGCCCATGACGTCACCTTTTCGAACGTGCTCGCCTCAGGCGTGATCTGCTTCGTGACGATCGTATCACGGATCATCGTGGCAGCCTGAAGCAGCAGATCAGCTCCCGTCGGAATCAAGTCCGTCATGCGCGCGTTGTGTGCAAGGGTAAGGCCACCTATGGAACGATGTGTGCGGGACAGTACAAAGACTGTTCAGCAGAATATATTAGCGCAACGCACCCGTTACGGTTTGCCGTTCGCTCCACCTTCCCGGATCCGCCCCGCAAAATGAGAGAAATGCCCGCAGTCCAGTACGTCGTAGAGGGGGGACGAACCCTCCACGGAACGATTCGTCCATCAGGGAACAAGAATGCTGCGCTCCCAATCGTCGCGGCGGCTCTCCTCTCGGATAAACCTGTCAATCTCGAGAACGTCCCACACATCAGGGACATCGAGACGCTGATCGAGCTGATCCTCTCAGTCGGGGCAAAGGTCGAATGGACCGCTCCAAACTCGCTTCGTATCGAGGCGAGTGAGCTCACGGCCCGTGATCTCGATTCCGGCCTTTGCGCAAAGATTCGTGCGTCGATTCTGCTTGCCGCTCCGCTTCTCGCTCGATGCGGCGAAATCATGCTCCCGCCTCCGGGCGGCGATGTCATCGGCCGCCGCCGTCTCGATACGCACTTTCTGGCACTCGAGCAGCTTGGGGCAAAGCACGCTCTCGAGAATGGCCTGCTCCGTCTGTCGCTGACTGAGTTCAGGGGAGCCGACGTATTTCTCGATGAGCCCAGCGTCACTGCAACCGAGAATGCGCTCGTCGCTGCAGTGGCGGCCAAGGGGAAAACCATTCTCCGAAACGCCGCGAGCGAGCCGCATGTACAGGATCTTGCTCGATTTCTCACAACGCTTGGAGCGCACATCGAAGGCGCGGGGACAAACTGCATCACCATCGAAGGAGGCCGCCCTCTCGCTCAGTCGGAGATCACGCATCGCATCGGGCCCGATCACATCGAGGTCGGATCGTTCATCGGCCTTGCCGCGGTCACTCACTCGGAGCTGCGCATTCAGGATGCTGGAATCGAGCATTTGAGATCGACCCGCATGGGTTTCGAGCGGCTCGGCATCAGGTGCGAGGTGGAGAACGATGATCTCATCGTCCCGGCGAAGCAGAGTCTCAAGATTCAGGCGGACATGGGTGACCATGTTCCCAAGCTCGAAGATCAGCCGTGGCCGGCATTTCCTGCAGATACGATGTCGATTGCCATCGTCACTGCGACTCAATGCGAAGGCATGATCATGATGCACGAGAAGATGTTCGAGTCGCGCTTGTTCTTCGTCGACAAGCTGATTGCGATGGGCGCGAAAATTGTTCTTTGCGATCCCCATCGGGCCCTGGTTGCCGGACCTTCGAAGCTGCGCGGATCGACGCTCGATTCTCCCGATATCCGCGCCGGAATGGCGCTGCTGATCGCGGCGCTTTGCGCGGAAGGTCGCAGCGTGATCAACAATGTCGGCCAGATCGAGCGTGGCTACGAACGGATCGACCATCGTCTGAGGCAGCTTGGCGCCTCGGTCGAACGAGTTGCTGATCGCCGTAAGTGACCGCATCGCCGCTTTCAATTCCAAGAGAGGATGTAGCTGAATTCGCAGGATTTGGGATCCGCGCATTCACGACCACCCGCGATGCCGGCACGTTCAGTCTTGCGAGCGATGCGCCCGTCGGCGAAGTCATGTCGAGGTGGACTCATCTCCAGGACGAGCTCGCGCCGTTTGCAAAGCGAACGGTTATCGGCAGGCAGATACACGGCACGACAGTGCTGACTCACAGCGGCGGCTGGGAAGGCTTGCTGCGCACGCCGCCCGCTGACGGTCACCTTGCCGCGGAGCGGGGGATCATTCTCACTGTTTCGATCGCTGACTGCGTTCCCGTTTTCATGGCGCATCCGAGCGGAATAGTTGCGCTGCTTCACTCTGGATGGCGGGGAACCGTATCGCGAATGATCGACGCCGGAGTCAACGCATACGCGCGCCTTGGATTGGCCCCCGACGAGCTGATGGTTCACCTCGGCCCGTCGATTTGCGGTCGCTGCTACGAGGTGAGCGCCGATGTTCGCGAGCAGCTTACCGGTCAGCCCGCAACTCGGCCCGGAAATGTTGATTTGCGATCGATCATCGTGGAGCACGCGCGCGAGCTCGGCGTTCGCGACGTGAGCGTTTCATCGGATTGCACCAAGTGCGATAACGATCGTTTCTTTTCGCATCGCGCTGGCGATACGGGGCGCCAGATAGCAGTGATCGTGGGCGGCATCCTCTGAACCGATTTTAACAGTGAGCGCAGTGAGCACAGTGAGGTTTTGAGGGGTGCCTGAGAGGATATCGCAGTTGGCCCAATCCGACGGCCACTGTCCGCGCTAGTGATCAAACCTCCAAACCTCACTGTGCTCACTGCGCTCCCTGTTAAAAAAGGGAGCGATCGCGCTCCACGGAGAGAAAGTGGTTCGCTTGACTCTATAGTTTCCAAAGCTAGATTGATTTGAGTCGCGCAACGCGTGGTTGCCGTCGTGAATGTGGGGTCGCCCCCCACATTTTTTTGTTTCGTGAAGGATGCTCGAAAGAACATGAGCGAAACGTTACAAAATGTTGTGATTAAAGAACTTGAGCCGCTTGGACTGGAGCTTTTTGAGCTTCACGAGAGAGGCTCGAAGCAGCGTCCTGTGCTCGACGTTCGGATCGAGCGCGCGGACGGTTCCAGGATCACTGTCGACGACTGCGCAAAAGCATCGCGCGCGATTGAAGCAAAGCTCGACCAGGGCGGCATTGTAGCTGAGCGCTATGTGCTCGAAGTGTCGTCTCCGGGAATTGAACGACCGCTCAGAAACGCTCGTGATTTTCAGAGGTTCATCGGCCGCGACGCAGTCGTCACAGCCGATCCCACCGAAAACTCGTCGGAGCTGAGCTCGAAAGAAGTGAAAATCACGGGAGTCGAAGGCGGCTCCGGTGCGGAAATAGTGGTGCTCGAGGAAGCGTCGGGGGAAACCCGTCGCATCCCGCTTGCTGCGATCAGGAAGGCGCGGCTTGCATTCAACTGGAAACGGTAAGGAGCGGGAATGGCCGGTCAACTTGAAATCCTGACTGCGATCAGGGAGCTGACGAACAGCAAGCAGCTCGATAAATCCGAGCTGCATGGACTGCTGTTCGATGGCATCACTGCCGCGCTTGCGAAGAAACACGGTCCAACCGTGCAGGCGGAAGTCAGCATCGACGAGGACAAGGGAACGATTCGCATCGTTCGCCTTCGCACCGTCGTGTCCGAAGTCACCGATTCGGCCCGCGAGATCTCACTCGAAGAAGCACGCTACGAGGATCCTGAATTCCAGGTTGGTGACGTGCTCGAGGAGCCCGTCGACTTCAACGAGTTCGGCCGCATGGCTGTGCTTGCTGCAAAGCAGCGCATCATCCAGCGCGTGCGCGAAGGCGAGCGCAGCAAGATCCGCGACGAGTTCTCGAGCCGCGTAGGCGATCTTCTCTCGGGAGAAGTGCAGCAGATCGAGCGCGGCAAGCTGGTGATCATGCTCAACAAGTTCCGTGAAGCCGAAGCAGTCATTCCGTATCGTGAGCAGAATCATCGCGAGCATTTCCATCAGGGAGATCCGGTGCGCGCCGTTCTCAAGCGTGTCGAGGAGACTCCCAAGGGACCGCGTTTGATGCTGAGCCGCGGCGATCCGATGTTCGTGAAGGCGCTGTTCAAGCTCGAGGTGCCCGAGATTCAGCAGGGAATCGTCGAGATCAGAGCGGCTGCACGCGAAGTCGGCAATCGCACCAAGATCGCAGTGTTTTCGCGCGATGATTCGGTGGATCCGGTTGGCGCGTGCGTCGGTCTCAAGGGATCACGCGTGCAGGCCGTGGTGAATGAGCTTCAGGGCGAGCGCATCGACATCGTTCCATGGTCTGCCGATCCTGAGAGATTTGCGAAGCTCGCACTTGCGCCTGCGCGGGTTGCCCGTGTTTTCAGCGATGCAGCGACGAAGACCATTCAGGCAGTCGTCGACGAGGATCAGCTCTCACTTGCAATCGGCCGCAATGGACAGAATGTGCGTCTCGCGTCCGAGCTGACTGAGTGGAAGATCGAGCTGTACTCGAGCCGGGAGTGGATGGAGCGCGGCTCCGATCAGCAGATCTTCGCGCCGCTGCCGGGTGAGGCAGAGGAGAACGTCAATCCGCGTCTCTCGGAAATCGAGGGACTCGAGCCGGCAACAGTCGCCGTTCTCGAAGAAGCGGGTTATCGCACGCTCGATGACATCATCGATCTCGACCGCGAGGATTTCCTGCGCCTGGCAGGCATCGCGCCTGAAGAAGCCGATCGCTTGATGACGATCATCGATGAGCTCACTACGGAAGAGGGAAGCGAGGAGCTGTCCGACGCTGAGCAGGCAGAAATTCCCGAGCCCGCTGAGGCAGCAAGCGCAGGCGAGCCCGGAGCGATGGGAAGCGATGGCGGCGGCGGTTACGCAACCAACGCTACCGACGGCGATACTGCCGCCGGATCGGAAGGCGCGGCGGCCCCGTCGAGCGGTAGAGGTAAGAGAAAGGGAGAATGATCGACCAGGCCGCTAAGCGGAAAATCCTTGGCCTTGCAGGTCTCGGAATTCGCGGGCGGCTTGCAGTAGTTGGAGTGCAGCAGGTCCGTGACGCAGCCCGGCGCGGGAAGGTGAAGATTGCGCTTGTGGCGAGCGACGCATCGCAGAATAGTTTGGATAAGATCGTTTCGCTTCTTGCAGCAAAGAAAGTTCGAGTGATCGATGAGCTTTCCTCGCGCGAGCTTGGCGAGATTGCAGGGCGGGATGCAGTAGCAGTAATTGGAGTGAGTGATGCAGGACTCGCGAAGGGAATTGCCGACGCGATCAAGGTTGGGTTTCCAGGAGGTAGTGCTTGAGCAAGCTTCTCGTTAACGACATGGCAGGCGAATTCGGGATATCCGTCGATGAGGTGATCAACCTCCTTCGACAGATGGACGTTCCCGTGCGCAGCCATCTGACACCGCTCTCGGACGACCAGGTCGCCCGCATCAGAGCGCGGTGGGAGCGAGAGAAGAGAGCCCGCGCTACCACACCTGCTGCGGCGCCGTCCCGTCGTCGCCGCGGAACTTCGGCTGCCGAACCGCCTGCCCCCGCGCCCGAGCCCGCTCAGGCCGATGCCGGAGCACGCCGTCGCCGTCGCGCGGCCGAAGTTGCACCAGCGCCTGCAGAACCGGAAACGATCGCAGTAGCCGATGTGAGCGTCCCTGACGCGCCGCCGGCGACGCGCCGTCGCGCAGCTCAGCCGCCCGCAGAAGAAAAACCTGCGGAGGCAGCTGCAGCGCCTGCTGCGCCGCTCGCGCCGAAAACTGAGGAGCCGAAGCCGGCTGCCCCGAGGGCCGCTGCGCCGTCAGCGCCTCCCGCGCCGCCTGCAGAGCCGCGGCCTGCTGCACCACGACCCGCAGTCTCACAAGCGACACCGCCCGCTGCTCCGTCAGCGCCGGCGCCGGCTGCGTCTGCACCCCCATCGCCCGTTACTCCGGGCCCCGAGCGTCAGCGTCCGCGGCCCGTCGTTCCGGGTGCACCACGCCCACGTCCAGTCGCGACAGGCACTCCGTTCCAGCCACCCCGTCCGGTTGCATCGGCCGCGCCAGGTGCGCCTCCCGGTTTCCCCGGCACTCGCCGCGATGATCGCGGCGGGAGCGGTGGCGGTGGTGGTGGCGGCGGCGGTGGTGGACGCGGCCAGGGAGATGAGCGCCAGCGTCGCGGCCGCAAAGGCAAGCGCGGCTCGGTAGATCAGGAAGCAGTATCGTCGAGCATTTCGCGCACGATGACTGCCCTTCGGCAGGGCGCAATTCGTCGCGGAAGCGGGCGCCGCTCTGACGATGGTGGCCGCGAGGAGCTCGAGGCTCAGCGCGCCGCGCAGGCCGAGCGTGAGAAGAAGACAGTTCGCGTCAATGAATTCATCACGGTGAGCGAGCTCGCTCAGATATTGAAAGTGAGTGCGACTCAGATCGTCGCCTTCGCATTCAAGAATCTCGGCTTGATGGTCACCATCAATCAGCGTCTCGATTTCGACCAGATCGAATTGATCGCCGGAGAATTCGGCTTCCAGGCAGTCAAGGAAGAGGAATACACTGCCGGACTCGATGAATCAGTCGTCGAGGATACGCCGGAACAGCTTCAGTCACGACCGCCCGTCGTGACTATCATGGGTCACGTCGACCATGGTAAGACGTCGCTGCTCGATTACATCCGCAAGGCAAATGTCGTTGCGGGTGAATCCGGCGGAATCACGCAGCACATCGGTGCATATCACGTAACTCTGCCCGACGAGAAGAGCATCACGTTCCTCGATACACCTGGTCACGAAGCGTTCACCGCAATGCGCGCACGTGGCGCCCAGGTTACCGATATCGTCGTGCTCGTCGTCGCTGCTGATGATCAGGTGATGCCGCAGACAATCGAAGCGATCTCGCACGCCAAGAACGCCGGCGTGCCGATGATCGTCGCGATCAACAAGATCGATCTTCCTGCAGCGAATCCGAACAAGGTCAAGCAGGATCTTCTGCAGCACGGTGTCGTCCTCGAAGAGTACGGTGGAACTGTGCTCGCGAGCGAGATCTCTGCAAAGAAGGGAACAGGCGTCGATACTCTGTTAGAGCAGATTCTGCTTCAGGCGGAAATTCTCGATCTCAAGGCGAATCCCGATCGTCGCGCAGTCGGTGCAGTCATCGAAGCACAGCTTGACCCGGGCAAGGGACCAGTCGCAACGGTGCTCGTTTCCGCAGGAACTCTGAAAGTCGGTGACGACTTCATCTGCGGAATGTTCGCAGGCCGCGTTCGCGCACTGCTCGATGAGCGTGGGAAAAACGTCAAGGCAGCCGGACCGGCAATTCCTGTCCAGGTGCTCGGCATGAGTGGTGTCCCGATGGCAGGCGATCAGTTCGTCGTCGTCGAGGATGCAATGGAATCGCGCGAGATTGCGCAGACACGTCAGAGACTCGATCGCGAAGCGAAGAGCCGCCGCACGTCACGCGGATCTGTTTCGCTCGAAGATTTCATGAATGCTGCCGCTGCCGGCGAGAAGCGTACGCTGCGCATCGTCATCAAGGCAGACCAGGGCGGTCCGGCGGAAGCTCTCGCCGATGCGCTGGCTCAGCTTTCAACCGAGGAAGTCTCCGTCGAGGTAATTCATCGCGGTGTTGGCGCAATTAACGAAGGTGACATCCTTCTTGCTCGCGCATCTGGTGCGATCATCATCGGATTCCACGTTCGCCCCGACAACAATGCACGCGCTGGTGCTGAGCGCGAGGGCATCGAGATCAAGCTGTACAAGGTGATCTACGAGGCCGTCGAGGACGTGCGCGCAGCAATGGAAGGAATGCTCAAGCCAGAAGAGCGCGAAGTCGTGCTTGGCGAAGCAGAAGTTCGCGAGACGTTCAAGGTTCCGCGCATTGGTCTCATCGCCGGATGCTCGGTGCGAAGTGGCGTCATCAACCGTCAAGGCCGCGCGCGAGTCATTCGCGATGGCGTGGAGATTTACGATGGCAACATCGGATCGCTGCGCCGCTTCAAGGACGATGTCCGCGAAGTGCGCGAAGGATTCGAGTGCGGTATTGGAATTGAGAATTTCAACGACATCAAGGTGGGGGACGTCATCGAGTGCTATCGCAAGGAGCAGATAGCGCGCACGCTCGCGTCGACCGCCTCGGCGTAACATGGCTGTGCGAAATAACCGTCGCGCGGATCGCGTGGGAGAAGCGATCCGCGAAGAGATCGCGACCTTTCTGGCGGAAGATGCCAAGGATCCGCGCATAGTCGGCTTCGTCACCGTAACCGGTGTCGAAGTCACGTCGGACCTTCGTCATGCAAAAGTTTTTGTCAGCGTGATGGGAAGCGATGCCGAAAAGGAATCCACGTTCGACGGACTCCAGAGTACGGCATCGCACCTGCGCTCACGCGTTGGCCGCGCACTCAGGCTGCGTGTTGCTCCCGAGATTCATTTCAAGGAAGACGAAAGCGTGGCGCGCGCTGCGCGGATCGAGTCACTGCTCGCCGGAATCAAGTCCGACTCGACGGCGCCAAAAGGCGAAGACGATAAGGGCTGACATGCCCGGGCGGCCCGAAGGTCTGCTCCTCGTTGACAAGCCCGCGGGCATGACCTCGCACGATGTCGTGATGATCGTGCGCCGCGTGTACGGCGAAAAAAGCATCGGACATCTTGGAACTCTCGATCCGTTCGCAACGGGTCTGCTCGTGCTGTTGCTTGGCCGCAGCACACGACTCGCAAATTTCATCGAGACTGAGCCCAAGGTTTACGAAGCGACAATTGCATTCGGGGCGGAAACGGACACCGACGATTCCACCGGCTCCATAGTTCTCGAGGCGGACGTGCCGTCACAGGATGCTGTCGATACAGCCATTCCCGCACTTACTGGATTGATTGAGCAGGTGCCACCCGACTACTCCGCAAAATCCGTCGATGGTGTTCGCGCGTATGACGCTGCGCGAAAGGGAGCTGCTCTCGCTTTGGCGCCCGTCAATGTGAATGTTCACGAATGGAGAGTCCGCCGTCGCAGCGCAGATTCGATCGATGTGACGATCACCTGCGGAACGGGCACATACATTCGAGCACTGGCGCGCGACCTCGGCAGAGCAACGGGAAGCGCAGCTCATCTCACTGCCTTGCGAAGAATCAGCAGCGGAGAGTTCAACGTCGATGATGCAACCAGCATCGAGAACCTCAAGCTTCACCCGCCGCCATTGCGAGAGCTGAAGGTGATTGCCCTCCCGCGAGAATGAATCAGGCCGATGAGATATCGGGCCTGCCGCCGCATGTGCAGGGAACAGTCGTCACTGTTGGCACGTTCGACGGCGTACACCGTGGACATCTCGATGTAATAGGTCGCCTCGTTGAGCGCGCAGCGCGGCTCGACATGCCGAGTTTGCTCGTGAGCTTCGACCCGCATCCGCTGGAAGTCGTGAATCCGGACGCAGCCCCGATGCTTCTCACGACCAACGAGGAAAAACTCGAAGTCCTCGCCGAAACGGGACTCGAGTATTTCGCGGTGCTTCCATTTACGCACGCCCTCGCTTCGTATTCCGCCGAGGATTTCGTGGACAGGATTCTTTGTGAGCGATTCAGGATGACGGAGCTCATGATCGGATACGATCACGGTTTTGGACATCGGCGCGCGGGCAATGTCGACGTTTTGAAGGAGCTCGGACGCGACCGGCGGTTCAACGTCGACGTGATCGAGCCGGTTTCTCTCGACGATGGGCAGCACATCTCATCGACGTCCATTCGGCGCGCGATAGCTGGCGGCGATCTCGATCTTGCCGCTCAGGGACTGGGCAGGCGTTATTCGGTGGCAGGTACAGTTATCGCCGGCTCGGCGCGAGGGCGACAGCTTGGATTTGCAACAATCAACGTTTCGCCGCCGCCATCGCGGAAGCTTCTCCCGCCCGAGGGCGTGTATGCTGTAGCCGTCCAGACGCCACGTGGACGCTTTGGCGCGATGATGAACCTGGGGCCGCGTCCAACGTTCGGCGACATGGAGCGATCGATCGAAGCGCACCTGTTCGATGTCGACGCTGATTTCTATGGTATGCGCGTGCGGATCGATTTCGTTCAGTTTCTCAGGGAGACCAGAAAATTTTCCGGTCCCGGGGAGCTCGTCGCACAGCTGGGCAGGGACCGCGAAAGCGCTGTTGCCGCTCTCGATAGACTCGCAGCGGGAGACGGTTCATCTCCCGCCGCGAAAGTCAGCTAGTACTTGCGGATTCCCTCGGTATCGAAGACGCGCACTGAGTCGGCATCAGTCACCTGATAGTGAGCGGTGATCTTTCCGACCATCTTGCCATCCTGGATCCATGAAACGCCCGTCGTTTGCGCCTTGAGTCCTTTCCGGACGCTGCTTTCGAAGACATCCGTCTGGGTCAGCACCGTATCACCCTTGATTCCCGTCACTCTCATGTGAATCGGCTTTCCGCCAGGGAACGCGAAGGTCCAGTCGGTGGTATCTGTGGTGTTGAGCACATACGTCGTGGCAACTGAATCCTTACCCTCAGGCTTTGCCGTTACATCCCAGACCGCTGCAAAACTCGCGAGCGAAGTGACGGGCTCGGCTGCCGCCACGCTGTCCATTGCGGAGGAATCCGCAGTTGCGGAGTCCTTTTTGGTACATGCCGCTAAGACCAGAATACCTGCTGCCAGTGCTTTGAAGCGCATCGGTTCTCCTCGTAAAATGGGATGTGCTGCGATGGCGTGCGACGGCGGTTTCGAATTGGGCGCTAACGTACCGGTCACTGGGCGTATCGGCAAGCGGCAGGACGCCGCAAGTCCTTCTGCGACGGCGATTTTCGCGTTGACTAGGCCATATGTCTCGGGTAACCTTAAAGGCTCCCCCAAAAACGCAAATTTCATCACCCATCTCGCATGACCCTGCGGTATCGTATTCTGCTGATTGTGCTCCTCGTCGTCGCTTCCGTGGCTGCGCTTTTTCCGCGCACCGTGAAGGAGAGAGTAAAGGGGCCGAATGGATTCGTATATGACACAGTTCGCCGCGTTCCCCTTAAGCGTGGTCTCGACCTCGCCGGCGGAATGCACCTGGCACTCGAAGTCGACGAATCAAAAGGAGCAGTAGCCAACAAGAGCGATGCACTCGATCGCGCCCTTAAAGTCGTCCGCACGCGAATCGACCAGTTCGGTGTCACCGAGCCCGTTGTTCAGAAGTCGGGCAACGATCGAATCATCGTCGAGCTTCCCGGAATCGATGACCCGCAGCGCGCACAGGAAGTCGTGCAGAAGTCTGCGTTTCTTCAGTTCCAGATAACCGACAAGACCGGCGCGCTCGAAAAAGCGCTGCCGCGTCTCGATGCAGCTGTGAAGTCCATCGGCACACAGGTAGCGACGAACACTCCTGCTCCAGCAGCTGCGCAGCCAGCGCCGACGTCGACTCCGACAGATCTCTTCACCGCCGACACGAGCAAGAAAGCCGACAGCGCGAAAACCGATTCGGCAAAGACCGATACCGCGGCAGCCGCGGCTGCGCCGACAACCGGCGGCTTCTCGAAGCTGATCCAGCAGGGCCAGATGCCGGGCGAGTACTTCATCGCCGACTCTGACCTTCCGCTCATCGAGACGTATCTGGCAAATCCCGCTGTTCAGGCGGCGCTGCCTCCCGGAAAGGTGATTCGCTTTGGGAGCGACTCGTCACAGCTCGCGAACAAGCTCTACCGCACGATGTACGTGCTCGACGCGAAGCCGATCATCACGGGTGAGAATCTCATCGACGCGAAGCCCAATACCTCGC
>DATEDH010000264.1:0-14868 GCA_035281765.1 Gemmatimonadaceae bacterium
CAAACTTCACCAAGAGCTTTGTTGTGCGCCTCGGAAGCAGGTTTGACTTTCAATTTCTTGAAGCTGTATTCACCACAATGCTCGCACGCGTGCCCGCGTGCGATTCGTTCTGCGCGTTCCTGACTGATCTGAGCCAAATCAGCCGCCGAGCTTTCGTGGTTCAGCAGGATTCACTGGCTGTTCGGCCTGAGGCTGTCCTCCCGGATTTCCCGCGCGAGTAACCAGCTCACGCAACCCGCCAATCGCGCCCATCACGCCCGCGGCTTCAGCAGGCAGGAAGATCGTGGAATTTTTCCCCTGCGCGAGCGTCGGCAGTGCCTCGAGATATTTCATTCCAAGCAGATACATCGCCGCCTGACCTTCAGGAAGCGCGCCTGCGATTTTCTGAATTGCTTCTGCTTCAGCCTGTGCCATCGCAAGGCGAGCTTCAGCGAGACCATGTGCTCTCAAAATCGCGGCGTCTTTCTCGCCTTCAGCGCGCCGCACCTGTGATTCACGCACGCCTTCAGCTTCGAGAATCGCAGCGCGCTTACCCGCTTCTGCATTCGTAACAGCTGCACGCCGCTCACGCTCGGCACGCATCTGCAGCTCCATCGACTGCTGAATGTCGCGCGGCGGCTCGATTGCCTGGAGCTCTACGCGCGTCACGTCGACGCCCCATCCAATCGAAGCTTCCTCTATTACTTCACGCATGCGCTTGTTGATGACGTCGCGACTTCCGAGTGTGGCATCGAGCTCCATCTCACCGACGATGTTGCGAAGAGTCGTACGCGTGAGTGTCTCGAGTGCGTATGGAAGATTCTGCACCGAGTAGGTCGCCTTCTGCGGATCGGCGACGCGATAATAAATGACAGCGTCGATGTCTATCGTAACGTTGTCCTTTGTAATCACCGGCTGGCTCGGAAAATTGAGAACCTGCTCACGCAGGTCGATACGCGGCGTGTGACCTGAGGTGATTCGCTTCATTCCGCTGACATCCGTGTCGAAATAACGGACGTCGATCGGACGCGGTGCTTCGATAAAAGGCAGAAGGATGTTGAGGCCGGACCGCGCAACGCGGTGAAAGCGGCCGAGTCTTTCGACAACCATCACTTCAGCCTGACCGACAATCTTGATGGACTTGGCGATGATGATGCCGCCAATGACGACAGCGACGCCGAGGAAAATCAATCCGCCCATTTGAGGCTCCGTGAGTGTTGAATCAAGCACGTATAAGATGCAGAAAAAGACGCCATCACGGAATTCCGTGATGGCGTCTCGACCACATCCGGCTCGTTACTGGTTGTTGAAAGCGGTGATTTGCTGTCCGGCTGCAGAAAACAGGTCGCGCTGCGTCGACGTGCGGCGCATCATCTCGAGTGACTTGCGCAGCTGCGCATCGTCGTCGATGTCGCGTCGCTTTGCCGTCGAATCGCCGAATGCGATACGCGCGATACTCGACTCGAGCAGGCGATCGATCTCGGAAGCTCCAGCATCGAACTGTGCCTTGTCGACTTTCACGCCCTGCGCCACGAGACGGTTGTAGAACTCATCGCGCTGTGCCTTCGAGATGGTGAAGTTCGGCTGAACCTTCGTCTTCTGTTCCACGGCATAGTTGATAAGCGTGGAGCGAACGATCTGTGCTTTTGGAGCGAGCGCGTTGAGAAGTTTCTGCTCGTCGGTCGTGAGAGTGTCCGGCTGAACGATTACATCGGGAGTGACTGCTCCGCCGCCGTAGACAATACGTCCTGCATCGGACTTGAACTTCGGACGCGACTTGCGAACTGAATCAGTCTCCATCGAATCGGGCAGCACTTCTACAAATGATCCGTCAGGAAGAAGCTTGCGCTCTTTCTGAATGGAGCGGCCGCTTGGTGTATACCACTTCGCGGTCGTCATCTTGAGTGCGTATCCGCCTTCGAGCGGATACACGGTCTGCACGAGTCCCTTTCCAAACGATGTCGTTCCAACGATCACGGCGCGATCGTGATCCTGCAATGCGCCGGCAACGATCTCGGATGCCGATGCAGTGCGGCCGTCGGTCAGGACTACGAGAGGAATCTCAGGTGCAACCGGATCATCGGTTGCGGTGAGAACTTCCTGGAATCCAGCGCGCCCGCGCACGCTCGACACTTCCATTCCTCTTTTCAGGAAAAGATTTGCAACAGTACCGGCCTGATCGAGATATCCGCCGCCGTTGCCGCGAAGATCGAAGATGATTCCCTTGGCGCCTTCGCCCGTCAGGCGCTTGACCGCTGCCTCGAGCTCTTCGGTTGCAGTCTCGTTGAACTGCTGAAGCGGGATGTATCCGATCTTGCCGTCGAGCATGATCGCGTACGGCACCGCAGGTATTCGAACGTCTGCGCGCGTGAACGTAACTGGAATCGGCTCGGTCACTCCGGCGCGGAGAAATTTCACCGCGACCTTGGTACCCGGGCGTCCCTTCAATACATCGGAGACCTGCGCCGTCGACCATCCGCGTGTGTTGGCAGTATCGACCTGAATGATCCTGTCACCCTCGATTACTCCCGCCTGCTCGGCCGGTGTGTGAGGAAAGACACGCTGAACGGTAACGAATCCCTGAACTTCGCCGATCTCCATGCCGACGCCGCCGTATTTGCCGCCGGTCTGCGCATTGAAGGTGGCGAGCTCCTTTGGTGAAAGGAGAACGGAATAGGGATCGTTCAGCTCGTGGACAAGTCCGCGCGCAGCTTTTTCATAGAGCTGAGCAGCCGCGACCGAGTCGACGAAGCGATTGGATACGATCGTAAGCACCTGATCGAGCAGGCGCGCACCGTCGGCGGCGTCGCGATCCTGCACGACAAAGCCGCCGGCTAGAAGTGGCGCGGCGACGAGTCCGGCGAGAAGTAGTTTGCGACGTTTGAGCATGCTGGCCTGCATATATGGTATGGCTTAGCCTGAAGGTACTAAATACGCCCCGAAACTGTGAGAGTTCCTGCGGGGCGGAAGTGTTTCAATGACTGTTTGACACCAGAAAACCCTCAGACGTTTCGACTTGCGAGCGCGTAATCGACGAGCCAGTCCCGGTTGATCTGCCTGAACACCGCGCTTCGCACTACACCTGCTGCAACCAGCATCTCGTGTGCCGGTTGGAGCACTCGCTGCAGATGCGACGGATATCGTTGGGTCAGGGGGAGCTGCGCAGCGAGCTCTTCGAGGGGCACGCGCCACGCAACCATGCCCATTTCCCGGGCAACTTCCATCAATCTGTACAATCTCCGCGCAACGGGACTTGTAAGAGATTGATAAAGTGGAGATGAGAGCGTGACGGTACATCCTGCCGAGATGTTCTCGCGGAGAAGGGGCGAGATTGTTACGCGCGCATCGCCAGGCTCGGATGCAGTAAGAACAGGGAAGAGGGTGAACTGCTCGCGGTCCGCGAGACGCCGCCTCTCGATAGAGACAGAAGTAAGGATCGTGAATCGGTCTGCGAGAGGCGCTTCCTGCCGGACAGAGACGTATACACCCGACGACTCGAGAATCGTACGCTCGAGCCGGTTGAGCGCAGACCGGAGCTGTTCGTAAGTGCGGCCATCGACTTTTCGTCCGATCGAGCGAAGAAATGCGTGCAGCGTGAAGCTGACCGTTCCATCCGACGGGAACCCCGCTTCCGCATAACGGTGCATGATCTCGACGTACACGTCCTGGTCGAACGTGCCGGGTAGCCTGTCGCCAGGGGATGGGAGCACGCGCCATCGCCCGCCCGCGGACGGGGAGTATGTTATGGTCGACTCGTCCGCCGAATCGCTTAGCCGAAACAGCGGGAGCGCTTCGAGGTTCCGGTCCAGGTAAATGGCCCGGTTAGCTGAGCGTCGGCGGGCAGCGATAGGCACGAGTGAAACTGCGCCAACGGTAGAGTCGCGGCAAGGAGCGGCAAATCAGTGGCCCGTTCATTGATTAAAGCACGCACCTACAATCAGACACGAGCTCGATGAGCATACTCAAGTACAGTCTTCTAACGGTCCTGATCGTTCTACTGCTGGGAATGGTCCTGATCGGGATCCTTACGATCACGCGCGGCGCGACAGTCAGGACAGTGATCGCCGAAGGAGACAGAGGAGGGCCGCCACAGGTCAGTGATCCTCTCTTTCCGCGAACGATAGAGCTCTTCACCGGAACGCATATCGAGCCTGGCAATAGAGTGGAAGTGTTGCTCAACGGCGACGGCACGTATCCGCAGTTATGGAAGGACATCGCCTCCGCGAAAAAAACTGTCACAGTGCAGATGTACTACTCACAACCAGGCGCCGTGGCGAATACGCTGTCGAAATATCTGATCGAGCGCGCGCAGGCAGGTGTGAGAGTTCTTCTTCTGCTCGATGCGTTCGGATCGCAGCCTCTCAAAAAGGAATGGATCAAAGGACTTCGTGACGCAGGTGTCGAAGTCGCGTGGCTGAGACCGTTGCGATGGTACACGCTCCATAAGGCAACGCAGCGCTCGCACGTACGCGTCGTGGTTGTCGATGGCAGAGTCGGTTATACAGGCGGCTTTGGTCTCGCTGATTACTGGCTCGGCGACGGGCGTCACAAGGATCAATGGCGGGAATCGAGCATTCGTTTCTCCGGACCTACGGTTGCCGCGCTGCAGGCTGCGTTTGCATCCGGCTGGGCGGAAGCAACCGGTGAGCTGCTCACGGGCGACTTGTTCTTCCCGCCGGTGGCATTCGAAGACAGGGGCAATGTGAACGCCGGCCTCATGCACAGTCTTCCGACAATTGGAAGCACGCCCGCAGAAAGATTTCTTGCGCTCACAATCGCGGGCGCGCGCAAAACGCTTTACATAACGAATTCCTACTTCGTGCCGAACGAAGACTTCTGCAAGCTTCTTACAAATGCAGCCAAGCACGGAGTGGACGTGCGGGTTCTTACGGTGAGCGATGAAACCGATGTAAAAACCACGTGGTACGCCGGACGCGCGCTGTACGAAAACCTGCTCGCGGGCGGTGTGAAGATCTATGAGTACCAGCCCGCGATGATGCATGCGAAGACAATCGTCGTCGATGCACTGTGGAGCGCGGTCGGCTCGATGAACTTCGACAACCGCTCGATCGCATTCAACAACGAATCGCAGATCCTCGCGCTCGACCCCGACGTCGGGAAGGAGATGGAACAGATCTTTCTCGAGGATCTCAAGTATTCGAAGGAGATCAAGCTCGAGGAGTTCAGTAAGCGTCCGTGGACTGGAAAAGTTCTCGAATGGGGCGCGCAGAAGCTGAGACGCATTCTGTAGCGACGGATCGAAGGTGAACCGCCGGTTTCATCCGCTCATCAGGAAGTGGTTCGACGAGACTTTAGGTAAGCCGAGCGAGCCGCAGAAGAAGGGATGGCCGGCGATTGCGAGCGGCAGTCACACGCTGATCCTCGCGCCGACGGGCACGGGAAAAACTCTTGCTGCTTTTTTGTGGGAGCTGAACTCGCTCATCGTCGAAGGGATGAAGGAGCCGCTCGCCAACGGCGTGCACCTTCTCTACATCTCCCCGCTCAAGGCGCTGAACAACGACATTCAGCGGAATCTCGAGATGCCGCTTGCCGAGCTCAGGCGAAGATTCGAGCGCGAAGGAAAAACCTTTCCAGAGATTCGGGTTGCGGTAAGAACCGGGGACACGCCCGCCTCCGCACGCGCGCGAATGCTGCGCAAGTCGCCGCACATTCTCATAACGACGCCGGAATCCCTCAACATCATGCTCACGAGCATTCGCGGCCGGGGAATGTTTCACTCCACCCGCGCTGTGATCATCGATGAGATTCACGCGATTGCAGGAACCAAGCGTGGTGCGCATCTCGCGCTGACGCTGGAGCGGCTCGAAGCGCTTACTACCGCATCGCCACAGCGAATCGGGCTATCGGCAACTCAGCGGCCGCTCGACGAAGTTGCGCGATTCCTTGGCGGCTGCGAGAAAACTCTCGGCAACGAGCCGGAGTTCCGGCAGGTCACCGTGGTCGACTGCGGTCTCACCAAGAAAATGGAAATCCGCGTACAGTCACCGGTTCCCGATCTTGGAAATGTTGGCGGCAGCGTATGGCCAGCCGTTGCTCCTCTAGTACTGGAGCACATACGCGCATCGAAGACAACGCTCGTGTTCGTGAACAATCGCGCGCAGGCAGAAAAAATCGCGGCTCGTGTGAATGCGCTCGCTGAAGAGGAAATCGCGCAGCCGTATCACGGCTCGCTGTCGCGCGAGCGGCGTCACATGCTCGAAGAGCGGTTGAAAGCTGGTAACCTGCGAGCGCTCGTCACGACAAGCTCGCTCGAGCTGGGAATCGACATCGGATCAGTCGATCTCGTCATTCAATTGCAATCTCCAAAGCGCGTTGCCGCTGCATTGCAGCGAATTGGAAGAGCAGGGCACACACTCGGTGTTGCGAGCAGAGGCATACTCGTTCCCACGTTTCGCGATGATGCGATGGAGATCGCCGCGATCGTAGCAGCGATGCGGAATGGTGAAGTTGAGCCGACACGCGTGGTTCAAAATGCGCTCGACGTCCTGGCGCAGGTAATAGTTGCCGCAGCTTCAGTTGACGACTGGACTGCGCAGGATCTCTATGATCTCGTGCGTCGTGCGTACCCATATCACCGGCTCACACGCGCAGCATTCGATGAAGTGCTCTCGATGCTTGCAGGCAAATATCCATCGGATGTTGCAGGCGAGCTCGAGCCGCGCGTGACGTGGGATCGCGTGACCGATCGAGTCACTGGTGATCGCGCTGCGCGAATGACGGCAGTGATATCGGGCGGAACGATTCCCGATCGCGGTCTCTATACCGTCAATCTTCCCGACCGCACACGACTCGGCGAGCTCGACGAGGAGTTCGTTCACGAATCGCGCGTTGGCGATGTTTTTCAGCTCGGATCTACGACATGGCGAATCGCCGCGATCGAGCATGACAGGGTGATCGTGAACCCCGCGCCGGGCATGGCGGCGCGCATGCCCTTCTGGCACGGGGAATACGGTGCGCGCTCTCTCGACTTGAGCAGCAGAGTAGGAGAGCTCCGTAAGGAGCTAAGCGAAGGAGCGGGCGCGGAGTTTCTCGAAAAGAAATACGGATGCGACAGCGCCACCGCGAATTCGCTAATGCAGTACACAGGAGCGCAGCGCGCTGCGACTGGAATCGTTCCGGATGACAAGAACATCGTCATAGAGCATTTCCGTGATGAGACCGGCTCGGTGAGAGTGGTGATTCACGCTGCTTTCGGCGGACGAGTGAACGCACCATGGGGAATGGCTCTCGCGCAGCGCGCGCGAGAGACCATCGGCGGGACTGATGTGCAGGTGCAGACAACGGACGACGGCATCATGCTGCGCATGCCGGATCTCGGCGCACCTGTTCCTGTTGCCGGATTGCTCGGGCTTTCCGCGAAAGAGGCCGAGCAGCTCGTAATGGAGGAGGTTGGTTCGACTTCGCTGTTTGGCGCACGCTTTCGAATGAATGCTGCGCGCGCGCTTCTGCTCCCGAGAGGAAATCCGCGCCGCAGAATGCCCCTATGGCTGCAAAGGCTGAAAGCACTGGATCTCCTGCAGACAGTGCAGCAGTTCCCGAGTTTTCCGATTCTCGTGGAGACATATCGCGATGTGCTTCAGGACGCATTCGACATGGACGGCCTCAAGCATGTGCTCGATCAAGTCGAGAAAGGCGCGATCGCGATTCATGTCGTAAAGACCGAAGTGCCGTCACCGTTCGCCGCGAGTCTCCAATTCGGTTTCGTGATGGACTGGCTCTATGGGGACGACACACCACGCGCTGAGCAGCGTGCTGCGCTCCTGTCGATCGATCGTTCACTGCTTGGCGAAGTGATGGGAGATGAAGCGGGAGACGATCTCACACTCGAGGCAATCAGGCAAATCGTTGCAGAAAGATCGGGTTATGCGCCGAAGCGACGAGCCCGAAGCGCAGATGAGCTCGCTCATCTTCTCGACAGAGCGGGCGATCTCACAGCGGACGAGCTTGGGGCGCGAGTCGCGACCGATGAAGAAGGTGTAAAAGGCAATCCGTTCAAGGAGCTCACAGAAAGCAGCCGCGTAGCGGAAATTCCTCTCGGTCCCGATAACGAGCCGCGCTACATCCTTACCGAATCATTTCCCCGATATCTGTCGGCATTCGGATCGGCGAAGCTCGGCGAGGTGAAAGTTCCATCGGTCTTTCGTGAGGCAGCGATGACAGCGATCGCTGCGCGACGGGAAATTCTTGCCCGGTTCATTGCCTTATCGGGTCCGGTAACGGTGGGAGAGATATATGCCCGTTACGGGTGGGACGATCGATGGATCGAGATGCGACTCACCGAATGGCAGCGTACAGGCAAACTCGTTCGCGGCCGTTTTCGTCCGGAGATCACAGATCCCGAATGGTGTTCGCGTCGAATAGCTGAAGGTGCACGGCGGCGGGCACTTGCGGCTCTAAGAAAGCAGATCGAGGCGGTGGAGCTGCCGGTATATGCAGAGCTCGTGCAGCGATGGCAGCATCTCGATCCGCGAAATGCACTGCGTGGTGCGGATGGCACCGCGGAGATTCTGCGGCAGCTCTATGGGATATCTCGCCCCGCAAAAGCGTGGGAGCGCGATTATCTGCGTGCGCGGATTGTCGGATACGATTCCTCGTGGCTGTCGCCCATTCTTTCGACTGGCGAAACCGTGTGGGCCGGGGAGTCGAATCCGGAATCGAAATCGGGCGGGACGCTGCTCGCGCGCATTCGGTTCTTTCAGCGAGGCACCGGAGCACTGTGGCTTGGCAATGAAGCTCGTGATGACATCGAGAAATCATTGAGCGACGATGCCAGGGCCGCGCTCGATATCGTCGATAAGGAAGGTGCCCCATTCACGAGTGATATCGAAGCGCTGACAGGAATGACTTCGCTCGCGGTGAAGGAATCCTTAAGAGAGCTGGTTGCCGCAGGTCTCATCACGAATGACACTGCTGAAGCAATGCGTGAGATCATCCGGTGGCGCCCTCTCGTTCCGAAAAACGGGCCGGATCCAACGCGGTGGCTGCCGGCGGATTATTCGCCTTCACCTAATCGGCGGGTTGTCCAGCGGCGCCCGAATTTGAGGCGTCTTCCAAAGTGGCGGAGGCCGGATAAGCCGGGAGTTTTTTCCTCTAACTGGGGTGGGCGCTGGTCGCGAGTTCATCGGCTGGGAGTTCTGGGTCGAATTGCCACGGAAGAGGAACGATCCGCCCAAATCGCACGATACTGGCTCGATAGATACGGCATAGTGTCGCGAGAAGTCTGGCGGAGAGAGAGGCCGATCGTCGGATGGCGCAGCATTTATCACGAGCTCAAGCGACTCGAATTTCGAGGGGAAGCCAGGAGGGGGTATTTCGTCAAAGGCCTGAGCGGTGCCCAATTCGCTACCCCATCTGCGGTCGAGATGCTCCGCGCCATTCCCAATGAAGACGACGCCGCGAAGCCATTCGTGCTGATGGCGGCGAGCGATCCCGCGAACGTCTACAATTTTCCAATGGACCTGGCCGATCGTGACCCTCTTTCCCGACCACGCGGTGCCGGCGCCCTGATCGTTACCCGAGCAGGCAAGGTCGTGCTCGCCATAGAGGGTCGGGGGAGACGCGTGACAAGTGCCAGAGGTTTGTCAAAAAATGAAATACAGGAGGCGAAACAGCTCGCCGCCTCACATCTTCGTGGCGAGAAAAGCGCGCGTTATCTGATGCTTCCGGATATTCCAACGGGGGATGAATGAGTGAAGCCGTAGTTCGAGACAACCTGGGAACCAACGCGTTCGATCCGCCGACGGCTGCAATTCCGATCGCGTCCCAGCCACAACGCGTTACGTCCGTCGATCTCGTGCGCGGAATCGTCATGGTTCTCATGGCACTCGATCATACACGAGACTACTTCAGCAAACTCCGGTTCCAGCCTGAGGATCTCTCACAGGCAACGCCGTTTCTTTTCTTCACCCGCTGGATCACGCACTTCTGCGCGCCGACATTTTTTCTGCTCGCGGGTGTAGGCGCGGCACTTTCCATGTCACGCGGAAAGTCCAAAGGAGAGATAAGCCGCTTTCTCTGGACAAGAGGTCTGTGGCTCATCTTCCTCGAGCTCACCATCACGCATTTCGGATGGATGTTCAGCTGGGGATTCCCGCAATTCCTGCTCGTGATCTGGGCGCTCGGATTGTCGATGATAGTGCTCGCCGCTCTCGTTTATTTGCCGAAGAAAATCATTCTTGGAATCGCACTCGCGACGATCGCACTGCACAACATTCTCGATGGCGTACGACCCGAGTGGCTTGGCAGTGCTGCTCCGCTGTGGCACATCCTCCATGCTCCCGGATTATTGAGTCAGGATCCACTGGTATTTGTGGGCTATCCCCTCATTCCATGGTTTGCAGTCATGGCGCTCGGCTTTGTGCTCGGCGATGTGTTCAAGTGGGAACCGGCGCGACGCAAAAAGTTTCTCATTCGCGCAGGAGCAGGGGCGATCGTTCTCTTCCTGGTGCTTCGCTATTTCAATCTTTACGGCGACGCAAATCCATGGACAGTACAGAAGTCATTCGGGCTCACGCTCGCGTCATTCGGAAATGCGATCAAGTATCCGCCGTCGCTTATTTACCTGTTGATGACGCTGGGCCCGACGTTTGTTGCGCTCGCGCTTCTCGAAAATGCACGTGGACCGATATCGAGAGCGGTCAGTGTATATGGTCGTGTGCCGATGTTCTACTATGTCATCCATCTCTTTCTGATTCATTCGCTTGCGTACGTGTTTGCGATGATTCAGGGCGGAGACGGAAGCTTCCTGAACCTCAACACTGAAGCGTTCCCGGCATGGTATGGGACAAATCTCGCGGGCGTTTATCTCGCATGGGTCATTGTCGTCTTGCTGCTCTACATACCGTGCAGGTGGTTTGCGCAGCTCAAAGCGAGACGGCGCGACTGGTGGCTTGGCTATCTGTAAGGCCTGATTGGGTGGCAATCATTTTTTAACAGTGAGCGCAGTGAGCACAGTGAGGTTTTGAGGGTTGATCCGAGTGGCTCGGATTTGTTGGCCCAATCCGACCACAACTGTCAGCGCGAGTGACAAAACCTCAAAACCTCACTGTGCTCACTGCGCTCCCTGTTAAATCTTTACCGGATATCCGCTCTTCCCAGTGCAGCGCGAACGGCTTCTCGCATTGCGACGACTGCTTCTTCGCGCGCAGCGGGACTGTCCTCGCGAATGTGCAGCTCGATGCCATCTGCAATGGGAGCGCGGCGCCACTTGTACGAATGCTGATCATCACGCTCGACAGTTGTATCTGCGCCCGATGTGAGAGCCGGAGCAAGAGATGATGCGATGCGGCGCTCGAGCGCATCACCCGTGATGTCCTTCATCTCGTCCTTGATCTTCTCGAGGCTCTGACCTTCGCGCTGGCGAATCTTGATGGCGAGCAGCTGCAGCAGGTGACGATACCCGTATGTTGCAGCAGTGCCTGTCCCCTCAGGGCGATCGAGAAGTCCGTTCGCTACGTAAAAGCGAACTGATCGCGCGCTCGGTGCTGCACGTGCGGACGCGTTGGTCGGCCGCATGCCTGCAGCATCTACTAAAGCTGTGACGTGGGCTGCGAGTCCTCTCGCGTTCCAGGGAGCGTGACGGGCGTGTGCGCGGAGGAGAGCGACAGGCGATTCAGCCATGTTGATAGGATAACATTAAAGTCGTCCGGCCGCTCGTCGTGAGGCAGATCGCCTGCCGGAGTAAGAACAGCCAGCTCGATGTCGGGCTTCACGCCGCGGAATCCGCGAAACTCCTCGATCGGAGCGATCGATCCTTCCTCACCCCAGATGAGAAGTGTCGGCTGCGTGAGGCGGCGAAGCGCCTGCCTGACATCGATGTTGAGATTACCTGAGAGAAATGCAGCCGGTGCATGTCGCGCGCCGATCTGATGTGCGGTCCAGTAATAGATATCGACCAGATCTTCGGTAACGATGCTGTCGTCTGAATACGTGCGCTTGAGCCACGTGCGAATGCTTCGTCTCGATACGAGACCGTTGAACATCGCAGTGCCGACAATCGGCGTTTCGACTGCGAGTCTTCCCGCCTCACCGCCTACGCCTGACTGCTTGTTCAGGCGAACGAGACCAGTCGGTGCAATCAGTGCGATTGCAGGAAAGCGGCTCGGATCGCGAGCGGCGAGAACGATTGCATAGGCACCTGACAACGATGTTGCAACGAGAACACACGGCTCGCCGATTACCTGGTGAACAAAATCGGAAATGAGTGAGATAAATAATCGGGCGGAATACTTGATAGCAGGCCGATCCGACCTGCCGAAGCCAAGCAGGTCGATCGTGTAAACGGTGTTGTGCTGAGCGAGATAGTCGGCGTTGTCATGCCATTCGTATGACCAAGCTGCCGCATGAATACCATGAATGAGAAGAATCGGCGGCCCGCTGCCGCGCCGTGTGAACGCGATCCGATGTCCGCGCCAGTCGAATCCGCCTTCATCACCACCAATGAGATTGGTGAGCTTGTCTACGCCTTTGCGCGCGAAAGCATTATACGCCGCAGCAGCTCCAATCAGTGCTCCTCCAGAGAGGAGAACTTTCCGCCAGCGATTATCGTCTCGTTCCATCGCGTCGCTCGAGTGAGGCTCCAGGAACAATAGAGCCGGCGGTACGAATCGGGGAGATGGCCCGACCCGCACGCCGGCTCTTCATTTCGGAGTGCGTGATGTTAGCGACGACGACGGCTTGCAGCGCGTCCGCGCGATGCACTCTTGCTTCCGCCACCGCGTGATCCGCCGCGCTTTGCCCCGCCGCGTGATGCAGTCTTCTTGCTGCCACCTTTCTTTGCGCTTGCTTTGTGTGCGCCGCCTGACGATTTCTTCGCGGCACCGCGGGACGCAGTCTTCCTGCTGCCTCCCTTTTTGGCGCTGCTCTTCTTTGCACCGCCCGATGACTTCTTCGCCGCGGCCTTCTTGCCGCCGGACTTTTTAGCGGCAGCCTTGCGTCCGCCTGACGATTTCGAAGCAGACTTACGGCTGGCGCCACCGCCACCACCAGAGCGTCCGCGACTTCCGCCCTTGCGACCACCACCACCACCACGCGATGACGAGCCGCCGCCGGCAGAGCTTGCACCTGAAGGCTCCTCGTCCATGTCCGCATCGTCATCGGCAAAGATGAGAACTTCCTCCACAACGACCTCGTCGCTGCCGCCGCCGCGAGGAGTTGTGTCAGCCAGCAGCTGCTTCTCACGATTCGCGGCTGTCGATCCTTTCGGGCGACCGCGGCGGCCTCTTGGTGCGCCACCGCCAAAGATGTCTTCCTCTTCCTCTTCGTCGTCGAGGTCGTCGGTATCTGCGCTTACGGACTCTTCCTCATCGTCATCATCCATGTCCTCGGCGCTGTCCCAGAGGCGATCGCTGTGGTCTTCGTTGATTGCCCAGCCACCATCCTCATCGTCTTCGTCGTCCTCGTACGACCGCTTGCCGCGGCCGAAACCGCCGAGATCGTCAGAGTCGTCGTCGTCGGCGAATCTAAACGTCTCTCTTGTCTCATCACCGCTCGGCATACCTTCCCCCTTGCTGTTACGTGGTCTGTGTGTTCAGCCGCGATCGTTCGGCGCGCCACGCTGCAGAAGGCGTGCCCTGTCGCGGCACCTGTGTTCGATGTCGTTCGTTCTTTGAGAGCGAATACTGCACGCTTCAAACCATGTCAAGCGGTGCGCTCTACGCGCCGCCGGATTTTTGAGCATTTGCGAGCGCGGCCTTGATGTCATCCTCGTGACGCTCGTATTCGGGAAGCTTCTTTCCCGTCTCCGATTGATATGCCTTGAGGAAGCGGGACTGCATCTGCTTCGAGTCGTCGGTGCGCTTGTCGAGATCGGCGATCCGGGCGCTGAGTATGAGACCCAGAAGGTGGGTCGGGTTCTCGGACAGGATAGTATCAGCCTGGGCACGAGCGAGCGGATACGCTCCCGCCACCTCGGCGATCCGGCCGAGGTCGTACCGCTGGTCGGCGTTGAGCGGGCTCAGCATGCGATAGGATTCGATCGCCATCGGAGCGAAAAACAGGACGCTGTCCGTCTTGCCCTCGCTGTTCAAAACCATGACGCGGTTGAACAGGCGGTCCGCGCGCTCCTGCGGAGAGAGCTGAGAGATGTCCGGTCCGCGAACAGCACCCGGGGCTGCACCGGCCGCACCACGGTCATCGAGACCGGCTTGAGGCAGGGCATTCTGGGGAGCGTCGAGATTGCTGCCGCGCTTCCTGTTAAAGGCATTGCCTGCGAGAAACGCGAGGAGCGTGATCAGCGCGATTGCCGAGACAATCCACGGCAACGATGACGAGGGATGAGTTTTTGGAAGCGGCACTGCCGGTGACGGTGATGCACCAACCGGAGCTCCGCAGTTATGGCAAAATCGCACACCCGGGCTCAACGATGCTCCGCATTGGGCGCACTTCTGGGCTTCGAGTGATGCTCCACAATTGGAGCAAAAACGTCCACTGGACTTGCTGCCGCACGATGCGCAGACGGTTTCCGGAGCTGTTGGCTGTGTCATGCGCTACAACCTACATAGCGCCACGAACATTGGCAGGTGATCATTGAAGCGATGCGAATCGCGCTCAGCAACTCATCCTCGAAGTGGGGCGGTGTCCATAAGGCGACGGAGATCCTTGCGCGTGGATTTCAGGAGCGCGGCCATGACGTTGTCGTGCTCGGATATCCGGATGGAATGCTGCATGATCGCATGAAATCCGTCGCGCCGTTCGAGCCCATCATGAAGGGAATGGATCTCCATCCTTTGACAATGACGAAGATCAGGCGCGCTCTCGACCGGCATCATGTCGACGTGGTTCTCGCAATGATGAAGAAGGACGTAAGGCTCAGCGTGCCCGTTGCACGAATGAGCGGAATTCCCACCGTGGTGCGGCACGCGAACGATC
>DATEDH010000265.1:0-3612 GCA_035281765.1 Gemmatimonadaceae bacterium
AGGCGATTGCGTTCGCCCTTTACGCGTGGGGCCGATCGACTCGCGAGCAGATGCTGTCGATCGCTGCGACCGGTCGCGGCGCAATGCGCGTCGAGCTCGAGTTTGAGCTGGGACGCCATCGTTACCGGGTAGTACGAGGTCGCACCAACGCGGAGCTCTATCTCGATGGAGAGGAAGCGCCCATCGCGAGCTCGCCTTCCGCCGTCACCGAGCGGCTTCAGCGACTGCTCGGCATGTCACGCGATGAATTCTTCCGCACGTATTTCACGGGGCAGAAGGAACTGGCTCTGATGGCGGCGATGGGCGCATCGGAGCGCGCCCGATTCCTGTCGAAAGTTCTCGGTTACGAAAAGCTGCGTCTCGCTCAGGACATGATCAGCGATCGCCGCCGAACGCTCAGCGCTGAGATCACGGGCCTTCGCGCGGGCATGCCCGATCCTGATCTTGTCGAGCGCACAATGATCCAGGCGCGCGACCGCGTAGCCCAGGCGACTGCTGCTGCGCAGACAGCCGAGCATCGATACGCGATTGCCGATGCATCTCTCAAGGCGCTCACTCCAAAGTGGGAGCTCGCTCAGCAGAATCGAGACAAGGCGCAGTCGATTGCATCGGAGATCGCCGCGAACGAGCGTGAGGAGTCATCGCTTCGGCGAGAGCTCGAGCGCGTCGCAGCTGAAGTTTCCGCAGTTGGCGAATCGCGCGCGGAGCTTTCGCGGCTTCAGCGCACGCTCGAGCCGCTCGGAGAATTGCGCGACGAGCTGTCCATTCTCGACGAGATGTATCGGGAGGAAGGACGCCGCAAAACTCTGCTCGAGGCCGAGCATGCACTTCGTGAGGAGCTTGACCGGCTTCGCGCGCGATTCACGGTGATCGAGAAAGCTCCCGCGCAGGAAGAGGAAGTAACCGAGGAGCTGGAAAAGAAACGTGGCGAGCTCGAAGCGGCTCAGGGTGATCTTGAAGCAAGACGCACCGAATGGGTACGCGACAGGCAGGATGCAGATACCAAGCTGCGCGACCTGCGCAAGCAGTATCTCGAAGTGCAGGAACAGCGTGAGCGCGTAATCAGCCTCGGCGCAGATGGCGCCTGTCCTACATGCAGCAGAAAACTCGGAGAGAATCTCGAGAATGTCGTCGAGCATCTCACCGAGACAATCGAGACTCTTCGCGTCGATGGCGCCTATTACAAAAGCAGACTCGAGCAGCTGTCGGAGATGCCTGCGAACGTCAAGGATCTCGACGAGCGCCGCCGTTTGCTGACGACTGAAACAGGTGCGCTCGAACGAAAGCTGGCGCGAGTACAGCTCGCGGTTCAGGAGCTCTCCGGCTTGACACGCGACATCGCCGCGAAGGAGCGCCGGCTGGAGCAGATTCAGCGCGACATCTCGGTTATTGCGCGCGGCTTCGACGCTGCGCGGTATGAATTCGTGCGATCGGAAATTGCGAAGCTCGTGCCGCTCGGCGATCGCGCTGCGCGTCTGAGTGCTCTTCTCGAGCGCGAGCCGGCGCTGATGGAGCAGCAGCGTGAATATTCAGTTTCGGTCGCAAATATCGAATCGATACTTGGAACGCTGAGAGTCCGGCACAAGCAGATGTCGTTCGCTGCCGCCGATTACGACCGGCTGAAAACCGAGTACGAGAAATGTTTCTCCGATGCGCGCGGTACCGAGCTCGATGCGATGACCGCAGCGAACAATCTCCGCAATGCGCGTGAATCGCTGGAGAAGGCAATCGCCGCAAGTGAAGAGTCGCGCGTGCTTCAGGCAACTGTCGCCGAGCGTGAGGGAGAGCGACGGCTGCACGAGGAGCTCGATCGAGCGTTCAATGAAATGCGCGCGCAGCTCAATGCGCAGCTCCGCCCCGAGCTTTCGGAGCTTGCGACGACATTCCTTCGCGAGCTCGTCGATTCGAGAACTGCGGAGCTCGAGCTCGATGAGCGCTACAACGTGGTTGTGCTCGAGGATGGAATCGGAAAGCCGGTTCTATCCGGCGGAGAAGAAGATCTCGCGAACCTCGTGCTGCGGCTTGCTGTCTCGCAGATGATCGCGGAGCGGTCGGGTCAAACCTTCTCGCTGCTCGTGCTCGACGAAGTGTTCGGATCTCTCGACGAAACGCGTCGCTTCAATGTGCTCGAGCTGCTGCGCGCGCTTGGCGACAGGTTCGAGCAGGTGATCCTGATCACGCATATCGAATCCGTGCGCGATGGTCTCGACCAGGTTATCTCGGTGCGCTACGATCCGTCAATCGCAGCGTCGATGGTGGAGCAGACAAAGGGGAAAGGCGTTGCGCACTCTGATGAGCGCGATGCCGGGTTGGAGCTCGAAACCGCAGGTGCTGCCTGATGGCTGTTGCGAGAACGTGGCGGCCTGCGCGCATTCCTGGAGGACCTCATCAGGTTACCGACGCGGACATTGCGGATCTCAACGATGTGTTCAGTGAGGCGTTCACTGACCGCTATCGCCGCGACGGAATGGCAGGTGTGCGCGTTCCTCATCTCAACCCACCGGTATGGCGTTTCGCGATTGCCGATGCGGGAAACGGCGCAATGCTGTGGCGCGATGAGCGGGGCCGCGTGGTGGCATTCAACATCGCGCATCTGTCGGGCACTGAAGCGTGGATGGGCCCGCTCGCCGTTCATCCCGATCATCAGGGTCACGGGCTCGGCAAATCTGTTGTGATGGCAGGCATCGAGATGCTGCGCGCAAGCGGCGCAACTGTGATCGGTCTCGAGACAATGCCGCGCACAATGGACAATATTGGCTTTTACTCGTCGCTCGGAATGCTGCCCGGGTATCTCACACTCACGGTGACCGTCGATGGAGTGTTTGCAGCTCCGATGACCGGCCGTTTGAAGACGGTGCGACTCGGGTCACTCGTGGGAGATGAGCTCGATGCCGCCATTGTCGCATGTCGCGAGCTTACTCAGCTCATCGCGCCGGGTTACGACTTCACGCGCGAGCTGCGCCTGACGGAGGAGCTCGCACTTGGCGACACAATCCTTTTGATGGATGCCGACACGCTCGTTGCATTTGCGGTTTGTCATTCCGTTCCGCTGGTTGAAGGCCGCGTGCGTGAAGAGCTGCGCGTTTTGAAGCTGGTGTCGCGCAACGAGGACGACTTCGATGTGCTCGTCACCGCGCTATCCGATCATGCACGTCGAAGCGGGACGCGCCGCGTTGCAATAAGGGTGCAGAGTCAATACACCAGCGCCTATGGTCGCCTCATTCGACGCGCTGCGCGAGTGCGGTGGTCAGATCTTCGAATGACTCTCGATGGATATCCGGAGAAAATTCCTTCGAGCGGGATCGTTCTCTCGAATTGGGAAATCTGAAGCACCAGCTAGCCGAGCAGGGACCGCACTGCCTCTTTCAGTGAAATGTTCTTGAGGTAAAACAGCTCTTCCGGCGCAAAGGGCAGTGGATCGATTCCCAGCTCAGTTGCGAGATCGTTTGGCTCGACGACGTTGTCGACCTTCAACAAATCGAGCAAGCTGGTAGTCACCGGCGGCTTCGGAAGAATTCGCTGAGCGATTGCTATCAGCGGTCTCAGAAGGGAAATCGGAACGCCAACAAGAATTCGCGATGCGTTCATCGCGACAAGAATCCGCTCCGTCAT
>DATEDH010000266.1:0-5315 GCA_035281765.1 Gemmatimonadaceae bacterium
CGGTGCGTGATGCACTCGAATGGATTTCAACCGTGGTTACGCGCGAGCTGAATGCAGCAACGGACAACCCGCTCGTCTTCCCCAATGGCGAGACGTTGAGCGGCGGCAATTTCCACGGTCAGGCAGTGGGAATGGCGCTCGACATGCTCGCAATCATCATGACGAACCTCGCGACAATCGCCGAGCGGCGCATCGATCGTCTCGTGCATCCTGATTTCAATCAGGGTCTCCCACCGTTTCTCGTAAACGATGCGGGCGTGAATTCCGGATTCATGATGGCGCAGGTGACTGCTGCAGCCCTCGCGAGCGAGTGCAAGGTTCTTTCTCATCCAGCGACTGTCGACTCGATTCCAACAGACGGAAACCGCGAGGATGTTGTGCCGATGTCGATGGGCGCGGCATGGAAAGCGCGGCGAGTGATCGACAATGTACGGAACATTCTTGCAATCGAGCTGATGTGCGCGGCACAGGGCCTCGATTACCGCAAGCCGCTCAAGCCCGGCCGCGGCGCGATGACCGGCTATGATCGCGTTCGTGAGCTCGTCAGTCCCCTGGAGAATGACCGCGTCCTGACTCCGGACATCGAGATTCTCTCTGCCGCTATTGCTCAGGGGAAGTTTTCAGGAGCACTGAATGACTGAAGTTGCAGCAAGGAGCGCATCGACGTCGGCAGCGAATCGCGGTGACATAAGGGCACCGCGAGGCTCACACATTTCCTGCAAAGGCTGGCAGCAGGAAGCCGCGCTCAGGATGATCATGAACAATCTCGATCCCGATGTCGCCGAGCGGCCCGGTGATCTTGTGGTGTATGGCGGTACGGGTAAGGCGGCGAGAAACTGGGAATCGTTCGACAAAATCGTCGAGACTTTGCGGCGTCTCGAGAATGACGAGACTCTTCTGATTCAGAGCGGCAAGCCTGTCGGAGTGTTCAGGACGCACACATCGGCGCCGCGCGTTCTCCTCGCAAACAGCAACCTCGTAGGTCGATGGGCGACGTGGGACGTCTTTCGCGATCTCGAGCGGAAAGGCCTCATCATGTACGGCCAGATGACTGCGGGCTCGTGGATTTACATCGGCTCGCAGGGAATTGTGCAGGGCACGTACGAAACGTTCGGTGCAGTTGGCCGCACTCATTTCGACGGGTCGCTCAGGGGACGCTTCGTTCTCACTTCCGGTCTTGGCGGTATGGGCGGCGCGCAGCCGCTTGCCGCAACGATGAACGGCGCTGCAATCCTCGCTGTCGAAGTGGACGAGGCGCGAATCGACAAGCGGCTCGCCACAAAATATCTCGATCGAAAAACAGAGAGTCTCGACGAAGCGCTCGAATGGATCAACGGGGCGCGCACAAAAGGTGAAGCGCTCTCAGTCGGTCTTCTCGGCAACGCTGCCGATGTGCTGCCGTCGCTGGTCCATCGCGGTGTCACGCCTGATGTGCTCACTGATCAGACAAGCGCGCACGATATGCTGAACGGCTACGTGCCGAATGGAATGCCGCTCAACGAAGCGCTTGCACTGCGTGTCGCTGATCCTCGCCGCTATATCGAGCTGTCTACGGCGAGTGCAGTTGTTCACGTCGAGGCGATGCTCGAGCTTCAGAAGCGCGGTGCTGTTTCGTTCGACTACGGCAACAACATCAGGACGGTTGCTCTCGACGCCGGCGTCACCAATGCGTTCGACATTCCGGGATTCGTTCCCGAATACGTGCGCCCGCTGTTTTGTGAAGGGAAGGGACCATTCCGCTGGGTTGCGCTTTCGGGAGATCCAAAGGACATCGCTCGAACGGACGAGCTGGTGCTCGATCTCTTTCCGCACGATGAGCACCTGAAGCGCTGGATCACTCTCGCCCGGGAGAAGATTGCGTTCCAGGGACTGCCTGCGCGCATTTGCTGGCTCGGCCAGGGAGAGCGCGCACGATTTGGTGTTGCGCTCAACGATCTCGTTGCATCTGGTGAGCTCAGTGCGCCGATCGTAATCGGACGTGATCATCTCGACACCGGCAGTGTTGCATCACCATTCCGCGAAACCGAAGGAATGAAGGATGGAAGCGATGCAATCGCTGACTGGGCGTTGCTCAATGCGATGCTGAATGTCGCGAGCGGGGCATCGTGGGTTTCATTCCATCACGGCGGTGGCGTGGGCATCGGCAACTCGCTTCATGCGGGGCAGGTTATCGTCGCCGACGGCACTCCCGAAATGCGCGAGCGCCTCGAGCGTGTGCTAACCAATGATCCCGGCATTGGAGTCGCTCGACATGCAGATGCCGGCTACGAGTCGGCTGTTGCAACTGCTGCAGCTCATGGAATCGACCTTCCGATGCGAGAGTAAATGCTTTCAAGCAAGTTCCACCCGTGGCACGTCCCAGTCTTTCTCGCGAAGTACGCATATCTCTCGGTCGTGAAGAAGCCAGTTCTCGTTCACTTCGAAGTCACGATGCGCTGCAATGCGCGATGCGGCTTCTGCGATTACTGGAAGACTGATCCAAAGGCAAAAGCGTCGGAGCTCAACAGCTTCGTCGACGCGGCCCGCTACTTCAATCCGATGATGATCACGTACACCGGCGGCGAGCCGACGCTGAGGCGTGATCTCGAGGACATAGTTTCGGCAGTCGATCGCGCAGTGAAAGTTCAATACTCGACTATCATAACGCACGGCGGAATGCTCACGGCCGAGCGTGCGAAGTCACTGTGGGATGCGGGGATTCATCAGTTCAACATCTCGCTCGACTATCTCGATGAGCGTCACGACAATGCGCGCGGCATTCCCGGTCTTACGAAAAAAATCTTCGATACCATTCCGCGCATGCGCTCACTCGGCGTAAATGCGATCCGCTTCAACACTGTAATCCGCGATTCGAATCTCGATCAGCTGATGGCGATCGTTCTTCGCGCCCGCGAGATAGGTGTTGCAGTGAATTTCAGCTCTTATACCGATTCGAAGAACGGCAATCGCGATGATTTGATCGAGCAGGATCGCATTCGCGATCTCGAGCAGGCAATTGCCGAGCTGCTCGCATTCAAGAAGAAGAATCGCGGGGTGATAACCAATTCCGATTATTATCTCGAGCAGATTCCCAGATATGTCCGCGGCGAGATCACGGAGCCGTGCCGCTCAGGCATTCGCACGATTCACGTCGATCCCACTGGGCACGTGAAACGCTGCCCCGACTTCAAGCCGGATTTTCACTGGACGAAGTTCAAGAAGTACGAGCCGATCCAGTGCAACGCCTGTTATTATGCGTGCCGCGGCGAAGCACAGGCTCCAATCCGGCTGTCGCGAATTCGCGATGTAATGGCGACTCCGTTCGCGTGACACAGCTCCTTTTCGTCAACGCATCGCAGGTTGTAACCTGCGCGGGATCTCCTCACGCGCGGCGGGGAAAGGAAGCTGCGAGCGCGGCGATTCTCGAAAGCGCTGCTGTTGCAGTCAACGGTGAAGAAATTGTCTCCGTGGGCCCGCAGGATGAATTGCTGCGCGACTTCGCTGGAGCAGACGTCATCGATTGTGGCGGACGCGTCATCTCGCCAGGTCTCGTCGATTCGCACACTCATGCAATCTTCGGCAGGGCACGATACGAGGAGCAGGAGCTGCGCGCATCGGGTATCGGCTACATGGAGATCGCGCGGCGCGGCGGCGGCATTCATTCGTCGGTAGCAGATCTGAGAAAACGGAGCGAAGACGATCTCTTTGCCCTCGCACTGCCGCGCATCCAGAAACTCGCGTCATACGGCTCGACGACAATCGAAGTTAAATCCGGTTATGGCCTGTCGCTCGATGATGAGATCAAGTCGCTGCGCGTAATCGCAAGACTGGGCGAAACGCTTCCTGTGCGCCTCGTGCCGACATGGCTCGGTGCCCATGAGATTCCGCTGGAGTACCGGGGCAAAAAAGACCGCTCGGAATACGTTCGGTATTTGATCGATGAGATTCTTCCTGTCGTCACGGGCGAGCATCTCGCGGTATTCGCCGACGTTTTCTGTGAGCCGGGCGTATTCACGCTCGATGAAACGCGCGAGATACTCGATGCGTCGCGGCGCGCCGGGCTCGGCATAAAGCTCCATGCAGATGAGCTCGAGCCGCATGGCGCTGCCGAGCTCGCCGCGGAGCTCGGGGCAGTGTCTGCCGATCACCTCGCCGCAGTGTCGAGTGCGGGAATTTCAGCCTTGGCGGCATCCCGCACGGTTGCGACGCTTCTGCCGGGAACGATGCTTTTCCTGGGGAAAGATCGTCATGCTCCTGCACGCGCTCTGATCGATGGCGGCGCGGCTGTCGCGCTCGCCACCGATTTCAACCCGGGAACCTCACCGACGGTGAATTTCCCGCTCATTCTGACCCTTGGTGTAAGCCAGCTGCGCATGAGCGTGGCTGAGGTTTTCATAGCGGCAACAGTGAACGGCGCGGCGGCGCTCGGACTGTCCGATCGGGTCGGCCAGCTGGCCCCGGGCTACTCCGCGGACATCGCCCTTTGGGACGTTTCCGATATTCGTGAGATACCGTATTGGTATGGTGATCGTCGTTGTATGGGCACGTGGGTGAAAGGAAAACCCTGTTACTCGCGGGAAGCCTCCGATAACTTGAACCTCTCGCGCTAACCGAGGGCCGGGTAGCGTGCGTTTCACGTTCCGTCTTACTAGATGTCCAATACTGCGAAACTGAAGAAAAAGGCCGCTGAGTTCGAGGCCAGGAAGCATTTCGAGAAAGCGCTCGAAGTCTACGAGCAGGTTCTCACAACGGCCCGTACCAGTGACGAGGAGCGCGACGTTGCGCTCTACAATCGCGTTGGGGACCTGCACTATCGCCTCGGCAACAACGAGCAGGCGATACACTACTACGAGCAGGCCGCTGACTATTACGCCGAAGGCGGTTTCTTCAATAACGCAATCGCGTTGTGCAACAAGATCCTGCGCTATGCGCCGGGACGCACGATCGTCTACTACAAGCTCGGAATCATCAGCGCAAAGAAGGGATTCAACAGCGACGCAAAGCAGAACTTTCTCGAGTACGCCGACAGGATGCAGCGCGCCGGGAAAATGGACGATGCATTCAATGCGCTGAAAGAGTTCGCCGATCTGTGTCCTGGCCAGGACGACGTGCGCCTGATGCTCGCAGACCAGCTCGCGCGCGCGGATAGAAAACCGGAAGCGCTCGAGCAGCTCGAGATCCTGTACGACGTGCTTCAGGGTGACGGACGCACTGCCGAAGCGAATGCCGCGCTCGAGCGAATGAAGGCGCTCGATCCAGCCTTCAAGCCGCGCAAGTCGATCACGCCCATCGCGCGGAAGAAAGAAGGCCTCGTATTTCTTGACCTGGATTTCAAC
>DATEDH010000267.1:0-3058 GCA_035281765.1 Gemmatimonadaceae bacterium
GATACCTGGCGCTCGAGACTTCTGCGGTTGATCTGTTGCGGAGCCAGACTTTGTTCCACTGTCGCAACCTGGCTGAGCGGAACCAGCGCAGGCTGGCCCGATGCGTCCGTCGCTCCACTCGGGATGGTGAGATCCGCAATGTCTGCAGCGTTCGTGCGCAGTGAATCGGGAAACACAACAACGACGTCGTGTGAAAATCCCTGTTCGTCTTCCCATCGCGTCGCGCGCTGTCCGGTGAATACCGGCTGGAGCGTCGATGCAATGCTGCTAATTCCGAGACCCGCAGCCCACGCCTGCTGGCGATCCACGTTTACGTCGAGCTGCGGAATCTGTCCCTCGTCACTGGAGTTCGGCTCTGCTACACCCGGTGTCGATGCGATCTTCTCGAGGACCTGATTGGCCGCGACCTTGAGGCGGGATTCCTCCGGTCCCTGAACGTTGACGATGATGGGTTGCCTGAATCCGCCGAAGATCGAAGACGACCCGGTGATTACAGGGCGCACGCCGGGCATCTTGCGAAGCTCGCCACGCAGCTGCGTCTGGATTTCGGATACCTCGCGATCTCTTTCATTGCGCGGCTTGAGCTTGACGTAGATGCTCCCCGTGTTCGGAGTGCCGCGGAATCCGCCGCCGATATTGGTATACGTGAAATCGACTTCCGGCAGAGTGCGAAGGAACCCGCTGACTTCCTGCGCTTTTCCGACAGTATATGAAAGGCTCGATCCAGGTGCGGTTCTCAGCTGAACGTTGAACTCTCCGGTGTCTACATCGGGAAGCCACGTAAAGCCGAGCAACGGATAAATCAAACCGGCTGCGACAACGGAGCCGAATGCGCCGGCCATCACGATTGCGCGATGCTTTAGTGCCCAGTCGAGTTTCGCCGGATACTTATCGGCCGTTCGCTCGAACCACCTGTCGAATGCAAGTCCGACGCGGCGAATGGGATTCATCGAGCCTTTTGGCTTTCCATCCTTGCCGAGCTCATGATCGGGATCGGGCCAGACACTCGAGAGCATCGGATCGAGCGTGAACGAAACGAAGAGTGACACGAGCACCGCAAACGTCACTGTCACGCCGAACTGGAAGAAAATCTTTCCGATCATTCCGCCCATGAACGCGACGGGAATGAACACCGCGACTACCGCAAGACTAGTCGAGAACACAGCGAGCCCGATTTCATCGGTGCCCTCTTTTGCCGCTCGGATGTGGTCTTTCCCCATGTGCACGTGACGCACGATGTTCTCTCGAACCACGATCGCATCATCGATCAACAGTCCGATCGCGAGAGAGAGTGCGAGCAGTGTCATGGTGTTCACCGTAAAGTTGAACACCCACATGATGAAGAATGCGGAGATGATGCTCACCGGCAGCGTGAGCCCGGTGATGATTGTCGAGCGCCACGAGTTCAGGAACAGGTAGATGATCGCGATCGTGAGTACTGCGCCGAGTATGATCGTGATCTCGACGTCGGAGAGCGACTCACGAATGCGGCGCGAGTCATCGCGGATCACGCGCATCTTCACGTCTGCGGGAAGAATCTTCTCGAGTGACGCGGTCGCCGCGCGTACCGAGTCGGCCACTTCGACCGTATTCGATCCGGAAATCTTGAGGATGTCGAGTGCGAGCGCTGGCGAATTATCGAGAAGGGCCGCCGTGCGCTTGTCAGCGGCGCCGTCGACGACCGTTGCGAGGTCACCGAGTCGTACCGGAACGCCGTTCCGCACAGCGACAGCGATATTCGCAAACTGCGCCGGCTGAATGATTCGACCTGTAATGCGGATCAGCTGCTCTGTAGGTCCGCGCGTCACGCGGCCTGCCGGAACTTCCTGGTTTTCCCGCTGAAGCGCCGTCATGATCTGCGGCACTGACACTCCGTACGAGCGCAGTGCATCAGGGTTGAGCTCGATGCGAATCTGTCGCGTCTCCGTTCCAGCGAGATTGATTCCGCCAACGCCCTGAATTGCCTGGAGCTTGGGCGAAACTATCTCATCGGCGATGCTGGTCAGCTCGCGCATTGGCCGCTCAGTCGACTGCATCGCAATCGACATGATCGGCCTGTCATTTGGATCGAAGTGACTGATGACGGGCTCTTCGATGTCCTGAGGCAGCTGACGCCTGATTCGCGCAACCTTCGCCTGAACGTCCTGCTGAGTTGACAACACATCGACGCCAAGGTTGAGCTGAACTCGCACAATGGTGCTGCCGTTGAGCGAAGTGGACGTCAGCTCCTTGAGTCCCTGCACCGTGTTGAGCGCTTCTTCAATCGGGCGTGCAACATCGCGCTCCATGACTTCAGGCGATGCGCCCGGGTAAGTAACCTGCGCGATCACAATCGGGTACACGATGTCCGGGTACTCGTCGATTGCCAGCCGCTGAAACGACACGATGCCCAGCACGACGAGTGCGAGCATCATCATCGTCGCGAAGACGGGGCGCTTGATTGAGACGTCAGAGAGGAACATTGTGCCTGAGAGCTAGCGTGGCGCCGCACCCGACGCGGCACCGCCGCGCCCGCGTGGGGCATTCGGATTTACGACCTGAATCTTCATTCCCTTGCCGAGTGATCCAACATTGCCCGAGACGACGCTGTCGCCAACGGCAATGCCGGTGACGATTTCGGCGATCGCTGTTCGCGTGTTCGTAACGCCAACCTGTACGAGCGCCGTGTCGAGAACACCCTTCTCTATTCTATAGACCACCGCTTGACCCGAGGCCGTTTGCTTGATCGCTGAAGTCGGAACTGTGATCGCGTTAGCGATTGCGCGAGTCATCACAGTCCCGGTTGCGAAGGTACCACCCTTGATTGCCCCGTTTGGATTCGGGACCTGGGCGTAGACCGTCACGGAGCGAGTCGACGGATCGACCGTTGGACTGACGCGCGCGACGCGACCCTGGATTGTCTTTCCATTCGCGAGGAACTGAACCGGCTGCCCGGGGATCACGCTGTTCGCGAGCTTTTCCGGAACGGCAGCGGCAAGCTCCAGAACATCGTTACGCACCACGGTGAACATCTCCGCACCGCGCGAGACATGCTCGCCATTTTCAACGAGTCGCTTCT
>DATEDH010000268.1:0-3929 GCA_035281765.1 Gemmatimonadaceae bacterium
CGCGACATTCCTCGACCTTGGCGTGGATCTCCGTGAGGCCGAGGACACTGGAGGATATGCGAAGGAGCTCGCGGAAGAGCACATACGGAAGGAGAAGGAGCTCATTCACGCCCGAGCGATGATGTCGGACGTGATCATCACAACTGCGCTGATACCGGGACGGCGCGCACCGCTTCTGGTTACTGAGGAAACTGTTGCATCGATGAAGCCGGGCTCGGTGATCGTCGACCTTGCGGGAGAACAAGGCGGAAACTGTGAGCTGACTGAGCCCGGCCAGACCGTGGAGAAGCACGGTGTCACGATTATCTCCCCTCTTCACATCGCAAGTGAGCTCGCATTTCACTCGAGTCAGATGTACGCCAAGAACGTCGCTGCGCTCATCGGGCTTCTTACCAAAGACGGGAATCTCAACCTGGACCTGAACGACGACATCATCGCTGCCGTGACCGTCACGGCGAATGGCGAAATCAGAAACCCCGCGATTCAGTCGCGACTCTCAGGAGCGCAATCGTGAGCGTTGAAGTCATACTCGGTATCTACGTTTTCATCCTCGCGATATTCGTCGGCTTCGAAGTCATATCGCGAGTGCCATCGGTGCTGCACACACCTCTCATGTCGGCGACGAATGCCATTCACGGAATCGTCGTTCTCGGAGCGATGCTCGTTGCGGGCGCCGCCGATACGATGTTATTGAAAATTCTCGGATTTATCGCGGTCGTTTTCGGCGCGGCGAACGTGTTCGGTGGTTTCGTCGTGACCGATCGCATGCTCGAGATGTTCAAGCGCCGCGAGCCGGGAGATAAGCCGAATGCTTGACGCACGTGAAACGATCATCGCGATCGCGTACATCGTCTCGGCGGTGTTGTTCATTTTCGGACTTAAGCGGTTGAGCTCGCCCGCCACTGCAAGATCGGGCAATCAGCTTGCCGCATTCGGAATGGGCATCGCACTCGCCGCGACACTGCTCGATCGGCAGATACTCTCGTTCTGGACAATCGCGATCGGCACACTCGTCGGTGCGGGAATCGGAACGTACTTCGCGCGCACCGTCCAGATGACAGCGATGCCGCAGATGGTTGCGCTGTTCAATGGTATGGGAGGCGCTACTGCGGCTCTCGTGTCGGTTGCGGAGTACATCAGGCTTTCCAATACCGGAGCAGTGATCGGCGCAGGCGAGGCTGCATCGATCGTGCTCGGCACGATGATCGGCGCGATATCATTTACAGGAAGTCTCATCGCGTTCGGGAAGCTGCAGGAGATACTTCCCGGCAGGCCGATTCAGTTCCCTCTTCAGAGTCTTCTCAACGGTCTCGTGCTGGTCGCAATTCTCGCGATCGGAGCGATGATCGTCGTCGGCAACAGCGGCAAGACCGGACTGTGGGGATTGTTCGCTCTCGCCCTGGCACTCGGAGTGATGTTCGTTCTTCCGATCGGCGGCGGCGACATGCCCGTCGTGATTTCAATATTGAATTCACTCACCGGACTTGCTGCTGCGCTGACCGGTCTAGTGCTTCACAATCAGATGCTCGTCGTTGCCGGTGTGCTCGTCGGCGCATCGGGAACACTGCTCACGCTGCTCATGAGCACTGCGATGAATCGCTCAGTGGGCAATGTGCTCTTCGGCGCATTCGGTGGAGCGCCGAGTGCAGAAGGTGGAAGCGCTGCTGCGGTGACGAAGCCCATCAAGCAGACCACCGCGGAAGACACTGCGATTGCGCTCGCATACGCACGCAGCGTTGTGATCGTTCCCGGATATGGACTAGCCGTTGCAGAGGCACAGCACACGGTGAGAGAGCTTGCGACGGATCTCGAGAAGCGCGGGGTCGACGTGAAGTACGCAATTCATCCGGTCGCAGGCAGAATGCCGGGTCACATGAACGTGCTTCTCGCCGAAGCGAACGTTCCGTATGACCAGCTGCTGGAAATGGATCAGGTGAATGGTGATTTCGCGCAGACAGACGTTGTGCTTGTTGTCGGCGCCAACGATGTCGTCAACCCTGCGGCGCGCGACGATCCATCGAGTCCTATCTACGGCATGCCGATTCTCGACGTCGACAAGGCGCGCAACATCATCGTTCTCAAGCGAAGCATGGGCCACGGCTTCGCCGGCATCGAGAACGCGCTGTTCTATGACGACAAGACACGCATGCTGTTCGGAGACGCGCGCAAGTCGCTTACCCAGGTAGCTGAAGCACTCAAGACCGCCTGACCTTTTTTGTCAGCGGCTCGAGCTCTTCAGGATAAGTCTCGCGAAGCGTCTCTGGCGCTTCGCTTTTCTTTCCTGAAACAAGGGCCTTCAACATGAGCGCGTTCGCGGCTGCTTTACCCTTGTAGTGATTGTTGGTGACGACGTAAGTCTCCTCGGCCTGCGACGCGACCTCCTTCGCTCGGTCAGCCCAGGGTTTCAGCTCTGCCTGTGAATACAGGTAATCGTAACGGGCTTCAACACCGGCACCTTTGCGAAACCAGTCGCGATAGTTGCGGCCATGGACTCTGATGTAACCGACCGGACTCGTCACACTAGCGCTCGGCTTGATGCTGTTGTGAAACAATGGCTGATCGATGTTGACGAATCCGATCGAGCGCTCCGCAAGCTCTTCGTAGAACTCCGGTGTATTCCAGCTCGAGTGCCGGACTTCAAGAACAAGAGGAAACGCCTTGAACGTTCGAGTGACGTCATCGAGCCATTCGCGATTTTCCTCGGTGCGGCGGAATGACCACGGAAACTGGATAAGCAGTGCGCCGAGCTTGTCCGCTTTCAGCAGACGGTCAAATGCCGCTCGTGCTTCCTTGACCTCAGCGCGCGTCCAGGCGGTTTTTCTTTCGTGTGTAAACCGCTTCCACAGCTTTGCCGTGAACTTGAAATCGGGAAAGTCGGAAACACGGGCAATCCACTTGTCGGCTGTCTGCGGACGCGCGGGTCCGTAGTAAGTGGAATTGATCTCTACAGTCGAGAAGAACCGCGCGAGAAAGTGCAGCGGATCAAAACTGTCGGGCTTTTCAGTCGGGTAGACAATTCCTTCCCAATCCTTGTACAGCCAGCCCGCAGTCCCGAAGTGAATCACGTGTCCTCGAAGGGCTCCATGTGAATCAGGACGTTCGCAATGTTGGGCACTTCACGACGTATTGTGCTCTTCACCGCGCCGCTCAGCTCATGCGCGTCGTGGAGGGACATTGCGGGATCGGCCTGAACGTGAATGTCGACGTAGTAGACGAGTCCGGCTTTTCTCGCCGAAAGCTTTTCGACAGCCTTCACTCCATCGACGGATTCAGCAGCGGCACGAACCGCACCAGTCACCTCTTCACCAGGCATGCGGTCCATTAGATCCTGCAGCGGCGCGCGAAGCAGTACCATCCCGTTATAAAAAATCACGACTGCAGCGAAAAGCGCTGCCCAGTCATCTGCCTGTTCCCATCCGGGGCCGCCCCACAAGGCAATGGTGATCCCGACGAATGCGGCGGCCGACGTAATCGCATCGCTCAGGTGATGCCATGCATCCGCCTTTCCAGCGGTGCTCCCTGCAGCTTCACCGATTACGAGAGTTCGACGGAACAACACGAACTTGATCAGCAGGACCCCTATCAACACAAGCAGCGTCCATGGGGCCGGCGTCTTGTGAGGTGTGCGGATCTCGCGAATTGCCTCGAAGGCGATGCCGATGGCGGCCGCCGCAAGCATGAGCGCGACGACTGCGGCCGCGACCGACTCGGCCTTGCCGTAGCCAAACGGGTACTCTTCGTCAGGGTCGCGCGAGGCCACCCTCAGGCCACCCCACACTACGAGCGAAGCGAAGATATCCGCGGTGGATTCAACTGCGTCCGCAACGAGGGCGTAGGTGTTGCCAAGGATTCCCGCAACGAGCTTCACGAGCGCGAGGAATGCATTTACAATCAGGCCGACCTGTGCAAAGCGAACCACCTGATCACCC
>DATEDH010000269.1:0-12583 GCA_035281765.1 Gemmatimonadaceae bacterium
ATCAGGAAATGGCGACGACGCGGCGGCTGCTGGAGCGCGTTCCAGACGACAAGTCGGCGTGGAAGCCGCACCCGAAATCATTTTCTATTGGGCATCTCGCTCAGCTTTTGTCGTGGATGCCCGGATGGATCACGACGACTCTCACGAGCGATTCGCTCGACTTGTCGAAAGGCACCGGTTATTCGACGGAAAAGATCGCGACTCTGCTCGAGCAGTTTGACAAGAACGTTCGCGAGGCGCGCGCCGCTCTGATCGCCGTGAGCGACGATGACCTGGGGAAGCCCTGGTCACTCAAGATGGGCGACCGCGTTCTGATGACGATGCCGCGCGGCGCGACGACGCGTCAGCACATCAATCATCTGGTTCATCATCGTGGCCAGATGAGTGTCTACCTGAGACTGCTCGATATTCCGGTACCCTCTATCTACGGGCCAACCGCTGATGAGGGCTGGAGCGGCTGAAACACTAAAACCCGCTTGAACAGGGAGCACAGTGAGCACAGTGAGGTTTTGAGGGTTGTCTGAGTGGCTATGGCTGCTCGCCCATCCGACGGCCACCGTCACTGCGTATGATAAAAACCTCAAAACCTCACTGTGCTCACTGCGCTCCCTGTTAACCCGATTTTCGAGGATTTCGGATTCCGAACTGAGGATCTTCGAGGTGCGAGGAGTGCAGACTTTGCGGCCTCAGGACTAACTACAATCGACAATCGCTGACTAATTACGAACAGAGGAGATCGAGGACGGAGGATTCAATCGAGGATTTCCGATTTCTTCTCGGTTCGCAATCTCCTCGATCCGCAATTAGTCAGCGATCTGCGATGGTAGTTGGTCCTGAGTCCGCAAAGTCTGCACTCCTCACACCTCGAAGATCCGAGATTCGGAATCCGAAATCCTCACATGTCAGCGCGAAATGAGCTCTACAGCACCAACTCCTAGATTCACTCCGAGAGTTGCGATGACTGGTCGCCTGCCAGAGCCGAGACGATAGTCGCTGCCAAATGAAGCCACGAGATGCAGCCGCGCAGGAAGCGGATAATCGAACAGTGCCGCCCACCGCGATGAGCTCATATCAGAATCGTCGCGAACTGTTCGACGCACGAGCTCACCGGAGAACGTTCCCCTCCCGATTGTCACTCCGGCCCTCGCGCCCGCGTCGAATACATCTTCGCCATCCAGCTCGACGACACGAGTGAGATAGCGCAGAACTCCGATGACCTCGACATGCTTTGCCGACAGTCGGTACATGGGCGTCATCCAGAGTCCAATTCCATCTGTCCGCGCACGATCCCATTCGCCGCGGGCGAACACGCTCCGAACTCCAGCAGCGACTTCGAGAACGAATCCATCCGGCTCGGCGTCACGCTCGACGAATGCCTTCGCCAGCCTGGACAATCGTTCTTCAGAATTTGTCATCTGCTTCTCGAGTCGCGTCACATCTTCATCGGCTGATTCGGCAGCAGCAACCTGAGATCGCGCGCTGTCACGACGCGCAAGAACGCGAAGCGTGCTGTCGCGCAGCTTCGTATCACCCGCGATCAGCTTTGTCGTAAGCGTCGAAAGCAGATCTTCGTTCCGCGCGAGACGTGTTCGCTGAGTCGCCAGCCTGCTCGATGCTGCCTGCGCAGCTTCCCAGCGCCGGTACTGCTCGATGTACGCGATCTGCAGCCGCCGCATCGTATCCGCCACCGCCGAGAGTGCGCGGCTCGGCCGCCCGTTAGCAAGCAGAGTTCTGAGAGCAATCGATACGCGGGCATCGGGAGCGATCGAGTCGCTCGACGACGGACGCGATGTCGCGGCAGACAGTGCGGTGAAGTAGATGAGCCTCCGTCCGAGCGAGGCCTTGTAGTAATGATCGAGATCCAGTGATGGATGACGGGAAAGCCAGTAGGGACTGGTTTCCACAGCATATCCATTCGGCACGAGTCCCGACGATCCGGTCCCCGAGACCAGGCTCGCGATCAGCGCGCGCGGAGTGTTTGGACGCGAAACCGAAGATGGGGCGATACCAAGCAGCGCCAAAGCCGGCGGAGCGGATAACCGGAAACCCTCGAGCTCGATTGCCTCCGGCGGCTCGGCAACCTGCGCCGGGAGCGCTGATGCACCGGCGCAAAGTGCAAAGGCAACCGCGAACGGTCTCAATGCGTCACGAAGTGAAATACGGCCTTGAACATCTGCGAGCCGAATTTCTTGGCAGGCGTGCCGGTCGCAGTGGAAGTCAGCCGATGTCCGCCGCCGACAAGTATCCACGTGACAGCCATGTCGTCGGTGTCCGACCGTACGTCCGTCACTATCGTATAGACCGAGAGGGTGCGGCCTTCCAGTTTCTCACCGTCCCCAAGAGACAAATCCTGTATCTCGCCATTTGCGATTTCGTCGTCATCGACGAATACGATCGACGACCCGAACTGCCGCTCACCCACGACGACGCTCAGGCGGATCGGGCCATCGGAAACGACATAGTCCTGCTCGTGAAGAACCGGCTTTCTCGGCAACTGTTATCCCGTTGTATGGCGGGCCGAATGTAGGAATGTGACACCCGGTTCGGCAACCCGGCCAAAACGCTGGCGATTAGGGGCAAGGCACAATACCTTGAATGGTTTGAGGGCCGTCCCCGGCCCCTTTTTCGCTGCGCGGCGGTTCCCGCCGCGGCCAACAATGCCGGATTCAGCCTCAATAAAATGAGATCACTCTGGGACCGGGTCAGGAAAGCTCACGTCACGTTCGTCACGACGGGCTATCTGCGACTCATGGAACCAATTGCTACAGTCCTCATAAAGCTGGGCATTTCTGCCAATGCCCTTACTACCATAGGTACAGCCTCCACCGTCGTCGGTGGAATTGCCTTCGCCTATGGTCATATGCGTATCGCCGGCTGGATCATCGGCCTCACCGCGATTGCCGACGCTCTCGATGGTGTCGTCGCCCGGCGCACGAACAAGGTCACTGTCTTTGGAGCCTTCTACGACTCCACCCTCGACCGCATCGCCGACGGCGCACTCCTCGGCGGTATTGCCTACTTCTACGCCACGCATCCCCATTACCAGAGCCAGCCAATGCTGGCTGTCAGCATTTTCGGGATCATCGGCACATATATGATCAGCTACGCCCGCGCCCGCGCCGAGGCACTCGGACTGAACGCGAAGGTAGGAGTTATGCAGCGTGCTGAGCGTGTGATCCTCTTATCAGCACCTCAGGCACTGTTCGGGCTCGCATTCGATGGCTGGCTTTTGAATGGCGTCATCATTCTCCTGACAGTCACCGCATGGCAGACAGCGATTCTTCGCATCAACTACGTTCGCAAGACGACTCTCGTAGGTGAAACACCGCCGCTTCGCGTGATGAACGACAAGTCGACAGCTGGTACCGCACGCACGTCGATGCGGGCCAAGCCGTGATGGATCATTCACCCGTCAAAGGCCGGATCTATCCCGGTCCACAGAAGCACGATCCGCGCGATTCGATGAGCACACAGTCCTGGGGATTCCAGGACACGACATTTGCCGTCGATGAAACTGGTGCGATTACCGTTACAGGCGATCGATATCCGGGATTGAGCAGCGAGCGTCTTCCCGATCTCCTTCCGTGGTTCAGGAAAGTCGTCGGTATCGATTTTCCTCTCGAGCCGGGCACTGTCACCTACAAGCTGCCGCCGGTTCCCGAGCCTCAGCCTGCGGGCGCGTTCCTCGAGGAAATCTCGCGATCGCTCTCGACAGATCAGATAACGACTGATCCCGCAGTGCGCCTTCGCCACGGGCACGGGCACACTGTCTCCGAGATAAATGCTGTTCGCACGAATGGATTCGCGCGCGTGCCAGATTACGTCGTGTACCCGCGCGACGAAGATCAGGTCGCTGTCATCATTCGCGCTGCGACGCATTCAGGTGTGGTGCTGATGCCATACGGCGGCGGCACAAATGTCACCGAAGCATTGCGCTGCCTTCCCTACGAAGAGCGAGCGATTGTCTCTGTGGACATGAGCCGGATGGATCGCATCGAGTGGATCGATCCGGTCAACCGCATGGCGAAAATCCAGGCGGGTGCGGCTGGCCGGTTGATTCAGGCACAGCTGGCTGAGCACGGGTTCACGATGGGTCACGAGCCCGACAGTGTCGAGTTCTCGACGCTCGGCGGATGGATTGCGACCAACGCAAGCGGAATGAAGAAGAACAAGTACGGAAACATCGAGGACATTCTCCTCGATGTGACCGTGGTCTCCACCGCAGGCAAGCTCGAGCGGTCGCAGGTTGCTCCGCGTGAGAGCATCGGTCTCGATCCGAAGCTCTGGATTATTGGAAGCGAAGGAAGCCTCGGGATAATCACATCGGCAGTGGTGAAGCTCTTCCCTCTTCCCGAAGAGAGACGATACGGGTCAGTCGTGTTCAAGAAGTTCGAGCACGGACTCGCGTTCATGTACGATCTCGCGCAGAAGGAAGTGTATCCGGCGAGTGTGAGACTCGTGGACAATCTTCAGTTCCAGTTCGGGCAGGTTCTCAAGCCGCGCTCGAAGGGCGCGAAGAAAGTGAAAAGCAGAATCGAGAAGTGGCTCGTAACCGGTCCACTCGGATTCAACCCTGATGAAATGGTTGCGGCGACGCTTGTGTTCGAAGGCTCGAAGGCGGAAGTCGAGCGGCAGGAGAAGCTCGTCTACGAGCTCGCGAAGAAGCACAAGGGGTTCAAGGGCGGTGCAGAAAACGGGAAGCGCGGATACCTGCTCACGTTCGGCATCGCGTACATTCGCGACTTCGTGCTTCAGCACAGCATTCTCGGTGAATCTTTTGAGACCTCGGTTCCGTGGAGTCAGGCACAGGAGCTTGTCGATCGCGTGAAGCGGGCGATTTATGAGGCGCACGATGAGAGGAAGCTGCCGGGACGGCCTTTCGTCTCATGCCGGGTGACTCAGATTTACGAGACTGGATGCTGCATCTACTTCTACATGGCTTTCTATGCCCGTGGGGTTGCCGACGCAGTCGGGGCATATCATGAAATCGAGAGCATTGCCAGGCGGGAGGTCATTGCAGCCGGCGGCTCGATTTCGCATCATCACGGTGTGGGCAAGCTTCGCCTCCCGTTTGTGAACGACATTATGTCGCCTGCAATGCAGACCTGGCGCGACCAGATGAAGGCCGCGCTCGATCCTCAAGGCGTATTTGCAGCGCAGCTGCCTCTCGAGTCACATGACACCTCGCATGAAGAGCGCGTGAAGGTGGCATCATGACCGGCGCGCAGAAGGGAGCACGCGTTCTCCTCACCGGATCGACCGGGTTCGTTGGGAAGGTTGTCCTCGAAGAGCTGCTGCGCAGGCGCGAAGAGCTCGGCATCGAGAAGATTTATCTGTTGATCCGCCCGCGCGGCCGCAAATCGCCTGAAGACCGATTCAATCGCTTTGCTCACTCAAAAGTTTTTTCTCTTCTCGAGCCAGGCTGGAAGAAATTCTGCGACCCCGTCGCGGGCGACATGCTCGACGAAGGCCTTGGACTCAGCGACTCTGACACCAAGCGCCTTCAGAACGAGCTGACGAACATCATTCACTGCGCAGCGTCGATCAGATTCGACCTTCCGATTGCTGAAGCAGCGTCGATCAACATCACGGGCGCGCTTCGCGTTCTCGAGTTTGCGAAGGGAATAAAAAATCTTCGCCGTCTCGTGGATGTCTCGACGGCATATGTGACTCCGCATCCCGGCGGCGATGAAGTTCTCCTTGTCGAGGAAAAGCTCGTCGACCTGCCATTCGATGCGACGGAGATCTATCAAGAGATAATCTCCGGCCGCTCGGACGAGAAAGCGCTCATGGCGCGCACCGGTCACCCGAACACTTACACGTTCACGAAGTGTCTGGCCGAGAGACTGCTTCTCGAGAGAAAAGAGGATGTGCCGCTTACGCTGCTGCGACCGAGCGTCGTGTCAGCCTGCAGGCGATATCCCTTCCCTGGATGGATCGACAGTCATGCGGCGTATGCAGCGTTCATCTCGCTGCTTGGCGCAGGACACCTGAGAGTTGCGCGTGTGAATCCCGATGCGCGTCTCGATGTGGTTCCATGTGACGATGTTGCCGATCGCATTATTTCGTGCGCGTTCGAGCCCGAGCTGCAGCAGCCGTTCGTGGTTCGGCACGCGGTTGCGGGACTCCATAACACCGGAGCGCTCCCGCAGCTCGCGTACACGCACGAGCGGCACTTCAAGGCGTATCCGCACGACAGGCCCGTGCGCTGGGCCTATGTCGGCGAGAACGTCGCTGCGTTTCGCTTTCACGAGATCGTCCATCATCATGTTCCACTGAGCGCAGCGCGTGTCGCGACGAAGCTCAAGGGACAGAAGCGCGCGACTGTAAAACTGGAAAAGCTCGCGAGAGGCCTCGGGTATCTCGACGAAGCCTTCCATTATTTCGTGCATCACACGTTCGACTTCCGCACTGCGTTTCCGCCCCTCGAGGACTTCAATCTCGAGACGTATCTGCAGTCCGTGTCCGATGGAATTTCAGAGCACCTGCTCAAGAGAAATCCCACGCAGGCTCCGCTTCGAATGCACGGGACGGACCTCCGCTGGGCACTCAAGCAGCCCGAAGGAAACGGAACTACTCGTGTCTTTGCATACGTCATTCGCAAGGCGCTGAGAAAAGCATCGACGCAGATCACGTTCAACGAGCTCGAGATCAGGGCTGCGATTCAGCAGATCAGGCCGAACGATCTCGTCGTTCTCGCGCCGAGTCATCGGAGTTATCTCGATTTCCTCGTGACGTCGCTTCTTTGTTTTGCGCATCCGGGGCTTGGCCTCAAGCTTCCGCGCATCGCAGCGAGCGATGACTTCCAGAAGATCCCCGTCATTGGCCGTCTTCTCGAGGCTGCGGGTGCCTTCTATATCAAGAGAGGAACTGGCGCGGCCGATCCCGAGCTTACGCGACAGATTACCGATCTCGTCTCTGCCGGGCATTCTCTCGAGTTCTATGCAGAGGGAACGCGCAGCAGATGCCGCCGCTTCCTCGCTCCCAAGCGTGGAATTCTTCGCGCTATTCAGCAGACTGGAAAGCCAACGGTCGTCGTTCCGCTGACGATCAACTACGATCGCGTCGCGGAAGAAGTTGGATTCCTGCGTGAGCTCGATCGCGGCATGAAGCACAAAACCGGATTGCTTCCTCTCATGGAGTGGACGCGCCGGCTGCTGCATGATGAGATCAAGCTTGGGCGTGTTCACATTCGCGCGGGAATTCCGCTGCGCATCGAGCCTGACACTGACATTCGCACGCTGAGCCAGGACATCGTCTCGGAACTCCAGCGTCACTCAGCCACGACAACATTCCACCTTGCCGCATTCTGCGCGCGTCACAGCGCGCTCGGCATCGATGCAAAGGCGCTGCGCAGCGCGATCGTGCGGCGCGGCGGTGTCGTGATAGAGAGCGAGCTCGATGGAGCGGACAACGTTCCCGAGCTGCTCCAGCGGACGTACGATGCGCAGTGGATGCACCTGTTCTATCCTGACGCTCTTGCGCGGGTGCCGGGCAACGCTGCGGTCGCGTCGCACGTCAGGCGCAATGGATTCTGGGCTCCAGATGCGGCGCGTTACGATGACGATGTCACTGACCTCGTGCTCGAGGCGTTGTTCGAGCCGATCTGCCGAGATTATGACCGTGTGACGCGTGAGCTGGAGAAGCTTCCGCCGGGCGGAAAGATCACGGCGCACGAGCTGGTCGCCCGGCTCGATGGGATTTTTCTCGGTGATGTTGAGGATGCGCTTGCTGATCTCGCCGAGCGTGGAGTGCTGTCGCGCGATCGTGACGTATATCGATGGGCAAACGGCGTGAGGGATCTCACGAGCTACAGGAATGACTGTGCGTGGTGCGGGACAGCTCGATACGACCAGATGATATCCTGACAGGCAGTGCGGAAACCGGCGCGAGCGGATGGCTTGCTCGCCGCCGGCTGCGATATAAGACGCACCGCACTTTGCAGCTCACGGATGTTCGCGCGAATCTCAGGACTGGTGACATAATCCTGTTCCACAAGACGGCGCGCTCGGGGATACTCGACACGTTCGAGCTCGATTTTCTTGCGCCGCTCTTTTTCCGCACGAACGAGTTCCGTCACTGCGGCATAGTCCTGCGTCGCGGGGACGATGTCAGTGTCGTCGAATGCACCCAGCCGCAGCATACCGGGCGCGAGCACGCAGCGTATCCCACTGGAGGTCCGGCAATTCGCGAGGTCCCGCTGGAACCGCTGCTCGAATCATATACGCGCGACAATGGTGTTCCTCATTTCGCAGTGAGGCACGTCCCGGTGGAGATCTCCGGTGATGAGCTCATGCGGATTGTCACTGCGATTGGCCCGGTGGTCTATCTCGAGGGCACGAGGAGCATTCCGCTGTACGCTGCGAGTCTTCTCATGCCGTCGAGTATCGTCGCACGGATGATTGCACGGTACTCGAATGAGATGATGTGCTCGGAATTTGTTCACCGGGTGCTTGCTGAATGCGGCGTTCTTCGTGCCGCTCCGTCGAAGATCTTTCCGCCTTATATCATCGAGGGTTCCAGCTCGTTCGCGGAATACGATCTCGTGGGCTACTCGGATCTGATTCGCTTCACTCTCTGAAAAAACAGCGGTCCTGAATGCACTCTGCACCGGGGTTCGCCGATGCGTGTTTAAACTAATGTTGACAAACTTATTCCCGCGGCGGATGATGTTCTCTTCCCGATCGCCCCTACATGATTCGTTTGTCCGGACGACGAGTACTGATGACAGTACTCGCATCTGCATTTCCAATCGTTACAGGAAAAGCGCAGGAGCACGCTCACACAGCGGAGCCCGGGAAAATCGTCGCCGTAAATCGCACTCCAGGCCCGGCGATACTTAAAAATGTCTCGCGTCTTCCGCGCACAGTCGAAGTCACGATAACGGCTGAGCCCACGCGGCTCTCGATGCTGCCCGGAAAAAACACTGTCGCTTATGCGTACAACGGTCGCGTGCCGGGACCTCTTCTCGAAGCGTATGAAGGCGACAAGGTCATCGTGCATTTCAAAAATCGTCTGCCTGAAGCGTCGACGATCCACTGGCACGGACTGCACATCCCCAACGCGTCAGATGGAAGTCCGTTTCACCCAGTCGCAGCGGGTGCAGACTTCGACTATGTGTTCACCATCGAGCCGGGGAGTGCGGGGACCTATTGGTATCATCCGCATCCCGATCACTCGACGGGAAAGCAGATCGCATACGGACTGTACGGGTCGTTCATCATTCGCTCGCGCGATGATCCATTAAAGGGAATTCCCGAGAAGCTGATCGTTCTATCCGACAACCGCTTCGCCGAAGACGGATCGATCGACATCCCTCCGGTTGAATCACCACAGGGCGGCATCGATTTCGAAAATGGACGCGAGTGCGTTCATATCTTTGCAAATGGCGAGCTTCTGCCGACGATCTCGATTCGTCCGGGCGAGGTTCAGCGCTGGCGCATCATCAATGCATCTGCTGCTCGAGTATTCCGTCTCGCGATTCCGGGGCAGAAACTGATTCACGTCGGCAACGACGGAGGCTTGTTCGAGAAGCCTCTCGAGGTTGACGATATAATCGTCGCCAACAGCGAGCGTGTAGAGATTCTCGTGAGAGGAACCGGCGCCGCCGGATCAGCCACTGTTCTTCAAACCCTTCCCTACGACCGGTATTCGCCACACACGCGGCCTCACGACTGGGACAAGCCGCTCGATATTCTCAAGATTCAGTATACGAAGCAATCGTCTGTGAAAGCCGCTGCGATTCCTGCGACGCTCCGGGTGATTCCCGCCATCGACACGACGCTTGCAGTCCGCACCCGCGTCTTTGTGCTGGGCCAGGGATTCATCAACGGAAAGCTTCATGACATGGACCGCATCGACGAGACAGCGAAGCTTGGCGACGTCGAGATCTGGCAGATCGAGAATATCGTTGGAATGGATCACCCGTTTCACCTGCACGGCTTCCAGTTTCAGGTTATCGACCGCGATGGGAAACCGGAGCCATTCAGGAGCTGGAAGGACACCGTGAATGTGCCGAAGCATTCAGTCGTCAGGTTTGTTGTGCGGTTGTCCGATTTCGGAGGGAAGTGGATGTATCACTGCCACATCCTCGATCACGAAGATCATGGGATGATGGGAGTTCTCGAGGTTAACTAACAACGGAGACCGAATGAAGCGACTGGTGAGCGGAAGTATGCTGGCTGCAGGAGCCGCAATCGTGCTGGTATCCGTTACCGCCTGGAAGCGACCGGATTCAGAACAGGATAAGGCGGCGCAGATAGCACGCGGCAGATTGCTTGTGATTCAGTCCGACTGCGGTGGCTGTCACGGGGGCGGCTCCGATCCATCAGTCGCTGGATTTCTTGCCGGACCGCAGGGTTCCGCTGGCGACACGAAAATTGGTCCCTGCGCTCTCGATCCGAACGCAAAACCGTGCTTCATCACGCGGCCGAAAAATCTCACGCCTCATCCCGTAACAGGTACCGGTCGTTATTCCGAACGCCAGATCTTCAACGCGCTCAGGTACGGATTGAAGCCGGACAAGACTCCTGACGTCGAGATTACAGGCACGACACCTGGCCAGGGTAACTACCCCGCCAAGCCTCAGTATCTAGCGCCTCCAATGCCATGGGCATCATGGCGTCATAATACTGACGCAGATCTTCGGGCCATTGCCGCGTATCTGAAAAACGGCCTGAAGCCAGTCGATAACAAGGTCGCAGACAGCGATGCTCCCCCTGACTTCTGGGCAGACGCGTGGTCTGACAAGAACGCGGGTACCTATCCGGCTGCGCCGTATCCGGCTGTCAGCGAAACCGGAAAGACGTCTGCGCAAATTGCCGAAGGCAGGCAGCTTGTGCTCACTCACGCGTGTGGCGATTGCCATGGAGGAGGCAACAATCCTGCTTCGCCGAACTTCCTTTCCGGTGTGCGCGGGCCTGAAATGGAATGGAAAATCGGTCCGTGTTCGTCCGATCCGAAAGCAACGCCGTGCTTCATTACTCGTCCCAAGAACCTGACCCCCGACAATGCTACGGGAACTGGACGATTTACCGAGCGTCAGATCTTCAATGCACTACGCTATGGCTTGCGGGTTGAAGAGACGCCCGATGTCGAGATAACGTCTACAACGCCGGGTAAGGGAAACTTTCCGCTTCACCCGCACTATCTCGCACCGCCAATGCCGTGGACTGCCTGGAGACATCTTTCGGATGACCAGCTTCACGCTATCGCGGCCTACATCAAGAACGGTCTCAAGCCAGTGAGCAATCGCGTGCAGGACAGCGATGGCCCGCCTGATTTCTGGGCAAGCGAATACACGGTCGACAAGATCGGGCCGTATCCCGCAAAACCGTTCCCGACGGCGAACGAAAAGCAGTAGCAGTTAATCCGATTCGGTGACCGTCCCGCGTCTCCGCGCGATGGTCACCGAATCGAGCCCCTTCTTCACACGCTCGAGCCAGAGCGGCGGCGGGCTCGACTGCTTCTTCAGAATTACATCTCCTGCCCTGAATTCTCTCTCTGCATCAGCAAGCTTTCTCTCAGCGAGCAACAGCTCCGCATAACGCACCTTCGCAATTCCAACCAGCTGGTGATCGGGCGTCAGCTCCTCTTTATACCTCCGAAAGACATCCGTGAAGAGCCGCCCTGCTTCGTCGTAACGCTTCTGGTCCTTATAAACTCCCGCAAGGTTCGATTGCGCAATTGCGATCGTGTAGTGCTTGTCGTTGTACACTTGCCTGTAAATATCGAAAACCCTGCGAAAATCCTTCTCGGCCTCCCCCAGATTGCCCTGCTGCTGCGCAACGCGGCCAAGCTCATTCAATGCCGATGCGACACGCGGGTGTACCGGACCATAGGCACGCTCCTGCACCTCGACTGCCTCGCGTAATACCTGAGCGCCTTCGTCGAGCTTCTTCTGCGACACCAGCGCGCGGCCGAGGAGGGTGAGATTCGATGCGGTCTCAGGATGCGCATTGCCATACCACGCGCGAGTTATCACGAGAGCTTCACGATCGAACCTTTCAGCTTCGGCGAAGTTCTGCATCTCGAACTGAATCTGTCCGAGATTCATGAGATCATCGGCGACATGCGGATGCTTGTTGCCATAGAATCGCCTGTCGATCGCCAGTGCACGCCGGTTCAGCGTATCCGATATCGCGTAGTTTCCTGCATAGAAGTGAGTGTTGGCGAGCTCCGACAGCGCGAAGCCGAGGTCGGCGCTTGCGGGTGCCTGGGCCTCAGCCAGCCGAACTGCCTCGCTGAGAATCGCAATCGACCGGTCGTAATCTCCCTTGTCATAGAGAATCGTTCCGGCGGCGACACTCGCCTTCCATACACGCGGGTCATCGAGCGGCAGATGACGCTTCATCATCGCGAGACCGCGTGTGACCAGCGCGTCTGCCGAATCGTATTCGGCCTGCGCATCCATCAGCTTGCCGATCGAAAGCAGCGACTGCGCAACTTCGGGATTGTCGGTTCCATAAAGACGCATCTTCTGCGCGAGAGATTTGCGCAGCAGCGTATCGGCTCGCTCGAATTTCCCGAGCTTCACATACAGCTCGCCAAGTGTCTGGTAGAGCTGTGCCTGTGTCGCAGGCTC
>DATEDH010000270.1:0-3038 GCA_035281765.1 Gemmatimonadaceae bacterium
GATGCAGCGCGGAATGACCATTCGACGTCCATGCCTTTTGTTATACCCTCGATATGGCGGAATCGGATCGACGGCGCTCCTTCATCGACAGCCATCTCCGAAACCCACCAGGTCGGCCAGCCAACGGGACCGAACGGCCGGTCCGCCGACATCTCCACGATCCCGCCACCGTCCGCTGCTTTCCTGCGAAACCTCACGTAACGGTAGTGCGGCAAATGAGCCGGCCACTCTTCGACGTTTTTCGCCAGACGGAAGATAGTACGCCACGGAGCTTTGACGAACCTCCGGTCGACAGTCTCCATCGGACGCCCAAGAGGCAGTGGGCCAAGCTCGATCGGATCCATCGAAGGGACACTCATGACACTGGAGCCCAGCTCGTGGTAAGACGAAAGCCAAGGCGCCTGCTCGCAATCGGCCGATGCCCTGTTGCGCGCGACACAATCTCCTCGAGCTCGTACGGCAGAAACCCTCTCATTACTGAAACCACGCCGTCATGACGGCTCACGGGATGAAATCCAAGAAGAAATGACCCGACCCAAAGTCCGCTCGCTGCGACCACGCTGCGCCTCAGGTCACTGATCACTACGCGCCTGCGCGCGACACGATTCATTTCCTTCACCATCGCGATCGCGGACATCTCAGGGAAGTGATGCAGCAGCTGCGATGCGAAGACGACGTCGACGCTTTTGTCACGAAAGGGAAGCGCGAGTGCGTCACCGCGCACCCTCAAGTCGATTCCCGATTTCCATTCCTTGACGAGCGGAAACGAGTTGTCGACTCCAATGGTCTCGATCTTTTTCCCCAGCTCGGCTGATCGCAGCTTCACCGCCGCTGCAATGTCGCCGCGACCCGGTCCGACATCGAGAAACGAAGCGCCTGACGGAAGATCGCTGATGACCGGCTCGAGCTCCGCAAGCGCTGCGCGTCTTCCGCCGAACCAGACATTTGCCCGCTCCACGTCCTTCATCGATCTCGTGATCAAACCGGGATCGACTTTCGGGTCGTCGAGTATCTCGACGCCTCGACGGCGTGCAGGAGTGAGCGAAGTCATTGGTCAGCGCTCGAGCTGCGCGTATCCACCGCGATAATACAGGAGCGGCTTGCCTTCCTCGGCAGTCGCGACTTCAACCGCGCCGACGATGATGTCGTGATCGCCTGCTTCATGGCGCGCAATGATCTCGCACTCGACATAACCCAGCACCTCGAGCAGACGTGCCGAGCCGTTCTCCCCGCGCTCGTATCCGATTCCATCAAAGCGGTTGCCGCCGCTTTCAGCGAACCGCCGCGCGAGTGCTTCCTGCCCCTCGGAGAGAATGTTGGCGATGAAATGCGTCGCCTTTGACAGGGCGTTGTACGCCGACGCGTCGTGTCCGATGCAAATGAGCACGAGTGGCGGATCGAGACTCACGGAAGAAAACGCGCTCACGGTCATTCCAATATCACGCCCGCGCCGGTCTACAGTCGTGATGACTGTGACTCCGGTAGCGAAGCGACCAAGCACCGAGCGGAATGCGCTTTCGTGAACGGTCATGTTCTCGAAAAGAGAAGATTGAATACGTAACCGGGACGGAGTACTTCCCGCGCAGGTACAAAGTCGCCCGTCACCCCGACGAGCAAGTCCGCCATGTCGGGGCGTCGGGATAGAACATTAGCTGCTCGATTGATCAATGCGGGAAAGGCGACAGCGGCTCCGATGATTTTCTCCACGGTCCATTTGCCGGAGAATTCCTTTCGTCGTGCAATCTCATACTCGTTCAATGCAGCGTCGGTGGCCTTTCCTGACAGGAGACTGTCGGCAACGGCATCTGCGAGGATCTCGCCGCCTCGCAACGCGGTGTAAATGCCTTCTCCGGTAAACGGGTCAAAGAATTCTGCAGCGTCACCCACGAGTGCCGCGCCGCTGACCCATGCTCGTCGTGCAGACGATGCAAACGGACCGGTCGCTCGCACCTGGTCGATACGCTCTGCCGATGCGAATCGCGCCGCAATTTCCGGCCGCTCAGCGATCCAGCTCTCGAAGAACTCGGTGCGATCGACTGCCACTTCCGCTGCTCTCGAAACCGGCACCACGACTGCGACATTGGTGACATCGTTGCCGAGGTATGCGATTCCACAGTATTCACTGTGATCCACGTACATGTCGCCGTAATCACCATCATGCTCGACACCGGAATAGTGGGCGACGAGCGCGATGCGCTTTGGCCATCGCGATGGCTTGATGAGACCAAGACGTCGTCCAATGACCGAGCGAAGTCCATCTGCACCGATCACAATGTCAGCATGATGAGTGGAAGCTCGTCCGCCTTCGCTCGTTGTAATTCCTCTCACTTTCCCGTCATTACCGCGTACTACGTCGGTGACTCTCACGCCTTCGCGAACAGTTACTCCCGCAGCGTGAGCCCGATCGAGAAGAATCGAATCGAGCACGGTACGGCGCACTGCGAGACCGCGATCGCGAAATCCGCGAAAGCCATGATTGCCGCGAAATTCTCCGTGAATTGTGCGTCCGTTCGGCGCATGCACTCTCATACCGGCAAGCTGTGCTGCCCCCGTTGCCTCGACAGCATCGAGCGCATTCATCTCGGACAGGATGCGCGCTGCCTGCGGACTGAGATACTCGGAGCAGGGCTTGTCCCGCGGAAATTGCGCGCGGTCGAACAGAGTGACGGGAATTCCCGCGCGCGCGAGAAAAAACGCCGTCGATGATCCCGCCGGACCTCCTCCGACGACGATCACCATGATCTTGCTCTCGCGAGATTCTGGAAGATCCCCATGTACTGCCAGTGCGGACGTGGCAGCCGAAGCACCGACGCTGCTCGAGTGAGCCACGGTAGAATCGGCGATCTGGAATCGGCCGAAAACATGAACCGCGAATGCTGTGACGCAAACTGCGTGATCCGCAATTTCGCTTTCTCGAACGACAGCGCAGTGCTGAAATAGAAAGCCGGATCGAGAAGGGATGAATCAGCTGGGACCACCCCTTCATTCAATGCTATCTGGTGCAGTGTCGTGCCCGGATAAATGCGGAGCCCTACTGT
>DATEDH010000271.1:0-21149 GCA_035281765.1 Gemmatimonadaceae bacterium
TATTGTGAGCGCGCCAAATCGCGTCACACGATCGGGCTGCACATTTCCATTCGATATCAATGCACTGCGCGCAAATCCGGCGATCGCAGGAGGTGCTTCCCTTCTCAGTGCCTGCAGGGCTTCCGGCGGGTAGTAGTTGTCGGAGTTGAGGACAAGAAACGGATTGGCGCCGCAGAATTGTTCAGCAGCGAGCACTGCATCTGCAGTTCCGAGTGGCTGCTGTTGAATTGCAAACTCAATTTCTACGCGTTCCGGTATGCAGTTCTTCGTGTAGCGTTCTACTACTGCATTGTGCTCCGGTCCAATGACGATGCAAATGTGCTCAATACCCGCGTCTGCAAGAGCGCTGATGAGATAATCGAGGAAGGGCCGGCCGATTGGAATCATTCCTTTCATGCCGGCATCAGCTGCGCGAGCCTGGCTTTGATCGAGCGATGCAGTCTCATCAGCTTTGCGCATTCGCGTGCCCAGACCGCGAGCGAGGATCACTGCAGAGACAATTGAAGAATCAGACATTCAGGAATCTCGCCGATACGCGTAATTCGCGGCACTGCTCTGAATCGACACAATCGAATGGGCAAACGCGTCGAGTGAGAGATATATATTCCCGCCTCGATGAATGCGGACATCAGGATGAAAGAGCTCAAGCGCATTTCGATTTCGCTCGGGATCGCAGGCTACAGCTACCTGCTCTTTGCATTTTCCCAGCGACTCGCTCCCGGCCATTCGGATTTTTCGGTGATATGGTTTGCGGCCCGCGCGCTGCTCGAAGGCAATAACCCCTATGCCGTCATCGGACCGGGTCGCGCAATCCCGTTCGGCTGGGAGCTTCACTACCCGCTGAGTACACTCGTTGCGGCCATACCTCTGGCGCTCATCAGAGAATCATGGTCCGACTTCATGTTCGTCTTCGGCTCGGCGTTCTTACTCGCGTATGGTGCTCTCCGCCATAACCTGAATCGCATATGGATCTTCGCATCTGCTGCATACGTGGTGAATGCGAAATCGGCGCAATGGTCGGCGTTGACCGCGAGCGGATTCTTTCTCCCGGCCGCTGCAGCGCTTGCTTGTCTAAAGCCGTCCGACGGTTTAGCTGTCCTCGCCGGAACCGGGCGACGGTCATGGATGATCGCAGGATCGGTCGCGGTCGCGCTGATAGTTATTTCGTTTCTCATCCTGCCATCGTGGCCCCGCTACTGGATGACAAGTGTGACGGGCACGTGGGAATTCGTCAGTCCCGTGCGACGCGCTGGCGGATTTCTGTTGCTGCTTTCCGTGCTGAGATGGAGGACGCGTGAAGGAAGGTTTCTGTTCGTGTTGTCGCTGGTTCCGCAGGTGCAATCATGGTACGCAGGCGTGCTTCCGTTACTCGTCGCCCGATCCAAACGAGAGAATCAGATCCTCTCGCTCGTCTCCTCGCTCGGCTACGTCATCATGATTCCTCTGGCGCTCGATTCAGCAACGCAAGAGATCTCGACGTTCTCGGTCGGGCGGCTGATGATCGCATTTTGCTATCTACCGGCGCTCATTGCAGTGCTGAAAAGACCGAACACTGCCGAAGCGGTCTGATTCAGTGGCGCTACTTCGCGCGCGAGAAGAGAGCTCCCACCGAATCTCTGTCGATTTCACGCCAGCCATTCGACGGCAGAGCGCGCGCAAGTTTCGAATCACGCGGCAGCAAAATCCGCGTGATTCCAAGTGATGCTACAGAATCCTGCCAACCGTTCTCCAGGTGAATTATCGACGCATACCGGATCAGCTGCGCATCGCCATAGAGCTCTGACCTGCCATCTATGAAAACGGGCAGCGCGCGATTCATGATCAGATATCCGCCCCAGCGATATTCATTCAACAAGCGGTCTGGCGGCTCAATCTCGCGATGAATACGAGTGACGATGTCGACAGGATAATGCGCGGTCATCGCAGTCTTCTGTGCGGCTGGAGAAATCTCGCGCCAGGCCGCAGCGACTACCACAATGACCACCGCTGCACCCGTAATAATGTTGACGAGAGACTTCCGGGAATCTTGCTCGCCGTTTGCGGCAAGAGCGCCCAGCCTTCGCGCGATGCCCTTTGCAAATGGATCGAGCCCAGCGGCTATCATTTCGGCAGCCGCAATGCCGAACAACATAATGTGCCTGCCCGATGATAGAGCGAGATACGCAAACGCCGCAGCTCGTATAGTGCCGAGATAAAGCGGAGTCCCCGAGCCTTCAGCTCGGCGCAAGCGCCACACCCGAATTATTCCAACAGCGGCGAGCGCAATCTGCAGGAGAATCGGTATTGCGAGCGCTTCGCCCAGAGCCGGCCGTTTCCATTCGTCGATATAATCGAGTGTCGGCTGGCTTTGAATCGACTGGAGCGCGAAACGCAGAAGCTCAAATCTCCATGGATTCAGTAGCGCCGCAAACAGTGCTGAGATTCCGGCAATCGCGAATCCCTTCCACCGATTATCGCGGCTGATAAGGAGTTCGGCTGAAGTGATCCAGAGGATCACGGGAAGAAGAATGAATGACCCGTGGGTATTGGCCCACAATGCGCTTCCGGCAATCACGAGCACGAATGCTCGAACGGGCGACAGACGGGCAGCCAGGTAAAAGTCGAGGGCGATCAGCAGCAGGGACAGATACAGAAGCTCGAGCATTAACGGTCGAACGCCGATGGATCGCATCGATCCCACGAAGACGATTGGGAGTGCGAGCAATAGTGTGGACCACCGCGTTTGAGCAGCGCGCAATCGTGCGCAGACGATTGCATACACTGCGAGTCCCAGAACCCCGGCGAGAATGCTGTTACCAGTGGGCCCGGCGATGCGGTGTACGATCCCCATCACAAGCTCTGTTGCCCACTCGTGCGCAACCCACAAGCCGTCGGCAGTCCACGAGTAGATGTCGCGCCCGCCGAAAATCGCGCCATCGAGCACGTGCCATCCGTTGGCGACGTGCCAGCCATAGTCCGGATCGATTGCGGGGCGGAGCGAAAAAAATAGAACGAGCGCAAGCTCGATCGTGAGCAGGAGATGGGCGAACGTGACATTTCGCGCTGACGTGTTCGAACTCACGCGGCGCCTTCGTGTTTCAGGAGAGGTCGCAGCCACGCCGGACTGATTGCATCGTTCGGGCGCCGAAGCACAACGATCAGTGCGGGAAGGAATCCGCAGGCGAGCATGATGTTGCGGAACAGCAGCTGCGTTTCAGGCAGTCGCGAGTTTCCTGGAGCGAAGTAGTAGCCAGCGAGCCACCCTGCTGACGACAGAAGGGACAATATGCACGCTTCCCTGTAGGTACAGGCAACCGCGAGAAGTACGAGCGCGTTGTACGGATACCATGTTTGCGGCACGCATGCAGCCGAAAGAATGATCCATGACTCGGCTCGCCGCCACTTGAGCAGAACCAGCAGTATCGCTGCGCCGCCGAAAGAAAGTATTGGTGGTCGGAAATACTCGCTTGTTTTGAGCTCAGCGAGCCACGCGGAGGCCCAATGCGGAAGCAGAATGAAGCTGACAACGGTGAGCAGGACCGCTCCGATAATGGCGGCGAGAATCGTTTTGCTGGATCTTGCACCAAACAGCACGGGAATCGAAGTCTGCGGCTTCGCTGCCGCGAGAAACGCGAGCCACGGCAGAAACAACGCGGCGGTCAGAATGATCGACCACTGACCGAGACGAGCTGCGTTCATGAACGGCACTGATACCAACATCGGCAGCAGATACCAGCTGTCTTTGGTTGCACCATAGGCCAATAAAGCTGCGGATACGAAAATGAAGACTGCGCCTGCAAGCCCTACCGGAAGGAACGTGAACGGAGCGACCGCTACGAGAGCTGGACCCGGATAGTAGAGATTGGAAGGCAGATCGATCGCTCGCCCAGGTCCTATCACGGGATAAGGATTGTCGCCATGCAGCAGCATTCCGCTGCCGTACCATACACCGGAGAAATCCGAAAGCCCGCCGTTCCCCGATGGCCGGAAGTAATGCATCGCAAAAGCAACGAGGCCAATTGCGATCGCGAAGATGATGCGCTTCGAGATGGAAGGCTTTCCCTTCCCCCACGGAAACCCGTGAGCGTCAGCGGGCATAAAGGTGAGCAATCATCTCATCGTTAATTGGGAGAGGTTCGTTCGCTTCAAAGATGCGAGGTGGTCCGTAGGTGCTATCCAGCGTGGCTCGGATCCGCCTCACATCACGGACACTGATTGCTCCCGGCTGTTTATGACGATACGCCCTATCCATTTCGTCTGGCGTAAAATTTCTCATGTATCGTCTCTCAAACACAAACCATACTCGGCGATTGGCTGCGTGTGCTTTTCGGATTTTTTCTTCAATCCTCTTTGCAGCAGTGGACCGGATACGATTCTCCCAGATATCTGTGAAATCGATCATTGCGCTGCGTCCCTCGTACGGATAGTCGATCTGTTCTATCGACGGGGGGAAATAGTGATCGAATGACGCAGCGAACCATTCAGGCGCTACAATCAAGAGATCGTCGGCATGTGCACCCCTCCGTACCAGATCGGCGATCTGACCTACGTTCGAGCGAGGCCTCTTGATAAGTGATGCTGTCTCAACGAAAGCGGCCACGACGGCGAAGCAGCATACAATAGCTCCGATGCGAGCAGCGTCACGGCTTGCCCGGTGCCACATAAGGGTCTTGATCCACCAGGCTGCGGGGAGCAACAAGATCGGAGTAACAGTAACCACCCCGCGCGGAAGTATCACATTGTTGAATGGCGAAACAAGTAGCGCCGCACCGAGGGAGAACAGCGCGATGCGGAGCAAGATCGCGGCTCTGGCTCTAGCAAAGGCGAATGCGGTTTTTGAACCGTTAGGCCTGGGATCTGATTGTGGATGGTAGAATACGCTTACGGCGGCGACAGCCAATGCTGCGGCAACAAGTCCCCCTAAGGCAACGAATTGCTTATCGCTCAGGCGGCCGATAACAGTTGCCTCAAGGGTCCGGAAGATACTTAGGAGAATAAATCCGACGTACTCGCTGAATCGTTCGATTGGGACTGAGCCGTGGCCAGCATGACGGCTTTGGAAGACAAAGGATGGGAACCACGCAGCGTACAGCGCGAAAACCGCCAACAATGCAATGCTGGCCTTGCGCACGAGCTGATTTCGTTCTCCTGATGACGAGTGGCGCATCACGTAAAGGCCGGCCATTCCCTCACCTGCGAGAATCATCCACGCCCAGTTATGCGTGTAAAGCATCGTTGTCGTCGCAACTACGAATAAAATCCATGCTTTGCGTGTGCCGGAAGTGAGACACATAGCAAACGATGCGGCCGAGGTAAGCGCTGCGATGTAGAGAAGGCCGTACGGCCTGATCTGCGCCGAGTGCTCCGTAAGCTGTGGCGACACAGCCGCCAGTACGGCTGCAATTAGACCCACGCCCTCTCCAAACAGTGACCGGCCGACTGCGTAAATAACGGGCACAATGGCGACAGCGAGAACGATAGGTACGACCATCAGCCACGTATCATTTCCATTCATGAAATGAGACCAGGCCCGCATCAAGAGATAAAAGAGCGGGGGATGCGATTCATGAAGGCGAAGGAATTGAATCATTTCGCGCCAAGTCGGCGCGGTAATCGCATTGAGAAATGAACCCTCGTCAGCCCACAGGCTGCCGTTGTAAGCAACGACAGAGCGAAACACCGCCGCGACGCTGATTGCGACGACTAGAATGACCCAGGATCGCGTAGTCATTGGTCTCATGATGGCGCCACGATAATGACGGAACGCGAATCAGCCAAGCGCCAGGAATTAAAGAGAGCTAAGACCGCTACGCTGGATCCGGAATGTTCGGCCTTCGCAAAACCATTATCAGGCAAGGCAGGTAAATCGTGAGGAGAATTGCGGGGCCATAGACTTTGGACACGTCGCTTGTTGAACCATGGATGAGTCTTGTCGCGAGAAACCATCCTGCGTACGAAGTAATTCCCAACAGCGCCGACTCGATGCGAGTCTTCGGCACAAGCCACAAGATGAGCTGATCATAGAAGAGGAGCGACTGCGGCAGAATGGACATGGCCAATAGCAGTCGTGCCTCCGGCCTTCTCCACCGAAATAGTGCAGATAGCAGCAGAAACCCGCCGGTCACGAGCAGAGGAGATCCATAATTGCCAGGCGTCCGTCGCTTCAACTCCATCAACCACTCGACTGGCCACGTCGGTTGTAGTAGAAGAGAGAGTGACAAGGTGACGACGCACCCGATGATTGCGCGCCGATTTGCGAGCGCAGCAAACCCGCTGAGTCCAAGATTGGGCTTCGCAGGAAGCACAAATCCCAATGAAGGGATTACTGTTGCAGCCATTATCAGCGGAGAGAATTGGCCCGAACTAACAGCCCAGAAAAATGGCATAGTGCCGAACATGGGGAATCTCTCAAACCCATCCTTCGACAACCCCCACGCCAGAAGGCCGGTCGAAACGAGTACGAACGAGACCGCTGCGTGTATCGGCGACAGCCAGGCGAAAGGTACGATCAGCATGGCGGCCGGCAACGGATAAAGAAATCCCGCTACAAGATGCTGTGGCCCCCCGGGTTGCACGACGTCATAGGGAGAATGGCCCTCAATCAGAGCTCTCGCAGCTAGCCAGTAATAGCGAAAGTCGTTCGCATCACCCCACGCTGTCATCTTGAAATAACACGCTGCCCCCGCAAGAAGTGCAATCGCGAGGGAAACAAGCAGGCGTGACCAAGGGATTGCGCGTTGCGAGGACTCTAGCCGACGGTGGAGCTTACCTGCAACGTTGGGCGTCATGGCTCGCCGAGTCTATAAAGATGCATATCCACGGTTAAGTGGCGCACAACGAACCGGATACACACGAGGCTGAATCGGCGATGTGCTGACGCTGTGGGTAAATAGAGTCGAAAAAGTCGTCCATGTTATCAGCCACGAACAGGACGTCGACGTTCTTGGACACCCGGAAGAACAACGCGAGGTCTGGGTGAGGACGAATTCCTTTAGAATCCGACATCCACCAGACCCCGCATTGTGTGTGTCTATGGAGCGTACAGGGATCGAACCTGCGACCTCCTGGTTGCAAACCAGGCGCTCTCCCAGCTGAGCTAACGCCCCGGGCTCCGAAATATAAACGGTTCGAAGCGAACTCAACTACTCGTGCGCTGGAAGCGGCTCCATTGTCTCAGGATTCACCGGCACCTGCACCTCATCGCGGTACGGCGACGTCATGAGTGTGACACGCATGCGCGGGAAAGCATCCATGAATGACATGTAGCAGAACGCCCAGATCCCAAGGAAGCCAAGTGAAACGCCAAACTCCCAGAATCCAAGAGGAACCTCGGTCGCCCGGTAGTGCAGCGACGGATACACCTCGAGATAACGGTGAAACCAGAGCCCGAACACGGTGAACAGCGCAAACAGCGCCATCGTCGGCAGATATACTTTCGCAGCCCGTCCCATCAATCCAAAGAAAGGACCAAACATGAGCGTGACGGCGAAGAGCGTAAGAGGCAGCCACGGCTGGATGAGACGAAGTCTCATCCAGTGAGTCTCCTCGCCCATGTTGCCATACCAGATCACGAGATACTGACCGAACGTCAGGTATCCCCAGAATGCCGTGAAGGCGAAGCACAACTTTCCAAGGTCATGGAAATGCTTCTCGGTAATCAGGTCATAGCGATCGAGGTACTTGCGCCACGCCATCGTCAGCAGCGTGAAGCTCGCAAGCGCTGCGACCCATCCGCCCATGAATACCCACCACCCATACATCGTGCTCTGGAAATGAAGATCGAGCGACATCGACAAATCCCACGAAAGCACGATCCATCCAAAAGCAAAACAGAATGCAAGCGCAACTGCCATGTATCCCTGAAGCGAGTGCGTGGAGTGAATCTCCCTGCGCTCGTCACGGAAGCCGCGACGCATCTTCTCTCTCAACCCGCGCGCCCAGTTCGCTCCGGCCTCTGGCGAGTGTCCAACGTCGAGGCGAACCGTCGTGTAGATGTACCAGACGCTCAGTCCCGCAATCAGCCCGAACGCAATGAGACTGCGCGGAATCAGGAACCACGGATTCAGGTACGTCACCTTCTCCGGGATATGCAGCGCCTCGTACGTCCACGGGAAGATGTGATTCTTTCCGATGAAAATGAGGATCAGAAGAACGAATGCCACCGGAAGGAACGCGACGTATCCCTCGAGCAGGCGGATAATCGAGCGCGACCATCGCGCAGTCGTAATTCGCTGTACCGCGACGAACATCACGCCCGCTGACGAAATCGTCGTGAAGTAAAGCCAGTTCACCAGCAGAGCATGCCACACTCTTTCGGCTCCCATCACGGCGCCTGCTATGAAAGTGACGACGCCGATCGCGGAGAGAACGATTGCAAACGTGTACAGCGCGCGCGGAATCGGGCGCGACGTACCGGCGAGAATCTCCTCGCGCGTCGGCACATGAACGTGTTCGTGACTCATCTTCTTGCGCTCGCAGAATCAGCTGCGGATGATGCGGCTGCCGATGTGTCGACAACCGGTCGTTGTAGTGATGATGTTACTCGCGCACCACCCATTGCTCCCGTCGCGGTACGGAATGGCGCAGGACGCGTGGGTCCGAGCTCTGTTGCGCCCGGTAGCTTGTCACCCGTGACGCCGGGCGCAGCAAGCGGCCCCTTGTCCACCGGCCCGCCACTCTGAAGCGCGCGCAGGTAATTGACGACATCCCATCTGTCCGCTTCCTCGATGCGATTGTATGGCGGCATCAACCCGCGGCCATTGCGGATCATTCCGAAGATGTAGCCATCTGTGCGACTCTTCGTGATATCGGTCATGAGGTTGATTCCCGGCATTCCGTACTTTGTCGCCGGTCCATCCCCCATTCCCGCGTCACCATGGCAGACTGCGCAATTGATCGAGAAGTACTTGCGACCATTGAGCAGCGACGCGGCAGATGCCGGATGCGGATTTGGAATTGCCGCCATGGAATCGATCGCACCAGGAAGCTGCGAGTATGAAACCTGGAAGCCCGCGACTGCAGTACCTGTCGTCGGCACCGACATCTGCGGATTGGGACGTGAAGGCGTGAGCGAATCCTTCACCGGCTCCCATGTCGACAGCGAAGGCTGACGCTTGAAGTCGGTGAACCACTCGCAGCCGGTCATACCAAGTATGAGTGGCGCCGCGAAAACGAGCACGCGCTTAACGCTCATCGCGCACCTCCACCGCACCGTGCTCGCGCAGAAGCGCCTGCGCCTGTGCGTATTTTTCCGGCGGACACGCGACCCACACACCGTAGTCACCATTGCTGAATCGCGGGTCGTATCCCACGGTCTGCGTGAGCCTTGGCACGCGAGAGTTGATGAACAACCCGGCGACTGTTGCAAGCGCGCCGAAGAGCACCATCACCTCGAAGCCAAAAATCGTATAGGGCACCCACGATGCGACTGGTTTCCCGCCAACTACCAACGGCCAGTAATCAGACGCCCAGATCGCAATCCAGTATCCGCACGTCGCACCGAACAATCCACCGAACAGAGTGAACCGGCGCACCGGGCTCGGCTTCGCAATAATTGCGTGATCGAACTCATGGCGCGGTGTGGGCGAGTAAACTGTAAGAGGCCCGATGCGCTCCTTCTGAAGCGCCTCGATTGCATACACCGCGGAATCGAGCTCGCGGAAAGCACCAAGTACTCCCGACATCAGTCGTCCTCCCCTGGTGTCGAAGGCTCAAACTCGAGATGCCGCCCGGCAGGACCGATTCCGTGATCGTGCGCGGTGCGCACCTTCGGCGGAATTATTTCCTTCACTTCGGCGATCGCAATCACCGGCAGCTGCTTGATGAACAACAGGAACCACATCGAGAACCATCCGAAGCTTCCACACAGGATCGCGTAGTCGACCCACGTCGGAGCATACCCTGCCCACTGCCACGGCTCGAACTCATGCGACAGCGATGGAACGACGATTACGAATCGCTCGAACCACATGCCGAGGTTGATGAAGAACGAGAGAATGAAAAGCCAGGTTGGATTACGCCGCCACGACTGTTTGAAAAGCGTAAGCGGCAACACCATGTTGCACGTATAAAGAATCGCTGAAGCCCACCACCACTGACCCCAGATTCTGTTCGCGAAGAAATTCTTCTCGAATTCGTTGCCTGAGAACCACGCAACGAACCACTCGGTCATGTACGCGCAGCCGACGACGAGCGACGTGAACAGGCACAGTTTTGCCGCCGCATCGAGATGGTTGATCGTCACATAGTGCTTGAGACCAAACCACTTTCTGAGAGGAATGATGATCGTGAACACCATTCCGATACCGGAGAAGATTGCACCGGCAACGAAGTATGGCGGGAAGATCGTCGTGTGCCATCCAGGCGTAAGCGCCATGGCGAAGTCGAACGACACGACCGAGTGCACCGAGAGCACGAGCGGAGTCGAGAACGCTGCAAGGAACAGGTACGCTCTCGCAAAGTGTCTCCACTCTCTGTCCGAGTTACGCCATCCGAGGGACAGCACGCCGAAGATGCGGCGACGCACCGGATTCTTCTCGCGATCGCGAAGAACCGCGATATCGGGAATGAGTCCGATGTAAAGGAATGTCGACGATACCGTGAGGTACGTCAGAATCGCGAACACGTCCCACACGAGCGGGCTCTTGAACTGCGGCCAGATGTACCGCCAGTTCGGATACGGAATGAGCCAGAAGAACTTCCACGGACGACCGAGGTGCAGAATCGGGAATAGTCCCGCCGTCATGACGGCGAAGACGGTCATCGCTTCGGCGCAACGATAGATCGTGGTTCTGAAGCCCGCACGGAACAGATAAAGAATTGCGGAGATCAGCGTTCCCGCGTGGCCGATACCTACCCAGAAGACGAAGGTGATGATGTACACACCCCACATCACGGGCGGGTTGTAACCAGCGACGCCGAGTCCGCTGTAGATCTGGTACATCCACGCGGATGCGCCGATGATGAGGAACGTGATCGCTACGCCGAGTCCAATGAACCACGCGACGGTCGGATGCAGCGTCCCCGTGATTTCGCGATCGACCTGCTCGTAATCGCGCACAGCGGGGAGCTGGATGTCGGCGGTCGCAATATTGGGCCGGCGGGGTTCGTCTGCGGGTCGGGATGGTCTAGCCATTGTAGCCATTCTTAATGGCCTCCCGCCGGCGAGGGCACAGAGGAACTGCCAGAGGGCGCAGAGACGCCAGAGGCAGAGGCCACAGAGGACGCAGAGGGGTGATTCACTTTCTTCAGATATACCACAGCGGTGTATGTGTTGAGCTCTTCGAACACGTGATACGCGCGCTCATCATTGACCAGCTTCGCGACTGACCATCGTTCATCAGCAGCGTCGCCGAATGTAATTGCGCGGGATGGACATGCCTCTGCGCACGCAACCGTAAACTCGTCGGGCGCAACGCCGCGATGCTCGAGGGCCGCGCGATTCTCAGCCTCGCGAATTCTCTGCACGCAGAAAGTGCACTTCTCCATGACACCCTTGCCGCGAACAGTGACGTCAGGGTTGAGCTGCCAGTTGAGCGGCTCGGGGAAAGCGTACTGCGGACGCGCGGGCTCGCCGTATCCAAACCAGTTGAAGTAGCGAACCTTGTACGGACAGTTGTTCGAGCAATAACGCGTTCCGACGCAGCGGTTGTAGACCTGAACGTTCAAGCCGTCAGGTGCATGATATGTCGCGTAGACCGGGCATACAGGCTCGCACGGCGCGTTGCCGCAATGCTGACAGAGCATCGGCACAAAGCGCGCTTCGAAATCAGCGCCTCCATCTTCCCCTCCCTCGAAATATCTCTCGAGGCGGATCCACGACATCTCGCGGGAACGCGTGATGTTTGCACCAAATCCGGTTCGGTCGGGAAGAACTTTCGGTCCCTGCCAGTCGGCGCCGACAGTTGGAATGTTGTTCTCCGCATAACATGCAGTCACGCATGCCGAGCAACCGGTGCAGCGCGCGAGATCGATCGCCATCGCCCAGCGGCGATTGGCCATGCCGCTCCAGTGCTTCGGATCGTACATGCCTTTGTCTTTCGACTTCGTGCCGGGCCCGCCGAGGTCGCCCTGCGCATCCTTCGCGGTAGGCGAGCGAAGGCCGGGGAGAAATTCGTGCGATGCATCGCCCGGGAATTCCGGATGACCGGCTTCGGCGCCATGCTCTCCAGCCGCAGCTTTATTTCCCTCTGCTCTCGATTGTTGTTCAGGCGACACACTTCCCTGCGGCGCGGCTTCCGCGGCATGCTCAGCGCCGCTCGCCTCATGGGTCGCACCTGTTCCGAGATCCGCGACCATTACGGCCTGCGCGATTCCGCGGCCGTGCTGGCGCGACGAGCCTTCAGTCGTGACGAGGCGTGAGAAACCGCCATCCTTCGAGACCCGCGCACGAGTCGAAGTGAGAACTATTCCGCCTGCACGATCTTCGCCGTACGTGAGAAGATTGAAAGCGTTCGCACCCGCCTTCGCATATCTGCCCGCGGATTCTGCATGTCCACGACCAGCAGCGACGGCGACGACGCCGGCCGCAATTCCCGGATAGATGTAAACGGGCAGACTAAGCTTTCCGGCAGAAGTCTCGACAATTACATGATCACCGTTTTCGACGTCGAGTTTTTTCGCGGTCGCAGGATTGACCTCGGCTACAGTCTGCCACGCAATCTTGGTTACCGGGTCAGGCAATTCCTGCAGCCACGGCTTGTTGGCGCCATCGCCAAATCCAAGCGCGGGGCTTGGATAAACTATGAGAGCAAAATCACCATTTCCGGGATTGGCTGCCGTGACAGGCGATGGAAGGGTTTTGGTTCCGACCGGCTGCGGCGCTGAGCCTGAGGCAATTCCCTTTGGCAGCGCTGATGAAAGACCTGCAGCGCCTCCAGGGAATCGCGAAATCATGAGGCTTCGATAATCCGGAAGCGGAGTCAATGCAGTTCCCGTTTTCGAAACTGCGATCAGCACATCCGCAATCGGCCGGGTATCGAAGACCGGATCCATCGTCGGCTGCTGCAGCGACAGTGTGCCCTTGACCGGCTCCGCCTCTCCCCAGCTTTCGAGAGAATGACTGTCAGGAAGAACCAGGTCTGCCATGGCGCTCGTCTCGTCGGCTATCGAAGAGAAGCTGACCTTGAACGGTACTTTCGCCATCGCTGCTGCAAAGCCCGACGCTTTGGGCATCAGGTACACCGGGTCGACATTGTGCACCATCAGCATCGTCACCGCGCCCGATTGCATTCGCTGGCCGAGCGCGCGCACATGTGAAAGCGGATCGATTCCGGCGAAACTGTCGATCGCGCCGATGACGCTGACGCCCGTGCCGACGATTCCCTGCGACTGATTCAATGCATTCGCAGCGAGGCAAAGCTCCATGCCGTTCGCTGCACCGCCAGAGGCAAGCACCATTGCGGGACGAGCCGCAGTGAACTCCGCCTGAAGCGCGGTGAGCTTTGCAGCATCGACGCCACTTGCCTGCGCCGCCTGCTCGACGGTTGACGCACCGGAAAGCATCTGGAGAATTGCCAGCTCGGAACCGGGCTTTGCCGGAATCCATTCGTCCGCATTGAGTCCTGTAAGCGACCGGCGCGCGCCGATGTAAACCAGGCGCGGCGCATCAGCACCTCGTGCGCGAGCATCGGCGAAATCGAGCTGCTGCGGAACACTCGCGCCCCAGCCGTCGAGAAAGTCCGCGCCGAATGAGACTATGAGGCGCGTCGCATTGAAATCGTACCGCGGCCACGGCACACCGTAGGACTGCATGTTGGCAGCAATCGCAGTCGTGTCCGCATCGGGATCGACGTTGATTGCGGGAGCCATTCCCATACCGGCGAGCCAGCTGTTGAGAAGCTGGGGAAAGCCTCCCGACTGATGCCGGTTGACGAATGCAACGCCGCCTGGATTTCGCCGCGCCTCGGCGAGTTTTTCACCGAACAGCTTGAGCGCTTCATCCCACGTCGCTTTTTCCAGCTTCCCGCCTCGTCGAATCATCGGCGAGCGGTATCGATCCGGATTGTACAATCCCTGAAGCGCAGCCTGTCCCTTGGCGCAGAGTGCTCCGCGATTCACGGGATGATCGGGATTTCCCTCGAGCTTGATCGTGCGCCCGTCGCGCGTTTCCGCGATGATTCCGCATGACGCCGCGCATTCGCGGCATGTGCTGGCGTAATACGTCGAGACACCGGGCACAGTCTGGTCCGGTGAAACGAAATACGGAATCAGTTTTTCGACGCGCTCGCTTGAGCACCCGATCATCGTCGCACCGGCGCCGGTTGCGCCGAGTACCTTGAGGAAATCCCGGCGCTTGACGCCTGATTTTTCTGTTTCGCTACTCATCAGTAGTGACATGTCGCGCAATCATAGCGCGCCTTGAACGGAGGATTCGAGCGGCCGACGTGACAGTTCACGCACCATCCCATGTTGAGCGAATTCTGCTGAGACACCTGCGCCATGTTCTGCACCTGGCCGTGACAGGTTTGACATGTGACGCCTGCATTGACGTGTCGCATGTGCGGGAAGTGCACATACTCCGGCAGTTTGTGAATTCGTACCCACGGAACCGGCTGGTTCTTGCTCGCAAACGAAGCGAGCTTCTGGATCTCCGGCTTCTGCGGAGAAATCACGGTGTGGCATCCCATGCACGTACTCATGGCGGGAAGTCCCGGATCGGGCGACTTGTTCGCTGAGAAGTGACAGTACACACAGTTCATCTTGAGAGTCTGAACGTGTGTTGGATGCGGGAATTTCACTGGCTGAACCGGGCTGTTTCCCTGGGACGAGCTGGCTCCGGCGTAGGCCGAGAGAATTGCCGCAGCAGCGGCCAGAGTGAGGAAACCTGGAATGGCGAACCATTTCCTCTGCTTGATCATCGGCGAATCGAAATGCGAGTCAATTGATCGGCTTTGTGAACAATTTCACAAGCCGTGAACACGGCGGGTAAAATGACCTAGCAAGTATGCGACCGCAAGGCGGCGGGACCTCTTCAATTCTCGTGCGCCGCACGTCGCTCGCGGTCGATTGTTCGAAGCACTTCGATTGACATTGCCCGCAGCAGGTCCACTTCCCTTCCATCAGGGACTGCACGATACACAAGTGATCTCACCGAACGCATGACGTGCTCGGGGTTTCTCGTCTTGAAAAACGCGATTGACTCGAGAGCCTTGTATACATCGGCGAACATGAGATCGAGCTGCGATGCCGTAGGCGGATTTGTGGCGTGACGCGGGGGATCTATGGTTCGCGTTGCATCGTCTGCCTTCAGATGCAGCTCATACAGAGCGATCAGCACAGCCTGCGCGAGGTTGAGCGATGCGTGATTTGTCGTCGGAATGGTTACGACCACGTGCGCGAGGTCGAGTGCTTCGTTTGGAAGACCGTTGTCCTCACGCCCGAAAAGAACTGCCACATTTCCGCTCGCTGCAAATGACAGTAGATCGGTGGCGCACTGCGATGGATCGAGCAGCTCACGCTTCGCAGCTCTGCGTCGCGCCGTGAAGCCGGCAACGCGCACACAGTCGGCAATTGCGGACTCGAGATCGTCGTAATGCTCGATCGCTTCGATCAGCTCGTGCGTGTCATGCGCAACACCGATCAGGCGATAACGATCATATGCTACCGGGCGCACAAGCCGGAGCTTGTGCACTCCCATGTTTTTCATCGCGCGAATTGTTGCGCCGATATTGATGGGATCCTGCGGCTCGTATAGAACGACCCGGATATTTTCGAGAAGCGACACGACGTGAAATTACTTCACGCGAAGGTGGAGACAAAAAAGCGCGTCGTCCGTCGTCCGACACCTGACGCCCGGGAAATATTATCACGGGAGTCGGGCGACGGACGACTGACGACGCGCCTTTGTCGATCTTCGATCAGGTAACGGGGCGTCCAGTAACGAGACGGTAGATAATTACGATTACTGCAATTACGAGAAGAAGGTGTATGAGCCCGCCGCCAATGTGGACCACGAAGAAGCCAAGTATCCACAGGATCAGCAGAATCATCGCGATCGTCCAGAGCATTGACGAATCCTCAATAAGGGTTAATTCCGCGTTCAGCTCGCGCTGACAGTCCACGTATTGGCAAGCCCCGTACCGGAACCGCAGTTACCTCGGCGCCCGCTCCACAAACTGCGCGGGCTCGCGACGAGTATCCTCATGCAGCGCCTGGCGGCCGAGCAGAATGCGCGTCGCCCGGATGTCGTGTCCGATGTCGATCAGGAGAAGAGCGAGATCACCCGTTCCATATAGTAGTCCCGCAAGGACGACGAGACGTGAGATTTCGCCGAGCAGCGTCGGGATCGCAGCTGTTCCCTGTGCAATGAGACCAGTGACGATCTCCGAGAGAAGCAGCAGCAGGAGGACCGCGGCCATCAGCTTGAACAGCTTCGACAGATATCCAAGTCCTGTATACGGCTCGAGATCAGCGGACCTGACAGGCATGGACGGATCGGAACGGTGAGGCTTTGGCGTGCTCCGTCCTGCATCAGGTGCGCTGTGAGAGGTCACTACAGTCGCTTCATCAGCCATTGTCAGTCTCCAGTTCCTATCCATCGCGCGGGATATCCGCGCGTATCAATATGAGTAAACGGCCCGTGGGCAGAGGTGCCCGAGTACACACCCACCCCTCCTATCAGCGAAGGATGTGCCGCTTCGACGCGATTTGCAGCAGCAAGGATAACCCGGGCGTCCTGGATGTTTACGCGGCCGTCGTGATTCAGGTCATCCATGTTACCGTCGCCGTTGTTGTCGATGAAGATATCCGCGGCATCGCCATACATGTGGCGGCTGAGCGTAGCGCGTCCTCGCGGATCGCCCCCGGAACGGTTGTATTGCGGCGTCCTGAAACCGCTCATTACACGAACGCCTTTCGACGAGATGCCCTGCTTCTCGAGCTCGGCCAGGACGAGCTCCATTTTGTCGACGAGCTTCATGTCGACGACGATGTACTTCGGCCACACGTTCTGCTGATCGTGGGGAAAGAAGTCCCTGAGCCGGAAATGATCGGACAACTCGGTGTTCTGTTGTTCTCGTGTGACTTCGATAAAACCCTTCGGCGCTTCGTATCGCACCTTGGTGCTTCTTCCGCCAGTACTGGGCCAGTTTCCTATATAGTAGAGGCCGATACGTCCGCCCTTCTTTGCTGACGCAGGCTTCAGGGTGATGACGGAGAAATCGGCGACAGGCCTTATTGCGTTTCCAAGAGCGAGTGCGACGGACCAGATGCCGGTTGACGAAGGGGCAGCCGCAACGGTGGTCGACTCCGCCTGAACACCTGAAGAAAAAGTAACCGCAGCACCATGGGGAACCGTATCGATCGGCAGCTCACCACCAGGCTGCTGAAGCGTCGCTCTCAATTTCCCCGATTCGCCCCGAAGTGGATCGACCATGTCGAGTGCAGCATCAGTCAGGTACGCCATTGTCGGTGATCGTGAGTCCGTAAGTGCACGACTGATGATTCGCGCTGTCGATGGAGCACCCGGCACACCGTCGTCGCTGACGTTTCCGATCGACCATACCCACCCGATTGCAATGAATAAAATGAATAACGTCGATGCGATGTTGAATAGCCGCTGACCGCGGGGGGAGAGATGCCAATGCTTGCGCGGCGGGGGCGGCGACATTGCCGCCCGCAACTCCGCAGTTGACCATACGTTATCAAAGGTTGAACTTGACTCTCTCCTATCCTGCATTCCCCCTCACACCAGCATCATGGACCAGCTGCGCGAGCTATTCGCGAATCTTCAGGATCTTCCTGCACTCATAAAGTGGGCCGGATACTTTGGGCTCACCGCAATTGTTTTCGCCGAGACAGGACTTCTCGTAGGGTTTTTTCTTCCCGGCGACTCATTGCTCGTCACTGCCGGGCTCTTCTCCGGCCGCGGACTGATGAACGTATACATGCTCGGCGCACTGCTGAATGTTGCGGCAGCGGCGGGTAATTCATTTGGATATCTGATTGGGCATTTGAGCGGACCGCGAATCTTCACGCGTGAAGATTCGCTTTTTTTCAGCAAGAAGAATGTTTTCCGCGCGCAGGAGTTTTATGCGCGTCATGGCCGCAAGGCGATCGTGCTCGCGCAGTTCATGCCGATCATCCGCACGTTCTCTCCAGTCGTCGCCGGCGTCGGCCAAATGCCTTACCGGCAATTTCTCGTCATCAGCGTGCTCGGCACCATTCTCTGGGTATGGAGCATGCTGTTCACGGGGTATTTCCTCGGCACGTATATTCCGGGAATCGACAAGCATATCGAGATACTCGTGATCACCGTGGTGTTCGTGTCCATTCTTCCGGGCATCATCAGCTGGTGGCGCGAGAAACGAAAGGCAGTCGCTTGAGCGACTGCTGAATCAGGAGAGCAAGACATGGCGTTTACACTACCCGACTTGCCGTATGGCTTCGATGCGCTCGAGCCGCACATCGACACTGCGACGATGCAGATCCATCACGGCAAGCATCATCAGGCTTACATCAACAATCTCAACGCAGCGATAGAAAAAGCACCTGAGCTTGCCGGCAAGTCGCTCGACGAGCTCGTGCGCGGAGTCAACTCCGTACCGGAGTCCGTTCGCACTGCGGTTCGCAACAATGGTGGCGGACACTGGAACCACTCGATGTTCTGGAAGTGGATGGCACCGAATGCCGGCGGCGAACCCGAAGGCGAAGTGGCGCGAGCGATCAAGGATTCGTTCGGCGGATTCGACAAGTTCAAGGAACAGTGGTCAGCAGCAGGGGCTGGAAGATTCGGATCAGGCTGGGTTTGGCTTCTCAATGATGGCGGGAAGCTTTCGATCACTTCGACGCCGAACCAGGACAATCCTCTCATGGACGGAAAGTCCGCGCCGATACTCGGGCTCGATGTGTGGGAGCATGCGTACTATCTGCGGTACCAGAACAAGAGACCGGATTACATCACTGCGTTCTGGAACGTTATTAACTGGGAAGAAGTTGAGGCAGGATTTTCCAGATAAGACGACGCGGCGCTCACGCGCGCTTGTAGCCTGTAGCCAGCTTTAGCTTTTAGCATGTTAGTAGGCTAAAACAGAACTGCGCCCTTAGCTGATCAGCTAGCGGCGCAGTTCCGTTTTAGCATGCTATTTGGCTAAGAGCTAAAGCTGGCTACGGGCTACAAGCGCGCGTGAGCGCCGCGTCGTTTCAACTCTGTGTCAGCGTGCTGCCTCGCCTTCCAAGTAAGTGTAGCCTTCGAGCCCCGCGACGTAATCTGCGATGAACGTGTTCGCTTCCTGACGGGTAATCGAAGTTGCAGCAGCAACCTTGCGACGGAATGTGCCGAGGAGATCTGAAGCACGATACTGCACGTACGCGAGCACTTCAGTCACCGTGTCACCATGCACGAGCTCGGCAACTTCATATCCTGATTCAGAAAGACGGATATGAACCGCGTTGGTGTCGCCGAAAAGATTGTGCAGGTCGCCGAGAATTTCCTGATATGCGCCAGTTAGAAAAATCCCGATGATGTACGGATCACCATCGGTGAACGGATGCAACGGTAGTGACGGACGTGCGGTGCGCCCGCCGATGAACTGCTCGATCTTTCCATCCGAGTCGCATGTCACGTCCTGGATTGTGCCACGACGCGTCGGCTCTTCATCGAGACGATGAACGGGCATAACGGGAAAAAGCTGATCGATTGCCCAACTATCCGGTAACGACTGGAAAAGCGAGAAGTTGCAGAAATAGCGATCAGTGAGAGTCGCTTCCAGGTCCTCGATGATATCGCCGTACTCTTCCCTGTCCTGCTGCGCGATCCGCGCGACAGCAGTGATCGTCGCGATGTAGATCTGCTCGGCAAGAGCCCGCTCGCGAAGAGTCAGCACGCCGCTGTTGAAGAGCTCCTGCGATCGCTCCTTTGCAAACGTCGCATCGTGATACACTTCGCGCACACGCCTGCGGGAGACCGCGTTGTAATCCTCAGCCATTTCATGCAAAAACGTGTGATCGTCATCGTTGAGGGCGGGCATCACGTTGTCCGCCTGCGACTCGACGTCGATTACGCTGAGAAGAAGCAGCGCATGATGCGCAGTGAGCGCGCGCCCCGACTCACTTATGATGTGAGGCATCGGAAGCTCGAGCTCGCGACATGATTCAGCGAGTGTGTACACGACGTCATTCGCATATTCCTGAAGCGAATAATTCACGCTCGCCTGCGATGTCGACTGCGACCCGTCGTAATCGACGCCGAGTCCGCCACCGACATCCACGTGCGTCACGTCGACACCAAGCTTTCGCAGCTCGGCATAGTAGCGTGAGACTTCCTGCAGTCCCGCCTTGATGTACCTGATGTCAGTGATCTGGGATCCAAGATGAAAATGGATCAGCTTGATCACATCGAGCCGACCAAGGCCGCGAAGCTTGTCGACGAGCTTCATGAGCTGCGCGGTGCTCAACCCGAATTTCGATTTCTCGCCGCCGCTTTTTGCCCAGCGCCCCGACCCTTCCGAATGAAGCTTGATGCGCACGCCAGCAGTCGGATTCACTCCAAGCTCGTCTGCAACCTGCAGGAGGACGTCGATCTCACTCAGCTGCTCGATCACGATGAAGACCTTGTGCCCGAGCTTTTGCCCCATGAGCGCAAGGCGCATGAACTCCTCGTCCTTGTAACCATTGCAGACGATCAGGTGATCAGTGTGCTCGGCCAGGCCAAGCACAGCCTGGAGCTCTGGCTTGCTGCCGCACTCGAGTCCAACACCGGAATCTTTCCCGAATTCGACTATCTCCTCAACGACATGGCGCTGTTGATTGACCTTGATGGGAAAGACGGTCGTGTATCCGCCGGTGTATTCGTACTCTCTGATCGCGCGCGAGAATCGCCCATTGAGTGATTCAATGCGCGAGCGCAGGATATCGGAAAAGCGAAGAAGCAGCGGCAGTCCGACGCCCTGCTCCTCGAGATCGTTCGCGAGCTCGTAAAGGTCGAGCTCCCGCTTCGGGTTGTCCGAGTCGGGGCGAACGACAACATGTCCATGCTCGTTGACGTCGAAGTAACCAATGCCCCACCCTTCGATGTTATAGAGGGTGCGTGCCGATTCGATCGTCCAGGTTTCTTCCGACTGCGGATCTGCCGCTGGCGGAGTGCGGGTCATCGTCATTCCAAAAGTTTAGGTACTAATGACCCGATTGGGTACCGGCTACGGATAGAGAGTTTCCATCGTCCAGCTTTCGCC
>DATEDH010000272.1:0-4869 GCA_035281765.1 Gemmatimonadaceae bacterium
GTTTGTTGTTGATTGCCCGAACGCCCTTCACGCGCTGCACCGCCTTGATCACATCATCGAGCTCGTCGCGAAGTGCGAATCCGCGGAGCGTCACGCGATTCTTGTCAGCGAAGACCTGGATTCCCTTTCCGTGCTCGACTTCCTGATCGAGCTCGGCGCATATACGCGCTGCAAGCTGATGATTGGTTCGCGGCGTTTTTTCGATTCGCGAGCGTGCGCGCTTTCGCGCCCCTGTTCCCGCATCACTGAGCAGAAGTGTCGCTCCGACGCCGAGTCCCGCGACCAGTCCGAGTTGTTTTCTATTGGGCATTGCAGTCACCTGTCTCATGTGGGGTGGGCCGGTTTTCGACCCGGTATTCGCTAATGCATCAGGCGGGCCAATGGCACCGGACCGTCGAGGGGAGTATTGTTTTTCTCTCTACAACACCTGGAACTGATGACTGCCTTGTGGACTTTTCTGGCCTGTCTCAGCGGCCTTTTTCTCCCGGAAATCCAGCCAGTGCCAACGGATCAGATCGATGCTTTGATGGCGAGATACGAGGGAAAAGTCCCCGGCGCTTCGGTGCTCGTGGTTCACGACGGAAAGACCATCGTGAGCCGCTCCTACGGCTTCGCGGATCTCGAGAACAGCGTGAAGGCCGCGCCCTCCACCAACTATCGTCTTGCATCAGTGACGAAGCAGTTCACTGCTGCCGCGATCCTGCTTCTCGCTCAGGACAGGAAGCTTGCGATCGATGACAAGGTGAAGCGCTGGCTCCCTTCCCTGCCTGCCGCTCTCGATTCGGTAACGATCACTCAGCTTCTATCGCACACCTCGGGCATCATCGATTACGAAGATGTGATTCCTCCCGGAACGACTGCGCAGGTGCACGATGCAGATGTACTGGCTCTGCTCGAATCACAGGACAGCACTTATTTCAAGCCGGGAACGAAGTATCAATACAGCAACAGCGGCTATTCACTGCTTGCACTGATTGTTCAGAAAGCATCGGGTAAGACGTTTGCAGCTTTTCTCCACGACCGGATCTTCGTGCCGCTTGGAATGAAGAACACTGTCGCATTCGAGGATGGAATCTCGGTCGTTGCAAATCGCGCGTACGGTTACACGATGAAGGACAGCGCATGGACCCGGAAGGATCAGAGCGTTACGAGCGCAGTGCTTGGCGACGGGGGGATTTATTCGTCGATCGACGACATGCAGAAATGGGATGCCGCTCTGTATGATTCCCGTCTCTTGAGCGACTCGTCGAGAAAGCTCGCCTTTTCATCGCATACTCCTACGGATAGTCCGGAGATTTCTTACGGATTCGGGTGGAGAATCACGGGTGAGACGTTGTGGCACTCAGGTGAGACTTCGGGATTTCGGAACGTCATTGTGCGATGGCCTTTGAAGAAACTGAGTGTTGTGATCCTTTCTAATAGGGATGCGCCTGGGCCGTATGAGACAGCGTTGAGGATCGGGGAATTGTATTGAGGGACGGAAATCTTGGCTGCTCCTTCGACTTAGAACTAACTGATGAATACTGCCGCGGATGACGCGGAATTGGAGCGGATTTACGCGGATACCGCACTGGCAACTATTAAGAGGCTCTCGGTGGGAACTGTTTTTTTGGGTTAAAAACAAAAACCAGAACTGCGAGAGAACGAAACCCAAAAAAATCATTGTTCCCCCCGACGACATCTTTCGAACTTTTTGTGCCCGTAGTATCCGCGTAAATCCGCTCCAATTCCGCGTAATCCGCGGCAGTACCCATTAGTTAGTTCTCAACTCGAAATAGCCGCTAAGATTTTCCAGCATCTCTACTATCATCAAGATCTTTCCCCATCATGACCCCAGTCATCGACCCGAACGATATCCGCACCTGCATCGAAGACCATCCCGCAAGAGAGCCGGGCATCGAGCCGATGGCGACGCCAATCTATCAGACGTCTCTCTTCGCCTTCGAGAGCCTGGACGCCTTCAGTGCAGCCGCCTCTAAAGAAAACAGGCACACTGTTTATTCAAGGGGTCAGAATCCAACTGTAGAAGTTCTCGAGAAAAAGCTCGCGGCCCTCGAGCGTGGCGAGGCATGCAAAGCATTTGGCTCCGGAATGGCCGCGATCAGCAGCGTGATGTTCGGATTGCTCAATCAAGGCGACCACATCCTGTTCGTAAATCACACCTACGGCCCGGCACTCCAGCTCGCAAAGCAGCTCGAGCGCTTCGGCATCTCACATTCTCTTCTTCTCGACATCGGCAACGACGACGTACGCAATGCGCTTCGGCCGAACACGAAGATGGTATGGCTCGAGAGCCCGGGCACGATGATGTTTCGCTCACTCGATCTTGCCGGCATCGCGGAGATCAGTCGCGCACACGGCGCGGTCACCTGCATCGACAACAGCTGGGCATCGCCGCTATTCCAGAAGCCGATTCTGCACGGCATCGATATCGTCGTCCATTCCGCGACGAAATACATCGGCGGACATAGTGATGTAGTTGCAGGCGCGGTCATCACAACCGATGAGCGCATGCAGCAGATATTCTTTCGCGCATACATGCTGCTCGGCGGAATTCTCCATCCGTTCGACGCGTGGCTTCTTCTGCGCGGACTGCGCACGATGCCGGTGCGAATGCAGCAGCACCACAATGACGCAATGAAGGTTGCCGGGTTCCTGCGGTCGCGGCCCGAAGTGTCGGACGTGTTTCATCCGGCATTTATGAAAGACTGCGGCACACTCACCGGTTACTCCGGCTTGTTCGGCTTTGTCCTCAAGGATGCGGAATTCGACGAGGTCAAGAGCTTCATCGACAGATTACGGCGATTCCGCATCGGCGTGAGCTGGGGCGGCGTCGAAAGTCTCGTGGCGACGCCGAATCGCGGCCACAATGCAAGATATCTGGAAACCAATCGCCTCCCGCATGGTCTCATCCGGCTTTCCATTGGACTCGAGGGAGCTGACGCACTCATCGACGATCTTTCATCGGCTTTCGCCTGAGAACGGACGACTTTACCTGCCCATTACCACCGTTGCGCGGTGATGCTGACCATCATCCTCGAGTGAAATCGATTCACACTCGACGCCATCGCAGGTAATACCTGCAACTCCTCGATTCACATGTGAGGGATTGTCGACCGTAATCAGATACGTCGCCGATCCATGGCGATACTCGATGGAAAAAGAATTCCACGACGATGGTATGCACGGATCGATCATCAGTCGGTCACCAATTTTTTTGAAGCCGAGTATTCCCTCGAGACCGACACGATAAAGCCAACTCGCCGAGCCGGTATACCACGTCCATCCGCCGCGGCCAAGATGCCCCTCAGCGATATAGACATCGGCAGCCACGACATACGGCTCGACTTTGTATCGCTCGACATCGGACGGAGTCATCGCGTGCGTTATCGGATTGATCATCTGGTACAGCTCGAACGCGCGGTCTCCATCGCCCTGCATTGCAGTGGCTAGCACGGCCCACAATGCAGCATGCGTGTACTGCGCGCCGTTCTCGCGCACGCCGGGCAGATAACCCTGGATGTATCCTGGGTCGTGACTTCCGCGATCGAACGGCGGCGTGAGCAGCATGATCAATCTTCCATCGTATCGCACGAGACGATTATGCAGCGACTTCATCGCGATTTTCTGCCGCTCCGGATCGGCCGCTCCCGAAATCACACTCCAGCTTTGTGCAATCGAGTCGATCTGGCACTCCTCGTTTACGTGTGAGCCAAGCGGCGCGCCGTCATCGTAGTACGCCCGGCGGTACCACTCGCCATCCCATGATGTCGACTCAATTGCATCGCGATACTCGTCGGCCTGCGCGCGCAGCTTTGCTGCAATCGCAGTATCCCCGCGCGCGTCTGCATGTACTGCAAAGCGCCGGCAAGTATCTATGAGAAACCAGGCGAGCCACACGCTTTCCCCCTTTCCACCTACACCGACCCGATTCATTCCGTCGTTCCAGTCACCGGCCTTGATCAGTGGGAGTCCGCGCTCGCCTGCCGTGCACGCGCGCTCGAGCGCATGCACGCAATGACCATATATGGTATTCGTGCGGTCCGAGATCGGCGGAACCGTATAGATCTCTTCCTCGTCCGGCGCGAGCAGGCGCAGTTGAAGGTACGGCGTTATTTCGTCAAGCACCGACGTGTCGTTCGTCACGCGCAGATAGTGGTCGACTACAAACGGAAGCCACGCGAGATCATCCGCAAAATGCGTCCGTATTCCGCGACCGCTGTGCGGATGCCACCAATGCTGAACGTCACCCTCCTCGAACTGCCGCGATGCTGCAGCAACAATCTGCGCGCGAGCGATATCCGGCTCGGCGTACACGAATGCCATCACGTCCTGAAGCTGGTCCCTGAAACCATAAGCGCCGCTCGATTGATAGAGAGCGATGCGTCCCCAGATTCTCGATGCGAGCGATTGATAGAGAGCCCACTGATTCATCATCAGGTTGAATGAGGACTCTGGGGTTTCTACGGTGATTGCATCGAGCCGCTCACGCCAGGCGGCAACGGCGGTTTCGACCTGCTTCGTTGCGTAGTCAACCTCGCGATACTGCTGTGCCATCGCGATCGCTGCGTCTCTTCCGTGAGCAGCGCCAATTACAACTACGAGCGTCTGCGACCGCATTGGCCCGAGCTCGATAGTTGTCTCCAGAACCGAGCAGGGATCGACTATGGGTGAAGCTGCCGATTCATTGAACCACGCCGGCGTCGCCGGATCACCGTTGCGCCCCAGAAATTCGCTTCGGGACGAAGTGTGTCGCGTGATGTCACCAGTCATCGCGGCAAAAGCGATGAGCTGCTGGAATTCGGGGTCGAACCGGTTGTGCGCGAGGTTCACCCCGGCTACATGCGACGTACGCACATGCAATCGCGT
>DATEDH010000273.1:0-3103 GCA_035281765.1 Gemmatimonadaceae bacterium
GGATTCGGGCTTGGGCTTCCCGATCTCAACATCGCACTCAGGAAAATGAACGGCTCGCTCTTTCCGTTCGGATGGGCAAAGGCCCTGTGGTATTCGCGCAAAATCAGGATAGCCCGGGTTTTGACATTGGGTGTCCTGCCGAAGTATCGTCGTGCGGGTGTGGCGGAGCTCATCGAGCTCGAAATGATCAGGAACGCAATGAAGCGCGGGATCACCGGGGCAGAGTTCTCGTGGATTCTCGAGGACAACTACCTGATGCGAACGAATCTCGAAAGGATGGGCGCCGTCGTTTACCGGACATATCGTATGTACGATATCCCACTCGGGGCAGGGGATGGTGCGTGAACGGTCTCGCGTAGCGCTCGTCACGGGAGCGACGGGGTTTGTAGGGAGTCATCTTGTCGAAGCACTGCTTGCACGGGGATGGCGCGTGCGTTGTCTCGTGCGCCGGTCGAGCGTTCTCAAGTGGCTGCCGGTGGATGACGTCAGCCTCATCAACGCTGACATTGCGATTCCAGGCGACGATCTTGACCGCGCAGTTCGCAACGTCTCCGCTGTTTTTCATCTCGCCGCAGTTACTTCTGCGCCGAGCGAGGCTGCATACAACGCAGCCAACGTCGAGGGCACGCGCAATGTCGTTAACGCAGTTCGCAAGTCGGCGCCAGACGCGCTCCTGATATTCTGCTCGAGTCTTGCCGCCGGGGGTCCTGCGCGCTCGCGTCCGCTGAACGAAACCGATGAGCCCAATCCCGTCAGCGCATATGGCCGCTCCAAGCTTACGGCTGAGCGAATCGTCGAGGAATCGGGAGTCGAGCATGTGATCATTCGTCCGCCCGCGGTCTACGGCCCGAGAGACAAGGACATTCTCGCCGCGTTCAAGCTGGTCTCGCACGGGCTTGCGCTGAGAATCGCCCCGGAGGGCCAGCGCCTTTCGATGGTTCACGCGGAAGATCTCGCGCGCGGGGTTGCATGCGCGGCGGAGAGCGAGGGACGCGGCGTGTATTACATGACCGACGGAATGGTTCACACCTGGGAATCGATCATCGATCACATCAGCAAGGCGGTTGGCAGGAAAGCAAAAGTGATCGCCGTTCCGACAGGAATCGCCGATGCGATCTCCAGAGCGGATACATTTCGCTCGTCGGTCATCGGATCCAAGCCGCTATTGACGCCTGACAGGATCGTCGAGCTCACGCAGGCAAACTGGACGTGCGACGACACGCGCGCGCGCCTCGACTTCGATTACGAGTCGACGATATCGCTGCCTGACGGGATCAAGTCGACTGCTGAGTGGTATCGAGCTCAGAAGTGGCTCTAGACTTCTTTGTCATCAGAACCAGCAGTAGACCGATCGCGATCCACGTTATCTCTCTCAAACGGCTGACGACCGCCGCCGCTACTCCCAGTCGCGATGGCAAGCCGAGCGCGGCGAAAATTACGTAAAGCCCTCCCTCCTTCGAGCCGACGTTGAATGGCATGAAGAAGAAAAGATTCACGACGAGCGACGAGAATCCCCCGATGAGGAAAGCGGTCCCGAATGTCACCGGGTGACCGACACCTCGCGCAATGATGAAAAACTCCAGCATTGACACGACTCGTGCGAGATACTCCAGAAGCAGCGCGCCGTAATACCGTACCGGACTCGCGGTGTGAAACGCAATCAGCTGCCTGTCCACCTCTACCAGTGCCGCGCGCCTCGGCTCGAGCATCACGGCGAACCGCCTGAGCAATGGAATGCGCGCTGCAAAATCGAACAATCTCTCGATCACACCTTCGCGATGAACAGCAAGCAGCAGTGCGCCAATGCCGAGCAGCACGGCAGTCAGCAGCAATAGCACAGGCGTTGCGATTGTTCCGGTCGGCAGCAACACAAACGCGAGAATGACTCCGGTAAGGAACACGAGTATGTGCGCCTGCATGTGCACGAGCCGGTAATTGAGCACGGACGCCGCGCCATTCCGCGGTCCCATCCATTGTGACGCGGCAACGATCTTGAAGGGTTCCCCACCGATACTGGCAAAGGGAGTGAGATAGTTGATGGAGAACGCCGCGACGTTAATCACCCACGCGCGCCAGAATCCGAGTCGCGGCGGCTCGATCATCGTCAAGCGCCAGGCAGCAGTATTGAGGATGTACACGAAGCCGTACACGAGCACGATTGCCGGGACTGCCCAGCCCGCCTGACGCACATCTGCGAGGAGCTGTGCCGGTCCTGTGCGCGCGATGAGAAGTGCGAGCGCAATCGCCCCGGCAGCGAAGAAAACAAGCTGCAGGTGACGGCTTACTCCCCGCGACTCTACCGATTCGGCCATGCGGATACTATAATCGCCCGTCTCTCATTAGCGATCACGATGAACAAAGCATTCGTCCTGCCTCTCGCTCTGGTATCGAGCGCCGCCATTGGCTGCGCCTCGACTTCTCCTAAAACAACTACCGCACCTGCCCCTCAGGCAGGCGCAGCCTCGACAATCGCGGCAAAAACCGCTGGTCTCGAGAAAAAAGACGGGTTCATCCCGATATATCTCGATAACAAGACTGGCAAAATCCTGCTTGAGATTCCGCGCGACTCGATGCGCGTTCTCATGTTCACGGGCCTCGCCACCGGACTCGGCTCCAATCCAATCGGACTGGATCGCGGCGCCGGTTACGACAATTACCTCGCTCGGTTCGAGCGAAACGGCGATCGTGTTCTCGTAGTGTTCGAGAACTGGAATTACCGCAGCTCCGCTCTCGACAATCCGGCGCACATTCGCACAATCGCGGAATCATTTCCGCCGAGCACGCCGGGATCGCTGCCTGTTGTGGCGCAGGAAGGCGCGCGAACTCTCGTTGACGCAACGGATTTCTTCATGCGCGACTGGAATGACGTCTCAGGAACGATCGCGCAGCAGAATGAAGGCAGCTACTCAGTGGCGAAGGACCGGTCTAGTGTCTATCGCCCCTACACCAAGGCATTTCCTGAAAACAGTGAGATAGACGTTGCGCTCACCTTCGCTACGACGGGCAAACCGGGACAGACCGTTTCGTCGATAGTTCCGGAGGGGAGATCGTTCACGCTTCGCCAGCACATCTCGCTCCTCAAAGTTCCGGATGATGGATACAA
>DATEDH010000274.1:0-13208 GCA_035281765.1 Gemmatimonadaceae bacterium
CGGAATATGTCGCCGATCACCTCGCGCACGTGATCGTTCGCGATGTTGCGACGCGGGATGTGGTGACTGTCGCTGCATCGCGTACGCTCACCGATGTCAGGGAGTGGCTGTCGAGCGACGCCAAGGGTACCACGCACCAGGGCTTTCCTGTCGTGAACGATCAGGGCCTGCTCATTGGGGTGGTAACGCGCCGCGATCTGATGCAGGGGGCCGATGACAACCGTACGGTGCGCGATGTGATCAGGCGACCTCCCGTCGTCGTGTACGAAGACAGCACACTTCGTGACGCCGCTGATCATATGGTAGTGGAGGAGGTTGGACGCCTTCCCGTTGTCTCGCGCGATGCAGTTCTAAAGGTTGTAGGTATCATCTCGCGCAGTGACCTGCTTGCCGCTCACCGGCCGCGTCTCACAGCCGCGAACCGCGCGCGCCGGGTACGCCGGCTCATCAGAAAACGGGGCTGATTTCCTCAGGTTTTCCCCTACTTAAGTTCCTCGTTTCGTCCGACTCTCAGGCGGTCCGAAAAAGGTGATTCTCATATCGAGATGAGAAACTCCTTTTTCGAGACCGCCTGAATGCTTTCACACACATCGGACTACGCGCTTAGAGCAGTGCTCGTCCTTGCCGGGAGCGGCGATCGGCCGTTCCGCGCTGACGAAATCGCGGACGCGACCGGAGCGCCCCGGAATTACATGAGCAAGACGCTCAACTCTCTCGTCAAAGCGGGAGTCCTCACGAGCGCACGCGGACCTCAGGGCGGATTCTCGCTCGCAATCCCTGCAGAGAAACTCACGCTCGCGAGGGTGATCGACTGCTTTGTCGAGCCGAGGCCGCATACCAGATGCCTGCTTGGCAACCGGCCATGCGATTCCAGCAATCCCTGCGCGGCGCACCACATGTGGGCAGCGATCAACGAAATACGTCGCAACCCGCTCGCAACAACAACTGTCGCTGACCTCGTTGCCGGCCTTAACAACTAGAACTTCCTGGAGAACACTTCAATGACCAATACCTCAATCATCCGCCGCTTCGCTCCCTTTGTTGCACTTGCTGCAATCGCAGTCGTCGCAACTGCAGCAGTCAACGGACTTGGCCGCGCGACCTCGGCAAGGTTTTCACCGATTCCAGTTCACACAACTGTCGACGACGTAAAGGGACAGGAAATCGCGGTTCTCACCGATGCGCCCCACGTTCCGCCCGCTATCAAGCGCGACTACGCGACAAAAGTCATCGTGAACCTGGACATCATCGAGAAGAAGATGCGTCTCGCAGACGGCGTCGAATACACGATGTGGACATTCGGCGGATCCGTCCCGGGCAAGTTCATTCGCGTTCGCGAAGGCGACCTCGTCGAGCTGCACCTCAAGAACGCTGCATCGAGCACGATGCCGCACAACATCGACCTTCATGCAGTGACGGGCCCTGGCGGTGGCGCAAAGACCTCGCTCACGATGCCTGGTGGTGAATCAGTCTTCACCTTCACGGCGCTCAACCCCGGCCTCTTCGTCTATCACTGCGCGACATCACCGGTTCCCATGCACATGGCAAACGGGATGTACGGGATGATTCTCGTCGAGCCCAAGGAAGGACTGGCACAGGTCGATCGCGAGTTCTACGTGATGCAGTCGGAGTTCTACACCAAGGGTGACTTCGGTGCAAAGGGACTTCAGGATCTCGACATGGAGAAGGGCGTCGAGGAGAAGCCGACTTACGTGGTGTTCAACGGAAGCGCCGATGCACTCACAGGAGAAGGCGCACTCAAGGCGAAGACCGGCGACCGCGTGCGCATCTTCATCGGCGACGCAGGCCCGAATCTCACGAGCTCGTTCCACGTGATCGGCGAAGTGTTCGACAACGTGTACGTCGAGGGCGGAACGGTTGCGCAGCACAACGTGCAGACGACTCTGATTCCTGCCGGCGGCACGAGCATCGTTGAATTCGGCGTGGAGAATCCCGGCGATTTGATTCTCGTCGACCACTCGATCTTCCGCGCATTCAACAAGGGAACGCTGGGAATGCTCAAGGTCGAAGGCGCCGAGAACAAGAAGGTGTTCGCTGCAGTGAAAACCCTCGGCGCAGTCAGCGAGTAAAAGATGTACTTCGCAGCGAAGCTCGCATTCGTTCTCTCGGGGATGGCCGTCATCCCGCAAGGCAGCTACTCGCCGCTGTATGCGACGAAGGGCGCCGAGCGGGTGGCGGTCCGCGGCTTTGCGCTCGATCGTGCGCCAGTGACGCGCGGAGAGTTTCTCGAGTTCGTCCGGCGCAATCCTGAATGGCGGAAGAGTGCGGTGAAGCGGAACGCCGCCGACAATGGATATCTCGCGGACTGGGCAGGCGATCTTGCAGCAGGTAATGCGAGTGACCTGCGAACACCTGTGACGGGCGTATCACGCAATGCGGCGCTCGCATATTGCTCCGCAAAAGGAAAGCGGCTCCCGACATCGAACGAGTGGGAGTATGCCGCAGCAGCGAGTGAAACAACTCGCGATGCTGCGCGAGACAGGAATTTCATTTCACGGCTGGTTGGCTTTTATCGCAATCGCGCGAGCGGCCGTTCGCAGGCAGTTGGCAAATCGGCGCCCAACGTCTACGGAGTGCGCGATATGCATGAGCTCGTATGGGAGCTGACAGCTGATCCAATGCATGCAGGCCATTCGGGGCGCGCGCATGACATGTCATGCGCGGGAGCAGCGATGGGCGCACTCGATCCGTCCAACTATGCGGCTTTCATGCGATATGCAGTGAGATCCGGATTGAATGATCGAACCACAATGAAGACACTTGGCTTCCGCTGTGCGGGAAGCACGGGTTCATAGGGAGAGCAGATGACAACTGGAATTGCGATCGATCCGTCGTGGACGGTCAACGAAGTGATAGCGAAGTATCCCGATACGATCAGCGTTTTCAATTCGTTCGGGGTGGATCTGTGCTGCGGCGCCGATGAAAAACTCTCGGCTGCAGCAGAGGAATCGGCGATCGACAGCGAGGCGTTGATGTCTGCGCTTCTCGACGTCGCCGGCCGGTCAGGAGAGTCAAAGTGAAAGCGCTCGACCCACTGGAGGCGGCGCGCACTGCGGTCGCTGCGAATGCAGGCCGCCCTGCGACCGCGGTGATACACGACTCGGATGATCTCCGTCTGGTGGTGTTCCGCCTTTCGCCCGGCCAGCAGGTTCCTCCACATACGAGTCACTCGACAGTCACGCTCACTGTTCTCGAGGGGTCGGGAATTATTTCGGGTGGCGATGCGGAGCGTGAGTGCAGAAAGGGCGATATTATCACCTACGAAAGAGGCGAGCTTCATGGAATGAAAGCTGACAGCGAAGAGTTTCTGCTTCTCGCTGCGATTGCTCCGAGACCGGGAAGCCGCTGATCGAAGAACCCTTCTGACAATCCATGAATTGAGCTGCCGGAGAATTCTTAGTCGGACACTTATCGTCCTGATAACTTCACTGGCGATGCCTCATTCAGCGGAATCTCAGGCGGCTGGCTCAGCCTCACGACCGCGCGCCCGTGACATCGGTCTTGTAACCGGAATTCTCCCCACGGGGGCGCGCAACGCCATCACTGATGTCGACGGTGTAACTGTCGGACACGTGACACGAAGCCCCGCCGATTCAATTCACACTGGAGTGACTGCGATTATCCAGCACTCCGGAGATGTTTTCAGGGATAGGGTTCCGGCGGCGATTCATGTCGGCAACGGATTCGGCAAGCTCGCAGGCTCCACGCAGGTTCGAGAGCTTGGAGAGCTGGAAACTCCGATTCTGCTTACATGCACACTTTGCGTGTGGCGCGCTGCTGATGCGATGGCGCAATGGATGCTCGCAAAACCTGGCATGCAGAACGTGCTGTCGATCAATCCGGTTGTCGGCGAGACGAACGACGGCCAGCTGAACGACATTCGAGCGCGCGCGATAACAGCAGACGATGTAAAGCAGGCACTCGAAAGTGCCACCGCGACGAACATCGATGAGGGCTCGGTTGGAGCAGGCGCGGGAACGATCGCATTCGGATGGAAAGGCGGAATCGGAACCAGCTCCCGCAAGCTTCCCGCATCACTCGGCGGATATACAATTGGCGTTCTTGTGCAAAGCAACTTCGGCGGGGTGCTCACAATGAACGGTGCGCCGGTCGGCCGCGAGCTCGGGAGATATTCATATCAGAACGATCTCGGAGACAGTATTCCTGCACCGACCGATCGTGGTGATGGAAGCATCATGATCGTCGTCGCGACCGACGCGCCGCTCGAGAGCAGGAATCTCGAACGCCTTGCTGCGAGAGCAATAGTCGGGGTTGGCCGTACCGGTGGGAATCTGTCGAATGGCTCAGGCGATTACGTGATCGCTTTCTCGACGGCTAAATCGGTGCGAAGGAACACCACGAATCGCGTGCATCAGGTCGAGACACTGTCGAACGATGCAATGTCGTCACTGTTTCTCGCCGTGGCTGAAGCGACGGAGGAGTCGATCTATAACTCGCTTCTTCGCGCAACCACAGTGAAAGGCGATAAGCGCACAGCTGATGCAATTCCAGTAGAGCCGCTTACGAAGATTCTCGAGCGGTACAATGCGCTTCACTGGGACCGCACTGTCCCTCCCGGCCGCAAGCGATAATGGAGCTTGGCGTCTACACATTCGCTGAAGCCACTCCGGATCCGGCTACCGGAAAAGTTGTGAGCGCCGAGCGCCGGCTCGCTGATCTCATGGAAGAGATCGAGCTCGCCGATCAGGTCGGACTCGACGTGTTCGGCGTTGGCGAACATCATCGCCCCGATTACGTGGTGTCCGCGCCAGCGATCGTGCTTGCTGCGGCTGCGGTGAAAACCAGGCGGATCCGCTTGACGAGCGCCGTGACGGTTCTATCGTCCGATGATCCCGTCCGAGTGTTTCAGCAGTTTGCGACTGTCGATCTTCTCTCGGGTGGACGCGCGGAAATTATGGCGGGCCGTGGATCGTTCATCGAATCGTATCCCCTTTTCGGTTACGACCTCGATGACTACGACGAGCTGTTCACCGAAAAGCTCGCGATGCTTCTCACTATTCGAGAGCAGGTCAAGGTGACGTGGAACGGGAAGCATACGCAGTCGCTCGATGATCGCGGAGTTTATCCGCGTCCGGTGCAGAATCCTCTTCCGGTATGGATCGCAGTTGGAGGAACGCCGCAGTCAGTAGCCCGTGCGGGAACGCTCGGACTTCCCCTCGCAATCGCCATCATCGGCGGTTCGCCTGAGCGATTTGTTCCCTTTGCCGATCTTTACAGGGAGAGCGCGCAGCGTGCGGGGCACGATCCGGACACTCTGCAGCTGAGCATCAATTCGCACGGGCTGATTGGCGATGACGCGGAGGAAACAGCGAACATCGCGTGGCCCGCGTATGCGGACACGATGGGTCGCATCGGCCGCGAGCGCGGCTGGCCGCCGCCAACCAGGAGTCACTTCGAAAGCGAGAGATCTCCACGCGGGGCGATGCTGCTCGGTAATCCACAGCAGGTGATCGACAAGATTCTGTTCGAGCACGAGCTGTTTGGAATGACTCGATTCATGATTCAGTTCAGCGTGGGCACGCTGCCGCATGCAGTGATCATGAGATCGATCGAGCTTTACGGGACCAAAGTTGCACCCGCTGTTCGCAAGGCGATCAGCGAGAAGAAACCCGTTTAGGGACGCCCGTCGATATCGCGCAGCTCATCCGCTGCGGCGAGCACGTAACCGATCTCCCTCGAAAGTGCCCGTGCTTCCTGCGTCGCGCTGTTCACGTTAGCCAGTCCCGACTGCAAACCGGATGATCTCATGCGGATGAGGTCGAGCTTGAGATTCTGAAGGAGCAGCCCGGCGCTTTCGTATTGCTCGGAGAGCCTGTCGCGTGACTCGAGCAATCCGGCGAGAGTTTCGCGTTGTCGCTTCAGCAACCGCACACGTCGATCGTCTTCGGCGGTGCCCTCAGGTTTTTCGCTTTGCGCGATTCGCCCATCGAGATCGGTAAGCTTCTCCGGGCCGATCTCGGCGTCGAGCCGATGAAGGGCACGTCCGAGCTCCTTGATTCTCTGGTAAAGGTTCTCTGCTGTTTCGCTCACTTCCGGCAGAAGCTCGCGCTCGGATTGTGACAAGCGGGAAACGAGATCCTTGATAGCTCGACGGTCCGACACCGCCTGACTTGCAACCGCGCCGCGCGGGCCAGCGAGGACTTCCGCAATCGTCTGCGCTTCATTGTCAACAGGATTGCCTGTCGCGATGGGCAACGGAGCACCCGGAGCAGCGTCAGGAAGCGGCTTTGCATTTCCGAACACATCGCCGAGCCGCGCGCCTGCAGCCCAGAGAGATCCGCCTTCGTTGACGATGCCGAGCAGCATGCCCATGGCAGGGAAGACAGCCCACCAGTAGGGATCAGGTCCACCGGTGACGGCGTTGATGCCGAAGAGAAAAGTCGTCGTTCCCAGATAGCTGACGAGATGCCGTCGAAAGCCCCTGATGCGATCAGAGAGCGGTCTCGCATTTTCCTTTTCGATTTTGCGGCGCTCTTTTTCTTCGTGCCGAAGTGCCCGAGCCTCCCACCGTTTCTGCCGCGCCTCCATGCGCTTGCTGAATCCGGGAATGGGCTCGAACACCGGTGGCACCATCAACGGCTTGAGCGGATCGATAAACGTCCGCGGGTTCAACGGCGACCTTGAAAGGTCGAGCGTCGGCATGTGAAACATCGATGAGCCCGCTTCATCATTGCTCGCCTGGCGCGCCGGCTCGAACGCTTGTCCATCGAGCGCCTTGATGAGCTCCGCGCCTGACTGGAAGCGGTCTGCCGGATCTTTCTCGAGCAGCTTCATGAGGATCGCATCGAGATCGCGCGGAACGTCTCGTCTCACGCGTCCCAAGGGCGCCGGACGCTCGGTTACCTGCTTCATCATGATGACAGGCGTCGACGGACCCTCGAACGGCGGCTTCGCTGCAATCATGAAGTATCCAACCGCGCCGAGCGAATAGAGATCGGATCTTCCGTCGAGCTCGCGGTCGCCTGAGCATTGTTCGGGCGACATGTACGACGGCGTGCCAATCGCAGTCCCGGTTGCAGTCAGTCGAGATTCACCTTCAGTTGTCGCGCGAGCGATTCCGAAATCAGATACGAGCGCGCGCCCCGTCTGCGAATCGATGAGAATGTTGTCGGGCTTGATATCCCGATGAACAACGCCTCGTTCGTGCGCATACCCGAGCGCATCAGCGACCTCGCGCAGAATGCGTCTCACCTCATCGTACGAAAGTGCGCCGCGGTCGCGCACTCGATCTGCGATGCTTCCGCCGTCCACGAGGGCCATCACGAACCACGCGAGGCCTTCGCGCTCATCGACGCTGAAGATTGGAACGATGTTCGGATGATTCAGCTGCGCGGCAGTTTCCGCCTCGCGAAGAAATCGCTCCCGAATATCGGAGCGAAACGCGAGATCCGGCGGAAGAATCTTGAGAGCGACGTTGCGCTTGAGGCGGCGATCGATTGCGCGATAGACGATGCCGGCCCCACCTCGTCCAAGCTCGTCCTGCAGGTCATAAGCAGGCGCAACCGCACGCTCTACGCGCGCGATGAGATCGTTATCGGAGGAATCGCCTGGCGGGGTCAATGTGATATTGGAGTCAACGGCTAGTCTATCACCGTTGTCCCCATTTCGCCTAGAGACCGAGCCCCTTTATCTCTCTCGCTCGCTCCCTGGACACCGGCACCTGCTCGCCGCTTCGCAGCTCCGCGACCAATCCGCGAGCCAAGCGCCTGAAGGCAATGACGTGATCGAGATTCACGATGTGAGCCCGGTGGATTCGAATGAATTTCTGCGTATCCAGTCGCGACTCGAGTTTGTTGAGTGATAAGTGAAGCAGATGGCGCGTGCCGCGGGTGTATGCCGTGACGTAATCGCCCGCAGCTTCGAATCTCGAGACATCACTCACGAGAATGGGAACGACTCCGTTTCCAGTTCGGACGAACAGTCGCGACATCGGTCCCGTGCCAAGTGCTTCGCGGAGGCGGTCGAGCGCAGGCGGTGTGTCAGGTTCGCCGAGCGCGGTGCGGACCCGCTCGAGCGCTTTCGAAATTCTCTCGGACCCGAATGGCTTCAGCACGTAATCCACTGCGCCGAGTTCGAATGCAGTCGCTGCATGCTGCGCATACGCGGTGGTGAAAATAACGAACGGCTGATGGCTGGCTTTGCGCAGGACATCGATTCCTGTCAGCCCTGGCATTTCGATGTCGAGGAAAACGATATCCGGTTTGAGCTGCTCGATTGCCGCGACGGCTGCTCGTCCGTCCGAAGCCTCACCAGCGACTTTCAGCCAGGTTATCCCGGCGAGAATGTCACGCAATCCCGCGCGCGCGACTGGCTCATCGTCAACTATCAGAGCCGTAACGCGTGAATCGCTACTCATCCTGCGGAATCGCGAGAACTGCATTGGTGCCGGCGTTCGGTTCGCTCGATATCGTGAGGCGCGCGCGGCCTCCGTACAAGGCATTCAATCGTTCGCGCAATCTCCTGAGACCAGTGCCCGGGGTTTTGTCACCGGTGTCGAATCCGGCTCCGGTGTCAGTCACACTGACAATCAACTCGCCGGCACTCAAACCAGCGTCGATTGTCAAATCGGTGCGCTCGACTTTCGGCGCAGCTCCGTGACGCACGGCGTTTTCAACAAGCGTTTGAACTGAGAAGGATGGAACCGTTGAAGATTCCACATCAGCAGGTACGTTGATCGAGACATTCAGCCGGTCACTGAAGCGGATTCTCTCCACGTCGAGGTAGCGTCTTACAAAATCGATCTCTCGCTGCACCGAGATTATGTCGCGATCCTCGTCGAGCGTATCGCGCAGAAGTCCCGCAACCTGCTCGGCAGCCTGCGCCGCAACTTTCGGCTCGCGTGGAATCAGCTGCACGACAGTGTGCAATGCATTGAAAAGAAAATGCGGATTGAGCTGTGACCTCAGCGCATAAAGCTGCGCGGTCGCTGCAGCGGTCTCTGCATTGGCGGCCCGCGCATTCGACTGAAGCGTATAACACACGCCGGCGACCATCACGTAGAGCCAGATGCCAACGAGAAGGAACGAGCGGATGCCCACGCCGACAACGATCATCACTGCGCCGTGAATCGCGCTCTCGATGGTACTGTTGAGAAGAATCCAGGCTATCGAGTACAAGACTGCGGCAGCGAAGTGCAGCAGCACGAACCCCGGACGAACAATCTCAGGCCATGGGACACGCTCGGCGATTCGCTGAACGCCGAGACCGAGCAGCGCGGCAGCGACGATCATCCGGAAAGAGATGAACATCGCTTCGCTTGCAGGCGTACCGACGTGGACGGTGTATATGATCGTTGCAAACAACGCCCATACCGGGAACCATCCAATCAGGAGCTGAAGCCACACGAGCCGCCGGGACATGCCCGAAGTTATCGCGCAGCGGTGGCTGAGACACGCTTTGCTTCGATGGTGAGATTCTCCTTCCACGTCTTTCCACCGTCTGTGGATCGCTCCTGAATGAACCGGAATGATCCGGCCTTGATGTCAGTGTAGCGCGAGCGTGAGAGGTAAGCCCTTCCATCGGGGTCAGCGCCGCGTGACGACGTGTTCATCTGCGACTGTCGCCATTCAGCTTCTGAGGCGTTGATAGACCCGCGATATGGATCGAGCGTCGAAGTCTTCCATTTTTTTGAGGCAGCGTCGTACAGTCGCACCGCGTGCGACAGCGCCATTGGATTGCCGGACCCATCGATGATGCGGAGCTCATCCTCGATTCCCCAGCCATCCATCACGCGCCACGCCTTCCATGTTCCGGAAAGCTTGCCCATGCCATGAACCTTCTGGGCCAGAGTTCTCGAGGCCGGCGTGATGGTGAGATCCCATTGCCCAAGGAGAAAGTTGAATTGCGACGCTTCGCGCGGCGCTGAGCGATTAGGCGACGCTCCGGCGCCATGCTGCGCCTGAGACATTGCCGGCGACAGAAGCACAGCAATCGTGATCCACATCGAACGATATTTCACCACTACTCCATGATTCGGGTACGAGACAATCGTACTGTCGTGAGGGTGAGTTTCATCGTCTTTTTCGCCTGACGGTTCGTTCAGTGGGACGAACGGGACATCGAATGACCGGGCGACGCGTATTCTCGTCGCATGACTCAATCATTCATCTCTCTTGCGGGAGTTTCGCGCTCATATCAAGCAGCCGGCGCAACCTTCAATGCGCTTGCTGACGTCCATCTCAAAATCGAGAAAGGCGATTTCGTCGCGATCGTCGGGCAATCCGGAAGTGGCAAGTCCACGCTGCTCAATATTCTTTCCGGGATCGACAGGCCGAGCGAAGGAAGTGTCAGTGTTGCGGGGACCGAGGTGCATGCCCTGTCGGAATCGCAGATGTCGAAATGGCGAGGCGATGCTGTAGGAATTGTATTTCAGTTCTTTCAGCTGTTGCCGACCCTTACTGCGCTGGAGAACATCATGCTGCCGATGGATTTTGCGAACCGGTGGCCGCTTCGCGAGCGCAGGAAGCGTGCGCTCGCACTTATGGAACGGCTTGGCGTTCCGCGTCACGCTCACAAGCTCCCATCAGCCATGTCAGGCGGTGAGCAGCAGCGTGTTGCGATTGCCCGTGCGCTTGCCAACGAGCCAGAGGTTCTGCTCGCCGATGAGCCGACAGGCAACCTCGATTCGGCGACTGCGCAGTCGATGCTCGAGCTTCTCTCGACGCTGCGACATGAAGGACAGACCATCGTCATGGTCACTCACGACATTCGCGCTCAGCGTTACGCATCGCGAGTCGTCACTCTTGTGGATGGCAGGATTCAGTGAGCGTGAGGTGGCGGAAAGTTTATCGTGATCTCGCGCTTCACAAATCGCGCACTGCGCTCGTCGCAGCTGCGATTGGAATCGGCATTGCCGGAGCTGGAGCAGTGCTCGATACGTGGGCACTTGTGCGGGGTGGAACACGCCAGGAATACGGAGCGAGCGATCCTGCGTCAGCAACGATACGGACCTCCAATGTCGACATTGCGCTGATCGAACGCATCAAAGGCATCGATGAGCTGAGACTCGTTGAGGCACGCGCGTCCGCGAGCGGTAGTGTGTACACCAGCACTGGATGGCGATCGGCAGTTGTGATTAGCGCGCCCGATTTCGCGAAAGTGAGAATTGGAGTGATCAAGGGCGAGCAGGGTGACTGGCCGGTTACGGACGACGCCGTCGCAGTCGAGAGCTCATCGCTGGATTTCTCCGGCACTTCGGTTGGCGAGCGACTCCAGGTTCGGGTGGGCGACAGAGAACCGATCGAGCTGCCCGTGACGGCGGTCGCGCGTGATGTCGGCCTGGCTCCGGGCTGGATGGAGCATGTCGTCTATTTGTTCGTGACACCGGCGACAATGGCGAAGCTCAACGGCTCAGGCTCGATGGAGGACATACGCATTGTCGTTCGTGACCGGACTCTTGGACGCGAAAAGATTCGAGCGATTGCAAATCAGGCGGCGGCGATAGTGCGCGAGTCAGGAAGAGTCGTTCGCGATATCGATGTGCCAGTTCCAGGACGCCACATCCACGCGGCGCAAATCGATTCGCTCCTCTTCACGCAGGGTGCATTTGGGGTTCTTGCGTTGTTACTCAGCGGCTTCCTCGTTGTGAACCTCATCTCTGCAATGCTTGCAGGCCAGGCGCGCGAGATCGGGGTGATGAAGGCGATCGGCGCCTCGTCTCGTGACATCATGACGATGTACTGCGCGATGGCGATGGTGATCGGGATTGGCGTTTCACTCGTCGCCGTTCCAATCGCCTACGTGATCGGAAAAAAATACGCGGCATTCACGGCAGAGCTCCTGAATTTTGATATCGGATCGGCTCTCGTTCCTTTCTGGATCATCGCAGTGCAGGTCGCAGTGGGAACGCTGCTTCCGGTAATTGCATCGGCCATTCCGGTGAAGAAAGCGGCGTCGATAAAAGTTGTCGATGCAATTCGTGAGACAGGAATCGCTTCCGTGGAGGGGAGGGAGGCGCCATTGCTCAACGTGAGCGGCCTCGCGCGGCCACTGCTCCTCTCGATTCGCAATGCCTTCCGTAAACGCGCGCGGATGCTTCTCACACTCAGTGCTCTTGCAGTTGGGGGCGCCGTGTACCTGGGCGCAATCAATCTGCAAAATGCAATCCGCGCGTCGGTCGACACGCTGTTTGGATCGCAGCGGTTCGATGCAGTCATCCGCTTTGTCTCTCCTCAATCGATCGACAGTCTGGAATCGATTGCACGTGGAGTGGACGGAGTAGTGACGGCCGAGGCGTGGAGTGGCGCGCGAGCAGCAAGAAAACGGAGCGATGGATCTGTCGGCAACGCGTTCCCAATCACTGCCCCTGCTGCGGGCTCATCGATGCTTTCGGTGGCGATGGTGAATGGGCGATGGCTAAAACGCGGCGATTCGAACGCGCTCGTCATCAATCGCAGGCTGGCGGAGGAAGAGCCGGGTATGACAGTCGGCGCAACGGTCACACTCGTTGTGAAAGGGCGCGAGACCGACTGGATGATCGTGGGAATCACAGAGGCGACTCCATCTCCAGCGGCGTATGCAACGCGTGAAAGTATCACGGACGGAAGCGCAAGTACGATCGTGGTGGACTCGCGCCTGGAAGGCAATGCATCGCAGCTCGATTTGATACAGCGGCTGCGATCCAGGTTTGAAGAGAGCGGATTCGCAGTTCAATCGTCACAGCTCATGACAGAACAGCGCGCCGTGGTGGAGGATCACCTGTTGATGGTTGCAGGGTTCCTTGGATTCATGGGCAAGCTGATAATTATTGTCGGTGGTCTGGGGCTGGCGTCGACGCTGAGCATGGGAGTGCTGGAGCGGACGCGGGAGATCGGCGTGATGCGGGCGATTGGAGCGCGCAATTCGTGGATCGCATCGATCATCCAGGTCGAGGGGCTGGTAATCGCGGTCGCAAGCTGGCTAGCAGCGATTCCTCTTTCGATCCCGATGAGCGCGATCCTCGGCCGCGCGTTCGGGCGGATCATGGTGCCGGTTCATCCGCACTTGCTCCCGGGAGCCGGCGGGGTGCTGAGCTGGCTTGGAGTGGCCATTGTCGTGAGCGTTCTGGCATGCGCCTGGCCGGCCATGCGAGCCATCCGGATACCCACAGCGCTGGCACTCGCTTACGAGTAGTTTTCGGTGAATGCAGCAGCGAAAGACAAGACTGGATGATCTCGTTCAAAAGGCGG
>DATEDH010000275.1:0-6556 GCA_035281765.1 Gemmatimonadaceae bacterium
ACTGCGAATGCCCTCTTGAGCTGAACCGGCGTCATCTGCTGCGCCAGCTTGGCTCCGACCCACGCCCCGAAGAACAATCCGAGCGCAATCAGCAGCGCTGCACGAATGTCGAGGTTCCCCCTTCGGTAATACTCGAGTGCACCGAGCGCCCCCACAGGAAGCAGCAACGCTCCGAGCGATGTGCCCGTAGCCTTGATCGGCGTGAGACCGGCCAGAAATATCAGCGACGGCACGATCACTACCCCGCCACCAATTCCAAACAAGCCCGACAAAACTCCGGCGAGCACTCCAATCGCAACGAACGCGAGAAACAAGGTCAAGTCTCCTGTTGGCGGGTGATGCTTCAGTACTGCAATATTTGTCCTTCGCCCACAACCCTTCTGGCAATTATGAGTCGACCCAAATTCATACTCGGTCTGAGAACCGTGATCTACGCCGCTCCGGACCTCGCAAAAGCAAAAGAATGGTACTCAAACCTGCTGGGCATCGAGCCGTATTTCGACATGCCGTTCTACGTCGGATTCAACGTCGGCGGATACGAGCTCGGGCTCGACCCGAACGCGAAGCATGCCGGGCCAGGCGGATCAGTCGCATGGTGGGGTGTTGCAGATATCGATGATGCATTCGTGAACCTTAAAGGGATGAATGCTCAAGTGGTTGAAGCACCTCACGAAGTAGGCGACGGAATCAAGGTCGGCACCGTCGCCGATCCCTTCGGCAACATAGTCGGCATCATCGAAAACCCGCATTTCGACCCGTCAGCAACAGCGTGACCTGGCGGCTGCTCGCGCGCATTGTCGCGGCCGTCCACATCGCCTATGTAATCTTCGTGCTGCTCGGCAGCATTCTGGCGCTGAAATGGCCCCAGCTCATGTGGGTTCACCTTGCCGCTGTCACATGGGCGGGCCTCACCCTGATCTTCGACCTCGGCTGCCCGCTTACACCCTGGGAAAAACGGTTCTGGAAGATGGGCGGGGTCGAACCATATCCCGAGGGCTTCCTGCAGCACCATATCCTGCGGATGCGATTCAACCCGGCGCACGAGCGCCGAAATCATGCCTTGCTCGGCGCATTGGCAATCGTATTGAACGCGGTGATCTACTCGCTGGTATTACGCTAGGCAGGTAGCCGGTAGCTGATAGCAGGTAGCTGACGCTGGAGACTGGTAGCTGACGACAGGCAGCCCAGTTAAGCAGCTACCAGTCGCCGGCTGTCGGTCTTCAGCAACAGCTACCTGCTATCAGCAACCGGCTGCCAGCGCCCGTCTGAACCCCCTTCCCACGCTATGGTTTAGGGGTCAGTTTTCCAAAAGATACCAGAAAGGGTAAGAGCGGCCGATTATGAAAGAGTATAAGAGCGAAGACATTCGCAACATCGCTGTCGTTGGGCATGGGGCGAGCGGCAAGACCACTCTGGTCGATGCGCTCGCCTTCGTTTCCGGATCATCCAAGCGACACGGGGCAGTAAAAGACGGAACCGCGCTGACTGACTTCGACCCCGAAGAAACAGAGCGCGGTTTTTCTATCTCCCTCGCATGCGCCCACGCCGAGTGGATGGATACGAAAATCAATCTGCTCGACACACCCGGCTATTCGGATTTTCAGGGCGAAGCAATCGCCGGACTCCACGCTGCCGATGGCGCACTCGTAGTCGTCAGCGCAACAGGCGGAGTCGAAGTCGGCACCACGCGAATGTTCAACGAAGCAATCGAGCGGAAAGATCCGGTGCTCTTTGTCGTCTCGATGATGGACAAGGAGCACGCCTCATTCGACCAGGTCTACGAAACGATCAAGTCAGAGCTGACACCGCGCGTCATCCCGGTCGAAGTGCCGATTGGCGAAGGACTCGAGTTCCACGGAATCCTCAACCTCTTCGACAAGAAAGCACACATCTTCAAGAAAGGAACGCGAAGCGGTGAGTACGAGGAAACCGACATCCCCGCCGAGAACCAGGCGCTCTTCGACAAATATTACGAGCAGCTCATCGAAGGCATCGCCGCAACCGACGACGACCTTCTCGAGAAATACCTCGGCGGCGACACGATCGATCGCGCCGCCGCACTGAACGCGATGAAGGAAGCAATGAAGCGACAGGAGCTGTTCCCTCTCTTCTGCTGCTCATCCGATCTCACATACGGAACGCAGGCGCTGCTCACCAAGATCGTCGAGCTGATGCCTTCTGCGTACGAGATGGAAGAGCTTCACGCATTCGTCGGTGCCGAAGGCGACCATACTGTCGAGATTCACGCCGCTGACAACGGTCCGCTTTCAGCTCTGGTCTTCAAGACGCATTCGGAGCCGCACGTTGGCGACGTTTCTTTCTTCCGCGTTTTTTCCGGAGCATTGCACAGCGGACAGGAAGTGTACAATGCGACGCGCGGACACGCCGAAAAGATGGCGCACATTGCAGTTCCGCAGGGCAAGGAGCGAACTGAAGTCCCGGTGCTGCATCCGGGCGACATCGGCTGCGTTGCAAAACTCAAGAACACTCACACGAACGATACACTGTCGACGCGCGAGCATCCCGTGCGTCTCGAGCAGATCGCATTTCCGGAGCCTCGCGTCGTTTACGCAGTACATGCTGCAGCGCGTGGCGAAGAAGAAAAACTTCAGCAGGGACTGCATCGACTGCATGATGAGGATCCGTGCTTCCAGACTCATTACAACGCGGAGACTCACGAGACGATCGTCGCTGGACTTGGTGAGCGGCATCTCGACGTCGTGATGTCACGCCTCAAGAGAAACTACGGAGTCACCGGCGAGCTCAAGAAGCCGCAGATTGCGTACCGCGAGACGATTACCGGAAAAGGCGACGGACAAGGACGTCACAAGAAGCAATCAGGTGGAAAAGGGCAGTTCGGTGACTGCTGGATCCGCATGGCGCCGACGCATCGCGGCGCCGGTTACACATTCGTGAATGCAATTGTCGGCGGATCGATTCCCTCGAAATTCATTCCCGCTGTCGACAAGGGAATCCAGGAAGCATCAGCGCGCGGCGTGCTTGCCGGCTATCCCCTCGTCGATTTCCAGGTCGAGTTATACGATGGCTCGTACCACTCGGTCGACTCGAACGAAATGTCGTTCAAGCTCGCAGGGATTCTCGCATTCAAAACTGTCGCGCAGAAGTGCAAGCCGATTCTGCTCGAGCCGCTCGACGAAGTCGAAGTCACAACTCCCGACCTCTACCTCGGCGACGTGCTAGGCGACATCTCCTCGAGGCGCGGACACATACTCGGCACGGATTCCGTTCCCGGCGGGAAATCCAAGGTTCGCGCGGTGATTCCGCAGGCGGAGATGCACCTGTATGCAACCGACTTGTTCTCGAAGACGCACGGACATGGAACGTTCGTGCAGCGCTTCAAGGGTTACGAGCAGATGCCTCCGGATGCGAGCCACAAGGTGATCGCTGAGAACCGGGACATGAAAGAAGCAGTCAACGAATAGCTCGCCATTGAACGAAGAAGACGGACTGTTCGTCATTCGCACGTTCGCGCGCGATGTCGATGCACGGCTCGCCGAGGCAGTGCTCGAGGCGAATGGAATCGAGTCGATGATCATCGGCGATAACGCTGCAGGAATGCTGCCTTACCTGAACGCGCTTCATCCCATCAGGATTGCGGTGAAGGAATCCGACGTCGAGGATGCATTGAAGCTCCTCGACGAAGGAATCAGTGAGCAGTCAGGCGAATAAAGTCGTCGGCCAGCTCGTTGGCGCGCCGGGCTGAAAATTCTCCGAGACATTTTGCACGCGGGCGCGCCCACAGCTTGCCTTCCTTTCCGCGTCCGCGCTTGCGGCATTCGTTGTCGCGATAGACAAGCCACGATCGCTGCGCGATTCGAAGCTTCTCAACCGACGGCGGATCCTTTGCGCCGGGAGCCACGTTTTCCTGTCTGCGCATCTCTGAAATCAGCGCGCGATACGTTCTGTTGAGCCGCGCATCTGCGGCTGCAATGAGAACGCGAATGCACTCTGATTGATTCTCCTGGGTCGGCGAGGTGCATGCGCGGGTTCCGCTCAGTTTTTTCGCGGCGGCAGGCGGAGCCGATGCGGTTTTCGCTGCGGGAGAAGTGGCAGCGGGCGGATTCGCAGGCGGAGGCGAAGCAGGCTGACTTGTTGTCGCCGGTGGAGCAGATATGCCCGGCTGCGTTGCCGGTATCGATGGCTTGTTATCGCGCGCTATTATCGAGTCACGGGCCGCAGAAGCTGGAGCCGTATCCTGTTCGGCAGCAGCGGGCTCACGGTACGCGCCTATCGAATCGACGAGGAGCGTATCGCGATTTGCGAGTGCGAGATCCGCTGCGAGGGCCGAGTCGGCAGCGATGTCATCGGCGGTTTTGGACGGGCTGCCCGAGTCGCACGCGAGCGCGAGCACTGCAATTGCGATTGTCGCCGCCGCACGAGCTTGTCGCCAGATTATCATGTCGGGCATTTTTTCAGGTTTTCCAACGACTCTTTCCGTTTCAGGGAATTAAGGGACCAATAATGTTACTTCTCTCACGTCGTACCGCGACCGGAGTTTCATTTCTCGCTGCCGCTGCCATCACCGCCTGCGCTGCCGCGTCGGCGGGCGAAGCGCCGGTCATCCCTGACGGGAAGACCGAGACCACCGTCTATCTCGTGCGGCACGGCGAGAAAATGTCCGAAAGCGAACGCGACCCTGATCTCAGTGAAAAGGGACGCGCCAGAGCGGAGTCGCTGGCTGTCGCTCTCAGGGATTCGGGCGTGAACATGATAATCACGAGCAACCTCAAACGAACCATTCAGACTGCTGCGCCGCTCGCCAAGCTTCGCCACATCAAGCCGATGATCGTTCCGATCGAGTCGTCGGTCGAGACTCACATGAAGAACGTCCTGGCGGAGATCAACTCGCACCCGGGTGCGACGATCCTCGTCGTGGGACACAACAATACGATCGGTTATATCGCATCGAAGCTGGCGGGCGGTAATATCGGAGATCTATGCAGTGATGAGTATGCGAATCTCATCATTATCTCGTTGAATAAAGGTCGCGCGGCGAAGATTCTTCTCGAATCATATGGTGTTCCCGATCCCCCATCGGGTTCGTGCCCGCATCTGAGGGATCGTTAAAAAAAAACAACGCGTCGCCCGTCGTCCGTCGGGCGACGCGTTGTTTTTGAACTAGAACTGCAGCTTGAGTCCCGCAGACAACGCAAAGTTGTGCGTGGTCTTCGCATCATAATCGATCCCCGCAGCTTCCTTCACATCGAACTTTCCGATGTAATCCTTCGCAAAAAGCCGGAGTCCGATATTCTGCGCGATCGGAACGTCAGCGCCAAGGCCTGCGTTGAGCGCAAGGTTGGTTGCTTTGGTGCTGACACCTGCGACCGTCACGTTATAGCTCATTCCACCAGCGCCAACCTGTACGAACGGACTGATCGAGCGCCCGGCCGTCGGAGCACTGAACTGGAATCCTGCGTCGTACATCCAGATCTCGCTCTTTCCGAAATTGATTCCGCCAACTATCGGCAGGCCGAATCGAAGATCAGGCTGCGAATAAGCGACGTTTCCGACAACCGAAAGCGTCGAGCCAAGCGGGAGATTGCCTTGGACTCCAAAAACTGATCCGCTCGATGACGTGAGCGAAGTTCCAAGCGGGCCGTCGACGATATCGCCGAACATCATGTATCCCGCGTAGGGCGAGATGGATGGTGACGGAACCGTTTCGGCTGGAAGTCGCCGTGACGTCCTGCGCTGCGCCTCGGCGGTCCCTGCAGAGACGGCAAAAGCAGCGAAAAGACCGGCAACGACAAGTTTTCTATTCATTGAATGGAGCTCCTGAAAGCTGAGTTGTTGGCATACCATTCAGCACAGCAGGGACCCGATTCGATGAGCAGGCTAAGTCGTTACTGTATCAAGCTTTAGGAGATCCCACCGCGGAGGGTAAGCGCGACAATGTCATCGGCGGTGGACGATTTTTGTCGCGCTATGTAGACACTGGCTCGAAAGTGAGCTCGAGCGACCCGCCGGGCTCGAGGGCTTTGAATTCGGTGAGCAGCTCACGAAGCCTGGCCCACATCGCGCCCAGCTCTTCTTCGGTTACAGGGCGCCGTTCGGGATTGTCGATCCCCTCGAGGATCGCCTGCACTTCCTCGTTGTATGAGTCGACGGACATATCCGACCCCGGCATGAGGCGCTGCTGAAGTCGCGTGACAAGTGCTTCGACAAGGTTTGCCTGCGGCGGAATGCGCTGCCCCGCGCCCTTCTCTGCAAACTGCGTGATGTCCCAGCCGTCGTGGACAAGACTGTAGAACGCGTTTGGAATCCCGAGCGTTGTCTCGACGACGTAATGCGTGATGTCGTGAACGGGGAAATAATCCTGGACCTTGGCCCAGGTTGTCGTTCCGTCATCGCGGATACATGTAAGAGTATTCGGCCCATCGCGGCCTTTCGTGATGCGAATCAGCATTATCCAAATCTTAACGCCTTCGCAGCATCTGACGACCTGGACACGCAGCATCTGACGACCTAGACACGGAGATACGGAGAAACGGAGTCCCCACGGAGAACTGCTTTTTTTTGTTTTTTTTTGCTGTTA
>DATEDH010000276.1:0-4991 GCA_035281765.1 Gemmatimonadaceae bacterium
GATCCCATATGAAGAACCACCTGCTCCGGATCACGCTTTCGTAGAGGGAGAGAAGCTGAAGCTCGGCGAGCTGGCGCTCGATGTGATGCATACTCCAGGTCATGCACCGGGCCACGTTGTGATTCATGGATATGGCAACGCACTCGTCGGCGATTGTCTTTTCGCCGGCTCCATCGGCCGCACCGACCTCCCTTTCTCGAATCCATCGCAGCTCGAGGAATCGCTGAAGAAAATTGTCGCGCTTCCCGCCGAGACAGTCGTACATCCGGGTCACGGCGACACGACAACAATCGGCGAAGAAAAAATCTCCAATCCGTTCATCAACGGCACGGCACGAATCGTCCGCGCCTGAACCAGGCATTTGTGAAATGACAACGAATACCAGAACCGAAAAGGATCCGCTTGGCGAGCTGCAGGTGCCCGCGGATGCACTATATGGCGTCCAGACACTGCGCGCTGTGCAGAACTTCCCGATCAGCGGACTCAAGCCGCTCGGCGCATTTGTCGACGCCGTTGTTCGAATCAAGCGCGCGGCGGCGATCACTCACAAGGAGACAGGCCGTCTCGATGCGAAGCTCGCCGACGCGATTGTGAAAGCCGCGGATGAGATCCTGTCGGGACAGCATCGTGAGCACTTCGTTGTCGATCCGTACCAGGCGGGCGCTGGAACTTCGCACAACATGAACATCAACGAAGTTCTCGCCAATCGTGCGAATGAGATCCTCGGCGGGAATCGCGGAGAGTACAAGCCGGTGCACCCGAATGATCACGTTAACATGGCGCAGTCCACCAATGATGTGATTCCGACGGCGATTCGACTTGGTTCGGTCACCGAGCTTCCGGCGCTTCAGTCGGCGTTCGAAAACCTGATCGGCGCATTCGAAGCAAAAGGTCGCGAGTTCGACGACGTGATGAAGTCGGGGCGCACGCATCTCCAGGATGCCATGCCGATTCGCCTCGGCCAGGAGTTCGCTGCGTATGCCGGTTCACTCCGGCGCGCGCTGAAACGTGTCACCGAAGCTGCGGATTATCTGCGTGATCTCGGAATCGGCGGCAGTGCAGTTGGAACAGGCGTGAACGTCGAGCCGGAATATCCCGCCATAATGGTGCGCGAGCTCGCTAAGTCCGCTGGTGTCGAAGTCCGCGAGGGGAAGGATCGCATTCAGCTCATGCAGAGCATGGGAGATGCTGCGTCGTTCTCATCACAGCTCAAGAATCTTGCGCTCGACTTGAGCAAGATTGCGAGCGACCTGCGATTGCTCGCGAGCGGTCCGCGCACAGGGCTCGACGAGATTCGTCTTCCTGCTGTTCAGCCTGGTTCGTCGATCATGCCCGGAAAGATCAATCCCTCAATTCCTGAAATGGTCAATCAGGCGTGCTTCCAGGTTATGGGCAACGACACGTGCGTGAGCATATCGGCGGAACATGGACAGCTCGAGCTCAACGTGATGATGCCTGTCATCGCGCAGAACATTTTCCTGTCCATGCGCATTCTCACGAACACTGCGAACACACTTGCTGATCGCTGCGTGAAGGGAATCGAAGCGAACGCCGAGCAGTGCGCGTTCTGGGTCGAGCGGTCGGCAGCTCTTGCGACAGCGCTCGCTCCGCAGATTGGTTATGCGAAAGCAGCGGAGCTCAGCAAGCAGTCGGTAAAGGAGAACATCCTCATTCGCGACCTGGTCAAGCGTGAGCATGTGATTCCAGATGATGAGATCGACGACGTGCTCGACCTGCGGAAGATGACGGAGATCGGAGTGCCCGGCGGCGCGCACGGGGGCGTTTCAGCGGGGTAAGTCGAACCTGGCTCGCTGCCGCGTTGTTCTTGAATGAGAGACTGTCTATCTTGAGAGTATGCGGATAACGACCTGGGCTGAATACGGTGTGATTTGCGCACTTCACCTCGCGCGGCGCGCGAATGAAGGTCCGATCAACGGCCGGGACATCGCAAAGCGCGAGAAGCTCCCGGCGGATTATGTCGAGCAGATTCTATTGAGACTTCGTCGTGCCGGAGTGATTACGAGCACTCGCGGAGCTCGTGGTGGCTATTCGCTTACAAGGTCTCCTGCTGAAACGACCATTCGCGAAGTAATTCAGGCGTCGGAGCTGGAGACGTTCGATCTTCACTGTGTCACGCATCCGGTCGAGGCCGATCGCTGCTCCGCTGCGCACTTGTGCAGCATCCGGCCGGTATGGGTTCTCCTGCAAAAGAAGATCGACGACGTGCTCGATGGAGTATCGTTGTCGGATCTGTTGCATGATGAGCCGGTGGTCCGCGAGCGCGTCGGTCTTCCCAATACTCCGAAGGCTCGAGAAAAGTCTCTACCGATTCTGGAACCGGTTTAAAGCGCCGGATCCACGAAAAAAAAGTGACGGCGGACAGTGTCCGCCGTCACTTTATTATGTATGCCGAAGGGGGGACTCGAACCCCCACGGGCTTGCACCCACTGCGCCCTGAACGCAGCGCGTCTACCAGTTCCACCACTTCGGCTTGAATTCCCAAACTAGACAGCGCAGAAAGTGAAGTCAACGCGAAAAGACTTTCTGAATCCGTGTATCGCTTCTAAGTTGCGGCGTACGAGCCATGGCAGAGACAGCGGAAAAACAGGAGCGACAGTCGATTGCGCGGAACAAGCGCGCGCGTCACGACTACCATATTCTCGACACCTGGGAAGCTGGAATCGTTCTCACCGGAAGCGAAGTGAAGTCTCTGCGCAACGGCAAGGCCAATATCTCCGACGCATACGGCATCGTGAAGGATGGAGAGGTTCATCTCCTCAACCTTCACATCTCTCCGTATGAACAGGCGAGCTATTTCAACCACGAGCCGACCCGCACGCGCAAGCTGCTTCTGCACAGGCGCGAGATCAGGAAGATGATCGGGTCGGTGGAACGTCAGGGACTGACGCTCGTCCCGCTCGAGCTCTACTTCAAGCGCGGCAAAGCTAAGGTTGCAATCGGGCTGGGGCGCGGAAAGAAGCTCTACGACAAGCGCGCCGATGAGCGGCGACGTGACGACGAGCGTGACATGCAGCGGGCAGTGAGGCAGCGGTGATTGCAGGACTTCTACTTTTTCTTCAAACCTCGGCAGTTCAGCCGGGTTTAGTCGTCAGGCAGGCGGACGCCACACGAACTGTGGCGACAATTCCCACGTTGAGCGGGACTTACATCCGTGCGGATCTTCTCGCTGCTGCGCTTGGAGGCTCAGCCGGCCCTGCTTCGCTTGGCAGATATCGCATGACGCTTGGCGACTCACGGATCGAGATGACGGAAGGAGTTCCGTTTCTTCGCGTGGGAAATGATGTCGTTCCGATTCTGCTTCCCCCGCTCAGATCCGGCAGCACGTTCCTGGTTCCGTATCAGGTTGCGACATCAGTCATTCCACGCGTTGCATCCGGTTTCAACTACGATGCGAGCGCGCGCGAGATGCGAATCTTCAACACTGCTGCTCGTCGCGTTGTCGAAGCCCCGCAGCCTTCAGTGGAACCATCGCCGTCATTGCCGTCGAGCACAACATCGAGCACACCAGCAAAGCCGCGCCGCAATACGCGCAGGCTGATTGTCGTCGATGCGGGGCATGGCGGTCCGGACAACGGAATGACCGGCCCGATCGGTTCCGGTCCGCGAATTGTCGAAAAGAATGTCACGCTCGCGGTCGCGCGGCTTCTCGCGAGTGAATTGCGCAATCAGGGTGTCGACGTCCTCATGACCCGTACGCGAGATACTCTGATCGCATTGTCGGACAGAGGCCGAATCGCAAACCGCAACAAGGGCGATCTATTTGTCTCTGTTCACGTGAATGCGACCGGCTCCCGTGGAGCTGCCGGAGCGCGCGAGCGCGGATACGAAACGTACTTCCTCGCTGAGGCAAAGACAGAAGAAGCGAGCCGTGTCGAGCGCATGGAAAACGAAGCAGTGAAGTTCGAGACAGGAGCGAACGCTCCCAAGGGTGATCCGCTCAGCTTCATCATCAATGACATGGCGCAGAACGAGCATCTGCGCGAATCGAACGATCTCGCAGAGACAATTCAGGATGGATTGCGGCGGTTCCATCCGGGGCGGGACAGGGGAGTACAGCAGGCGAACTTCGCTGTCCTTCGAGGATCGTACATGCCAGCGGTACTCGTAGAGATTGGATTCGGCACGAATCCAACCGAGGCTGCGTACCTCCTCGATCCCGACAATCAGCGGACGATTGCATCGAGCATCGCGCGCTCGGTGATGGAGTACATCTCTCACTACGACGCGCGCATCGGGTCGGGCGGACGTTGACCTCAGCCGCGAAGGTCCTTCGGGTCAGCGCGGCAAATCTCGAATTTCAAAATCCCGTCCTGCTCGCTGCGGGAACCGCGGCCTATGGCCGCGAGCTCAGCGGCGTAATGGATCTCGAATCACTCGGCGGAATTATTACCAAGGCGGTCAGCCCCGAGCCCCGGCACGGGGCGCCAGCCCCGCGTGTGTCGGACTTCGACGGCGGGATGATCAACGCGGTGGGACTCGCGAATCCTGGACTCGATGCTGTGATGCGCGACGACATTCCGTGGCTCGAGAAGAATGTGCGGGCACCGCGCGTAATCGTGAATGTCGTCGGGAAAGTGCTCGAGGATTTCGCGACCGTCGTTGAGGGTCTCACTTCGCACTCGCGCATCGATGCGTTCGAGCTCAATGTGAGCTGCCCTAATACAAAGGCGGGCGGAATCGAGTTCGGCGCGGATCGCGAGACCCTGCGCGCTTTGATCGAGCGTGCTCGCGCCGTCACTCAAAAACCACTGTTCGTAAAACTGTCTCCAACGCTCCCTGCGATTGCGGACACTGCGCGAACAGCAGTGAATGCCGGTGCTGACGGATTGACTCTCGTGAACACGATGCCGGGACTGCTGATCGATGTCGAGAAGCGGAAGCCTGCGCTGGGATTCGGAACGGGCGGAGTGAGCGGCCCCGGATTGTTGCCGGTCGGAGTGCTTGCGACGTGGAAAGTGAGTCGCGCCGTG
>DATEDH010000277.1:0-5461 GCA_035281765.1 Gemmatimonadaceae bacterium
CGAGAAACCAAAAAAACTCTGGAGGATTCGATTTCTTTCCGTCGGTGACAACGATGTCAGGTAGGTGATTTCGGTTTCGCCAAGCACCTGAAGTCGTTCCGCAACGAACCGGTCGACGTATCCCGCGAGCGCAAGCCCGGGGCTCGATATGTCAGCGTTTGGAATTACCGAATCGAGTCCTGTCCCCGCGCCGATGTCCGAGAGCGCGAGCGTCTCACCGAATGCCTCGAGAAATTTCCGTACTGTAAGCGCGCGACTCAAATGGCAGCGGCCTTACCCGCCGAGGCGACCCGCCGCGCTGCGCGGTGGCCTGCGCGCAGCGTCTGAATCTGCGTGATAAGCCGGTCCATCGCGCCCGCGAATGCGGGACCGAAATAGCGGCCTTCACCACGCGCGATCAAGTCGCGTTGACGGGGAGCATGGAGAACAATTTCTACTCGTTTCACGGGTCCATCTTGCTCAAAGCGGATAATGCCGTCAACTGCGCGCGCCATCCTGCGGGCGACTCGACGCACTGCTGACTCAGCTCTTTTCCGCATACGATCTGACACGTTTGCATGATGGGCATGAAAGATTATCTCCACTGCTATCTGCCTCGCTGCACCACCTTACTCAGGTGCTCTAAGGTTTGGTCTGCCGAACGATCCCAGGTGAAACGTCCGGCAAAACGCCTGCCCGCCCTCCCCATCGATTCAACGAGATCCGGATCATCGATGTAGCGCTGCATGGCGCCCGCAAGCGCCGGAATATCCGCATGCGGAACTAGAAATCCTGTCTCATCAGGCTTGAGTGACTCACGAAGTCCGGGTGAATCGCTCGCAATCACAGGCGTGCCACAGGCCTGCGCTTCCAGATTGGTCAGCCCCCAGCCCTCCTTCGGGGAGGCGAACACCGACGCCCATGCGCGACGAAGCAGGTCCCGCTTCTCCTCCGCAGAAATGAAGCCGAGAAATCGGACCCGATCCGCAATGCCGAGTGCGTGAGAGAGCTGTTCCAGGTGATCGCGATAGTCCCCGGCACCGGCAATCGCCAGCCTGGCACCGGGTGCATTTAAGGCGGAAAACGCCTGGAGGACGAGATCGACGCCCTTGTATCGCTTGAGCCTCCCGACATAGGCAAACAGCGGATCGCTGGACCGGGTGTTAGCGGCGGGAGTGAAGAACTCCGTGTCCATACCGTTATATATGACCTTGATCGTGCGCCGCGGAATACCCCGGGCAACGAGGTCATCGGCCGTACTCTCGCTGACGGCTTCGAACGGCAGCCCTTTATACACAAACGAGATTCCGCGCTCAGCCAGCCAGACGGACGCGGCCATGTGAGGCGCAGCTTCGCGAAATATCGTGCCGCCGAAAAGATGATGAACCAGCGTTACTACGGGTGGTCCGCCCCACCGTGGGATATACAGCGGAATCTTGTTCAGGTCTTCGACAATCACGTCGTAGCGGTTTCCCGCCAGCCGCTCCTTGTAATAGCGTCGCGCGTTGAACTGAAACGAGTATCGCGTGCCAACGCGATGGACATCGATCCCATCGAGAAATGCGCGGGGCGACGCGCCCTTCCATCCACTTGCGAGCAGGTCGACGCGATTTCCTCGTGACGCAAGACGCCCGAATATTTCGTGAAGATGAACTTCGGCGCCGCCTCCGTTCGGATTTTCCCTGTCGTTCCAGTTGACGACGAGGATTCTCACTTAGAGCACGCCCGCTCGGCGCGCGTAGGCGTCGAGCACGCCGTTGACGAATCTCGCGCTCGCTGCAGTGCCGAAGCGCTCAGCAAGTCGCACTGCTTCCTGGATGACGACGCGCGGCGGCGTCTCGCCTCGTTTCAGCTCTGCTGCGCCGAGTCTGAGCACCGATCGCTCGATCGCTCCGATGCGCTCGAGACGCCAGTTGTCGGTCACAGCAGTGAGCTCTTCATCGAGACCGGGCTGTGATGCTGCAACTGTCCGAACAATTCCACCCGCGAACTTTCTTTCCTCGGGAGCAACTGCAAGATCATCCCAGACTTTCACCGCAACGCGGGTAAGATCTTCGCCCGCTCTCAAGTCCCACGCGTAAAGCGCCTGAAGCGCGCGCGCGCGGCCACGTGATTCAACTCTCATCTTCCACATCCAGCTGATCCAGCAGATCAGCCATTTCAAGTGCGGCGACTGCCGCATCCCATCCTTTATTGCCATGCGCGCCGCCACAGCGCTCCATCGCCTGCTCCATCGTGTCGCAGGTGAGAAGACCAAAGCCGAGTGGCACTTCAGCGTCGCGCGATGCATCAGCAAGACCGCGCGACGCTTCACCGGCAACGTAATCGAAGTGCGGGGTATCGCCGCGAATCACAGCACCGAGCGCGACGAAAACATCGTAGCGCTCCGTAGCCATCGCGCGACGTACAGCGAGCGGAAGCTCCCATGCGCCGGGAACCCACATCACGTCGATATCATCGAATGCTGCGCCGTGACGCACGAGCGCATCGAGTGCTCCGTCGACAAGCGCGCGCGTGACCGTCTCGTTGAAGCGACTTGCAATAACGGCTACGCGCCGGCCAGCACCAGCAGGATTGCCTGTAAATTCAGCCATTCAGGAAGCGAGCAGGTGGCCGAGCTTGTCGCGCTTGGTATCGAGGTAGCCGGAGTTTTCTTCGGTTGCCGGCGGAACGATCGCCACTCTCTCTTCGATCTCGAGACCATACCCCTCGAGTCCTACGAGCTTACGCGGATTGTTAGTGAGCGGACGAATCCGTTTCAAGCCAAGATCGAGTAGTATCTGCGCGCCGATGCCATAATTGCGCAGGTCCGGCTTGAACCCCAGCTGCTCGTTTGCTTCGACCGTGTCGATTCCGGTGTCCTGCAGCTCGTAGGCTTTCAACTTGTTGAGCAGGCCGATTCCGCGACCTTCCTGATCGAGATAAACGATCACACCCCTGCCTGCTTCGGAAATCATCTTCATCGCGGTTTGAAGCTGCCAGCCGCAGTCGCAGCGAAGCGAATGAAACACGTCGCCAGTGAGACACTTCGAATGCATGCGCACGAGGATGCCGTGATCGTCTGACGAATCGATGTCACCGAACACGAGAGCGACGTGCTCATGAGCGTCGACGTCGTTCTTGTATCCGATGACTTTCCAGACACCGAATTCGGTCGGCAGTCTCGCTTCCGCAACGCGGTGCACGAGACGCTCGTACTTGAGGCGGTAGGCGACAAGCTGTGCAATCGTGATGAAAGTGAGGCCGTGCTCCTGAGCATATTTCTCGAGCTGCGGACGACGCGCCGTCGTTCCATCATCGTTGAGGATCTCGCAGACGACACCGGCCGGATACAATCCTGCGAGTCGGGCGAGGTCTACAGCTGCCTCGGTGTGACCGACGCGCTGAAGCACACCGCCTTCACGCGCGCGAAGAGGCGGAATGTGTCCGGGCCTTCTCAAATCCGCCGGCACAGTCGCAGGATCAACAGCTATGCGAATTGTCTTTGCGCGATCCTGAGCGCTGATGCCGGTGGTCACGCCGAATCTTGCCGCGGCATCGATGCTCACCGTGAATGCGGTGCGATGCTCCTCGTTGTTTTCCTTGCTCTGCTGCGGCAGCTGCAGCTGGTCCGCGCGATCTCCCGTCAGCGCAAGGCAAATCCAGCCGCGCGCATTTCTCAACATGAAGTTTATGAGCTCAGGCGTCACCATTTGCGCGGCGCAGATAAGGTCACCTTCGTTCTCGCGGTCTTCGTCGTCCGCAACGATGATGAGTTTCCCCGCCTTGATGTCGGCTATCGCCTGCTCGACAGTTCCAAATTGCATTCTATGAATCCCGGATCGCGTGTTCGGCGATCACCTGTTCAGGTATGGCGCAGCAAGACGCTCGATGTACTTCCCGATGACGTCAGTCTCGACATTTACCCTGCTTCCCGGCACAAGCTCATTCAAGGCCGTGTGGTGAAGGGTGTGGTCGATAAGCGCTACCTGCAACTTATCACCTTCGAGGGCATTTACGGTAAGACTGACCCCGTCGAGGGCGACGGAACCGTGCAGAACAAGTGTTCTTGACAAACCTTCCGGAAGAGCCAGATCGACGAGGACCGCATCGTCAACCCGGTGCACACGCGTGACCGATGCCACCTCATCGACGTGGCCCTGAACGATATGACCGCCAAGCCGCGCGTCGGCTCGCATCGCGCGCTCGAGGTTCACTCTCGTTCCCTCTCGCCAATCGCCAACCGTCGTCCGGCTGATTGTCATGACCATCGCGGCAACTGTAAACCAGTCATCACCAAAATCGAGAACAGTCAGACACGCACCGTTGATTGCGATGCTTTCACCAATCTGCAAATCCCGATAGATGGAGCCGATGCGGAGCTCGACTCCAGCATCAGTGCGATTTACCGCCTCGATCACGGCGACATTCTCGATCAATCCGGTGAACATTACCGGCCTCTCGTTGCGTACACGCTCATGACATCATCGCCAAGTGCCTGCGTTTTTATCAACGTAAATCTCGGCGCACGCTGCACTTCCTGCGATGCAATTGCGGAGAATGCGCCGAGAGATCCGCCGCCAAGTATGATCGGGGCACGAAAGATCGCGAGGCGATCGACGAACTCAGCAGCAAGGAATGACGCCGCGAGACCAGCACCCCCTTCCACCATGAGAGACATGACGCCGCGCGAGCGAAGCTCACGAAGCGCATCGCTCAGATCATCGGCGACAATCTGCTGCACGCCGAGATTCTCGAGATCAGCGGGAAGCTGTGTCGACGGTGTAGTTATCACAATCGTAGGAATCTGACGCGCCGTCCTCGCGAGATGACCTTGCGCAGATAGTCTCGCATTTCTGTCGAACACGATTCTCAGAGGCGCGACCCTGGGAGGAGGATCGATGCGCGCTGTGAGCTGAGGATCATCAGCGATTGCCGTCTGCACGCCGACTGCAATCGCGTCGGAGCCGGCGCGGAGCCGCTGTACTTCCCGTCTCGAATCCTCACCGGTGAGCCAGCCACTTTCACGCTCGGCACCAGTGATTGCGCCGTCCAATGAAAGCGCAAGCTTGAGCGTCACCCACGGTCGATCGGAAGTAGCCGCGTGAAAGAAAGCGCTGTTGAGCTCGCGCGCCTCATCTTCGCGAACGCCGAGCTCCACGTCGATTCCCGCCGCGCGCAGCTTCTCGAGACCGCCCGCGGCAACGGGATTCGGATCACGCACCGCGATAACCACGCGGGAGATTCCCGCTGCGATGATCGCATCAACGCAGGGCGGAGTCTTTCCATGATGAGCGCACGGCTCGAGCGTTACGTAGAGCGTCGATCCTTTCGCGCGCGCTCCCGCAGAAGCGATTGCGGAAGCTTCGGCGTGCGCTTCACCAAAGCGCGCATGAAACCCCTCGCTGACTTTTTCGTCGCCGCGATATAAAACCGCGCCTACGAGAGGATTGGGAGACGTCTGTCCCCATCCCTTCCGCGCGAGCGCGAGCGCCTCATCCAT
>DATEDH010000278.1:0-2880 GCA_035281765.1 Gemmatimonadaceae bacterium
TCGCTTCAGTCGAGACAGTCACTCGTCCGCCGGGATCAGTGTACTTGGCACCGTTCGTCACGAGATTGATGACGATCTGCTGCGTCTTGCTCCTGTCCGCCCTGATTACGAGAGCTGGATCTGACGTCCTGTAGTCGTAGCTGATCTCGCGCGCAGTCACCTGCGGCTTCACGAGTGTCTCGGTGTCTTTCAGCAGATCGTCGAGAACGAGATCCTGCAGCTCGATCGAGATCTTGTGCGCCTCGAGCTGCGTAAAGACCAGCACTTGCTCGATGAGGCCAAGCAGATATTGCTGGCTCTTCTTGATTCGATCGAGATCGACTCGCTGTTCATTCGACAACGGGCCACGCAGCCCCATCTCGAGGAGCTGCACATACCCGGCGATTGCATTGAGCGGAGTTCTCAGCTCGTGACTCATCGCGGCAAGGAAGTTCGCCTTCGCCGCATTCGCACTTTCTGCCGTTGCCTGTGCTTTTTCCGCGCGAGCGGCAGCGGCGAGGAGCTTGCGATTCGCCGCTTCGACCTCAGTCGCCATGCGATTGAAGCTCGCTCCCAGCTTGGCCGTTTCGTATCCGCCGTCTTCGGGAACCCGATACGAATAGTCACCTCGCGCAATTGCTTCGGCAGCATCAGTCATCTTCACGAGCGGGTTCGCCAGCCTGCGACTGATAATCCAGACCACTATCACGCCAAGAATGAGAAGAACAACACTGATGGCGGCGAATCTGCTGACCACATCGGTCGGCGCCTGCCTGAGCTTCGTCAGTGGAAGCTCCATCGACATGGTCCACGGCGTCCGCTCTGCCTTGGCGCTGTAGACCGCAGCGCGCCCTTCGTCTTCAAGACCCGTTATCTCGAATGTCGGAATGCCCGCGACCGAATCAGGTTTCGAAGGCGCAGGAATGCGCTTACCGCCAAGAGTGCTCCACAGTGATCCGTCGTTGTTACTTATGAGAATTACGGCGTCTTCGTGAGCGGTCGACGCGAGCGTTTTCTCCGTGCTCGGCTGCGAGTTCAGGCGGCGCCGCTGCACAATGAACCCGCGTACCGTTCCATCGATATGGAGCGGCGTTGCCGACCAGTAATAGACGCGCCCGTTATCCTCAAAGAAATCGCCGAGGAAAACCGAGCCGGTGGCTTTCGGGATGCGCGCGACAGCTGGCTGGTGCGATGCCGGCAGGCTGTCGCCAGCACTCGCAATTAATTTCCCCGCGGCATTCCATAGCTCGGCGCGAAGAGAGGAATCGGCCGCATTCGCAGGGCTACCGAGTGCCGCGAGCTTCGCGCTTGCGGCGGCGATATCATCCTGCGACGGATTACCTGATGACAACACTCGACGAATCGCGTTATCACTCGAGAACGGTGCGACCCGTGCCGTGATGGTAGATGCAGTCTGCGAAACGAGACCGGCAAAATTCTTCGCGCTCTCGTCGAGCTTGTGCGCGGTCACGACCATTGCCGCGCGACGCACTTCCCGCTCTACGATCAGCACACCCGCAATCAGGACCGACACGAGTACGCCGGTCATGAGCAGAGGAAGTTTTTTTTCTAGTGGCAACCCGCGCGCTGGTCTGCCCAACCTTACCTCAAAGAGCCGTTATTGAAGCCCGGCAGTCGTCCTGTGAAGCCACTTGCCGCGACCTTCCTGTCCGACAACACGATAATTGTCGACAATCACGTCGCCGCGCGAAAGTGTTGTGCGCGAAAATCCGGCAAGATCCCAGCCCTGATATGGCGACCAGTCGGCATTTGTTTCCATCGTGTCGCAATCGACGGTGAATGTCTTGTCTGGATGAATGATCGCGAGGTCAGCATCGGAACCGACTTCGATTGCGCCTTTTCGCGGATACAGCCCCATGATCTTCGCGGGATTCGTGCTCAGCTTCTGAGTCATCTCCTCGAGTGAGAGGCGATTCTTCAGAACCCCATGGGTATAGGTAACCGGGAGAAGTGTTTCCAGACCGGGCAGTCCCATCGGGATCTTCGTCCAGTCACCATTCCACATCGCTTTCTGCTCGCGCGTGAAAGTACAAGTGTCGGTGGAGACGACAGAGACCTCTCCATCCTTGAGTCCTTTCCACAAACGCTCCTGGTCGGCAGGAGTCTTGATCTGCGGGCAGCACGCATAAAGGTGCCCGTCCTCCTGTGCGAACATCGAGTCATCGAGCACGAGATACTGTGCGCACGTCTCGGCGAGAACGGGAACTCCGCGCGCCTGCGCGGCCTTCACGATTTCAGTTCCTTCGCGCGTGGACATGTGCACGATGTACAGCTGCCCGCCTGTCACTTCGCTCCACGTGACGACGCGCTGTATCGCTTCCGCCTCGATGAAATTCGGACGCGTGATCCGGTGAAGCTGCGCGCCATACTGCTTCATGAGCTCCGGCGTGTGGTGACGCTCGATGAGCTCGTCGAGCACGCGTGATGATTCAGCGTGGACAAGCAGCATGGTTCCGTACTCTTTCATCTTCTCGAGCGTGCCGAAGAGAGCACGATCATCCGATTGCCAGCCTTCGGATTCATAGATCATGAACTCCTTGAAGGTCGTGAAGCCGCGATCGACCATTCCCTTGATCTGATCCTTGTGCTCGTTGTAGCGGGTGATGCAGATGTGAAACGTGTAGTCGATCAACGCTTTGCCTTCGGCGCGCTTCATCCACTTGTCGGCAGCATCATTGAGCGTGTCACCGGCATATGGAATTGCGAAGTCGATGACAGTCGTGACACCGCCGCGCGCGCCGGCACGCGTCCCCGTTCGATAATCATCGGCTGATACTGCGCCCATGAACGGAAGCTCGAGATGCACGTGCACATCGAGAACGCCGGGAATGACATGATGGCCTTTTGCATCGATGATCTTCGTGCCTGCACCAGCCTCGA
>DATEDH010000279.1:0-7960 GCA_035281765.1 Gemmatimonadaceae bacterium
CATACTGGCGTGAAGGCGGCGATGAGTTCGCAAACGTGAACATCATGGCTGTCGCGCACGGCACTGACAAATCTCTCGTTCTCGCGCACAAGACAGCGATCGACGAGCATCTCGCCGAGGCGGGAATTCCTGTCTCGTATACGAACGTATTCTGGGGCGGGCGAAGTGAGATCAAGCCGTCGGAGATCTCGCCCGTGGAGTACGAGCGGTGGTGCGTGAGTGTCGGGATCGATCCTGATTCAATGCGCGGAAGCAAGCCGGAGAATGCAGCGTGAGCACGCGGGGAAAAGTTTTCCTCGTTGGTGCGGGTCCTGGTGACCCCGGACTCATTACGGTTCGCGGAAAAAAGCTTATCGATTCAGCAGATGCGATTGTGTACGATGCGCTTGCCAATCGCAGCTTGTTGCCTGCCGATGCGAAAGAAACCGGTCACCCCGAGCTCTACGACGTCGGTAAGCGCGGCGGTGATTCGAGAAGTGTGTCTCAGAGCGACATCAACGAGCTGCTCGTGCGCCTCGCACGCGAGGACAAACGCGTAGTGAGGCTGAAAGGAGGCGATCCGTTCGTATTCGGACGCGGCAGTGAGGAGGCACAGGCGCTCAACGATGCTGAAGTGGCGTTCGAAGTCGTTCCCGGGATTACCGCGGGCATTGCAGCGCCCGCGTATGCGGGAATTCCAGTGACGCATCGTGGAATTGCCACATCCGTGACGTTCGTCACCGGCCATGAAGATCCGGGAAAGGCAACAACCCAGACGGACTGGAAAGCGCTCGCAAAAAGCGGCGGGACGATCGTGCTCTACATGGGGGTGAAGACACTCCCAGCAATTGCGGCAGCTCTTATCGAAGGCGGCATGCCGGAAGAGATTCCCGCGGTTGCAGTTCAGTGGGGGACCCTGCAAAAACAGCGAACCGTCACCGCTACACTGGGCACGCTCGCACAAAAAGCGCAGGAGGCCGGTGTCACGGCGCCAGTGATAACGATCATTGGATGGGCGGCAATTCTTCGCGATGAGATCAGCTGGTTCGAAAAACGCCCGCTGTTTGGAAAACGGGTTGTCGTAACACGAGCGGCGCAACAGTCGACCTCGCTCGTCGACAAGCTGTCGGAGCTCGGCGCAGAAATTCTCGAAATGCCTTCCACACGAATCGCGCGGATGGATCTCTCGCCACTGCGCGAGGAGCTCACGCGTCTCGATACGTATCAGTGGCTCATTTTCACGAGCCAGAACGCGGTGTCGATTTTCTGGGAGCAGCTGATCGGAGCGCAGCGGGATGCCCGATCTCTCGCGGGATTGATGATTGCTGCAGTCGGTCCAGCAACCGCCGGCGCTTTGCTCGAGCGCGGAATCGCTGTCGATGTCATACCGGAACGGTTTGTTGCCGAAGGAATGCTCGAGAAACTGCGGGAGCGAGACGACGTCACGGGCTCACGGGTTTTGTACGTCACCGCCGAAGGAGCGCGGGAAGTATTGATTGACGGACTCACCGAGCTTGGGGCAGAAGTCAATGTCGTGACTGCGTATCGATCGGTGCAGGATGGTGCGGGCGCGACGCGTCTGAAGAAAGCTCTCGAAAGCGAAACCGTAAACGCGGTCACGTTCACCTCTGCATCATCGGTTCGCGGATTCGTCGATGCGGTCGGTGGTGATCTCGCGCGCAAGGCTTCGGCAGTTACGATCGGTCCGCAGACAACGGAAGCTGTGCTCGAAGCCGGAATCGAGCTGCTCGCCGAAGCCGAAGAGTCTACCATCGACGGGCTCGTTGCGGCGGTAGAAAAGGCGCTCTTGTGAAGAACGGCGTCATACGAATTGCAACGCGAACCTCGGAGCTCGCTCTGCGACAGGCGAGGATTGTCGAGAGCTCGCTGATCTCGCGTGGTCACCAGACTGAGATCGTCACATTCAAAACCACCGGTGACAAAAAACTCAACGAGCCGCTGAGCGAAATAGGCGCGAAGGGGTTGTTCACGCACGAGCTCGAGGTAGCTCTCGAGAAAGAGAAGGTTGACTGCTGCGTGCATTCGCTGAAGGACCTGCCAACTGATTTGCCCGACGGTCTGACGATCGGCGCGATTCTCGAGAGAGAAGATCCGCGCGATGCAGTCGTCATCAACGCAGTCACTGAGGCTGAAGATCTCGCTTCTCTCCCCGCAGGATCACGTGTCGGCACTTCGAGCCTGCGGCGTCGCGCGCAGCTTCTCGCGCTGCGTCCCGATCTCGAAGTCGCCGAGCTTCGCGGCAATGTTCCCACTCGACTGCAGAAAGTTGAGACAGGAAAAGTTCATGCGGCGATACTCGCCGCTGCGGGATTGATACGCCTCAACGCGATCCAGCGAATCAAGCAGTACCTCGACGCGCCTGAGTGGCTGCCCGCAGCAGGGCAGGGCGCGATCGCTGTCGAGATTCGCGAAGACGATGAAGAGATTCGCGAGATACTCGCTCCGCTCGATCACGAGGAAACATCGATTGCCGTCCGCGCCGAGCGTGCATTTCTCGCCGCGCTCGAGGGTGGTTGTCAGATTCCGATAGGAGCGCTCGCCGCATCCGATGAGTCCGGTACGTTCACGCTTCATGGATTTGTCAGCGATGTGCGCGGGCGCGACAGAGTGCGTGGATCAGTGACAGTCGATAGATCCACGCCAGAGGCGAGCGGAGTCTCCCTCGCCTCAGAACTTCGCACACGCGGCGCAACGAGCCTGCTGATGGATCTGCGATCCGCATCGCAGGTGATCGCGCCGCAGCCGGAGTAGAGATGCCTTCATTTCCCGCATATCGCGCGCGCCGGCTGCGAAGAACTGAGCCGCTGAGAAGACTCGTTCGCGAGACGACGCTCGTGCCATCGCAGCTCGTGCTTCCATTGTTCGTTCGCAATGGCACCAATCTGCGTCGTCCTATCGAAGCAATGCCTGGCGTTGCGCAGACTTCCCCCGATGAGCTGCTTCGCGATGCGACGGCAGCCGCTGAAGCAGGTGTAGGCGGAGTAATTCTTTTTGGAATCCCCGACACCAAGGATGAAATCGGCAGCGAAGCGTGGGCCGAGGATGGCGCAGTGCAAAAGGCTGTTCGCCTTCTCAAGCGCGAGCTGCCGCACATCGTCACGATCACCGATGTCTGCATGTGCGAGTACACCAGCCATGGTCACTGCGGAATTCTCGAGAATGGCGAAGTCGTGAATGACAGGACACTCGATCTGCTGTCACGCGCATCCGTTTCGCACGCGGCGGCGGGGTCGGATCTCATTGCGCCGAGTGACATGATGGATGGTCGTGTCGGAGCGATTCGCCGCGCGCTCGATGAAAATGGATTCGACTCAACTCCGATATTGAGCTACGCCGCGAAGTTTGCTTCCGCGTATTACGGTCCGTTTAGAGAAGCTGCCGAGTCGACCCCGCAAAGTGGTGATCGCAAAGGTTATCAGATGGACAGCGCGAATGCAGAAGAAGCGTTGCGCGAGGTTGCCGCTGACATCGAGGAAGGCGCGGATGCAGTGATGATAAAGCCGGCAGGTCCCTATCTCGATGTGATCTCGCGCGTGAAGGAAGCGACGGGATATCCTGTCGCTGCATATCAGGTGAGCGGCGAGTATTCGATGATCTGCGCTGCGGCTGAGCGCGGCTGGATCGATCGCCAGCGTGCGATGATGGAATCACTACTCGGCATACGTCGCGCAGGCGCTGATTTCATCCTTACATATTTCGCAATCGAGGCAGCGAGAGCCGTGAAAATCTCCCTCTAGCGGCACGAGCGTTGCCCCTTCGCACCTTTCCGAACTTCACTCCATCGAACATAGCCCAGTGGCCGGTGCGGAGCCGCAACAATGAGCTGGACGATCACTCCCGGGAGGAACGATCTGCCGAAGATCGTGATAACCCATCCGTCAGGAAGCAGCGCGGAGGTATATCTGCATGGTGCGCAGGTTACGTCGTGGAAGACATCTGACGAAGTCGAGCGTCTTTTCCTGAGCGAGGCTGCCAGATTCGAGGATGGGAAGCCAATACGCGGCGGAATCCCCGTTGTGTTTCCCCAGTTTGCCGACAGTGGCCCGCTCGTAAAACACGGCTGGCTTCGAACGACGCGGTGGGAAGTAGATGAATCAGTCGATCGATCTGAAAATCTCGTCAAGCTCGTTACTCGTGACACTGATGCGACGAGCGCAGCATGGAATTATTCGTATGAAGCAGCTCTCAGCGTCGAGCTCGGAGAATCAGAGCTGACAGTGACTCTGACTCTGAAGAACACGGGCTCGGCCGACATGAGGTTCACGTCCGCTCTTCATACCTATCTCGCAGTCTCCGACATCGCACAGGCGAGGGTTCTCGGATTATATGGGAGCCCATATATCGACAAGATGGCGGGCCGCGCTTCGACGATCGACAACGAGCAGGTATTGAGAATCAGCGGTGAGACTGACCGCATCTACACCGGCGCCCCATGGCGCATCGAAATGACTGACAATCTCCTGCGCCTGGACATATCCGAATCCGGATTCAGCGATGTCGTCGTATGGAACCCGTGGAGTGCAGCATCTCACGGGATCCCCGATATGAGGCCTGACGACTATCTCCACTTCATCTGTATTGAAGCCGCGGTTGCCGACGAGCCCTGCACACTCGAAGCGGGCCGGACATGGTCCGGGACGCAGAAGCTGAAATCGATGTCGTGATCGCGTCGAGGTCTCGCAGCCGTGCCTGACTTTGTATCTTTCGGACGGCAACGAGGAGACAATCGATGAAGTTCAGGACGTTCCCCGGCTCCGGCGTCAAAGTCAGTGAGGTCGGCTTCGGCACGTGGACCATTTCCACGGGCTGGTGGGGAGAAAAAACAGACGAAGAAGCAGTCGCAATACTGCGCCGCGCGCATGACGAGCACGGCATCAACTTTTTCGATGCTGCGGACAGCTATGGCAACGGGAGAAGCGAGCGACAGCTCGCCACCGCATTTGCAGGACGGCGGTCCGATGTCGTCTATGCAACGAAGATCGGCTACGATATATACGATGAGAGCGCAGCGAGAGCGCGGCGCGGTCAGAGCGAGCTGCCTCAGCGCCTCGACGACTCGTACATGCGCTTTGCGGTCGACAAGTGTCTCGAAAGACTCGAGACCGATTACATCGACGTGCTTCAGCTTCACAACATCAAGATGGAGCACGTACGCAATCCGGAGATCTGGCAGACGCTGCGCGATCTCAAGCGCGAAGGGAAAATCCGCGTCTGGGGTGCTGCATTCGGCCCGGCAATCGGTTGGCTGTACGAGGCCGTCGAGCTATGCGAGCGCGAACAGGATATCGGAACCATCCAGATGATCTGGAACATTCTCGAGCAGGAGCCCGGATCATCGATGATCGCTGCAGCGAAAGCACATGCCCCGGATTGCGTGTTCAACGTTCGCGTCACCCACGCTTCCGGAATGCTGGAAGGGAAATACACTGTCGATACAGTGTTTCCGGAGAACGATCACCGCCGTCATCGCCCGCGTTCGTGGCTCGTCAACGGCGTCGAGAAAGTCCGCACGCTCGATTTCCTCACCGAGCGAATGACACTCGGTCAGGCTGCCCTCAAGTGGATACTGGCCGAGCCGACGATTGTGAGCACGCTGCCGAATATCTATGACGATGAGCAGCTCACTGAGTTCGCAGCGGCAAGCGATCTCGACGACTTGAGCGATGCTCAGATGAAGCGAATAGCGGAGCTTGCAGGCACGAACTTCGGCGTGAGCGAAGAGCCGATGTCGTACAAGGGCACCATGCAGAGGATCGCATAGTGAATCCATGGCACGACTTTCCGGTTGGAGAGCATCCTCCGGAGATTGTAACCGCTGTCGTCGAGATTCCGCGCGGCAGTCGCAACAAGTACGAGCTCGATAAAGTGAGCGGACAGTTCCGCCTCGACCGCGTCCTGTTCTCGGCGGTGCATTACCCCGGCGATTACGGCTTCATTCCGCGCACGCTGCATGAGGACAACGATCCGCTCGACATCATCGTGATGATCAACGAGCCGACGTTTCCCGGATGCCAGATCGACGCGCGTCCGCTTGGAGTTCTCAAGATGCTCGATCGCGGCGAGCCGGACGACAAGATCATCGCCGTGCCGGCGAAGGATCCGTACTATCACGAGTACTTCGACATCGCTGACATCTCGCAGCATTACCTGAAGGAGGTCGAGCACTTCTTTCACATCTACAAGGATCTCGAGGGCAGACGCGTCGAGATCGTCGGCTGGGAAAAGAGCGAGAGGGCCGTGCAGGTGGTTCAGGATTCGATGGAGCGATACGAAGCGAAGTACCTGCGCCTTGGGCCGTGAAGGATTTTCTCGACGACTTCCGTGCGACTCTTGCTGCTGAATCCATACGCTTGATGTCGATCCAGGACGATCAGGCATCGAAGCCTCCGTTCGCGGGCAAGTGGTCACCAAAGGAAGTCGTCGGGCATCTCATCGATTCTGCGTCGAACAATCACGGGCGGTTAGTACGTGCGCAGTTATATGACGAGATGGTATTTCCGCGCTACGATCAGGATGCGTGGGTCAAGTCGCAGCGATACAACGAGCGGCCCTGGATGGAGCTTGTCACATTATGGCGGGCGTACAATGCGCACATCGCGTGGCTGATAGAGGGCATCCCTCAGGATCGCCTGTCGATACAGCGAGCTGTGCACAATCTGGATGAGATCGCGTGGAACACAGTCCCGCGCGACAAGCCGGTGACGCTGGAGTATTTCATTCGCGATTATCTGGGTCACATGAAGCACCATCTTGCACAGATAAAATGACTGCGGGTTACTCCGGCACTCCGCTTCGCCAAAAACTTGGAATCAAGGAAGGAAGTCGCGTCACGCTCCTCGGCGAGCCCGAAGGATTTCGCGAGCTGCTCGGCGATCTTCCGCATGGAGTGAAGGTCACGTCGATCGCGAGAGGCGAGGCTGACGTGATAGTGCTGTTTGCAACGAAGTTCTCGCGACTCAAATCCGAATTTCCCAAAGCGATTGGCCTGATGCCGCCAGGTGGTGGAATGCTCTGGATCTCATGGCCCAAGAAAGCTGCGAAGATGGATACCGATCTCGATGAGAATCTCATCCGTGATTTCGGTCTCGATCTCGGAGTTGTCGATACGAAGGTTTGTGCGATCGATGAGAAGTGGAGCGGATTGAGGTTCTCCCGTCGCAGGAACGCCAACGGTCTCAAGTCAAAAACCAGTAATACTTCATGACAAACATCGGCCAGGATGTTCAGCTAGAAGTCTACGGCTCAGCCGTCATGGGCAAACGCATCGAGCTTCCGTTTTCGTTCGACGACTGGGAAGCTCAGGCCAAAGCTGCGCTGCCCGAAACTGCCTACTGGTACATTGCCGGCGCAGCCGGTGGAGGCAGCACGATGCGCGCGAACCGTGAGGCATTCGACCGCGTTAAGCTGCGCCATCGCGTGCTCAACGACGTCAGCGTTCGCGATATCTCCACTGAAGTGCTCGGCACCACCACCGCGGCGCCTTTTCTTCTCGCTCCGATTGGAGTTCAGGGAATCATGCACGGCGACGGAGAGCGGGCTCCCGCAAAAGCGGCAGCAGCCGCCGGAATTCCATTCACACTGAGCACTGTCTCATCCATCACGATCGAAGAGATCGCACAGATCATGGGCGATGCGCCGAGGTGGTTTCAGCTCTATCCGGCGCGGAGCAGGGAGATTGCGGAGAGCATGCTCCGGCGCGTCGAAGCCGCCGGTTACACCGCGATCATGGTAACGCTTGATACTCCAGTACTCGGGTGGAGAGAACAGGATCTGCGCCTCGGATATCTGCCGTTCCTCGAGGGAAAGGGGATCATCAATTATCTGAGCGATCCTGTATTCCGCGCGAGTCTCGCGAAATCCCCCGAGGAAGATCCGCGCGCAGCGATCATGCAATTTCTGAGTGTGTTCACGAACCCGACGTTTGGATGGAACGACGTCGACTGGCTGCGCTCACAGACTT
>DATEDH010000280.1:0-5366 GCA_035281765.1 Gemmatimonadaceae bacterium
GCTGCCGTTCGTGCTCTCGGCCTGAATGGTCGAGAGGTACTGCGCGTGGCTGAGCATCGCGTATCCGCGAATCGCGGCGAACGGGCTCGAGCTGTACTTCACTACGAGACTGCGAGCGACCGAATTCCAGTACACGCTCGCTCCCGAATCCCAGAAAGTCGGACCTGCCTGGGCTCGCTGAGTCAACGGCGCCGAGGGCATCGACGCGTCACGATCGCAGGCGGAGATCATCGCAGCCCCGAAAAGCAGTAAGAGGTTTCTTCGCATCATGAGCTTCTCCCAATCATCGGTTTCGAACGAGCCGCGGAGCGTCGTGTTGCGCTTCACGGTTCTCATTCCCATGTTGATGCCAGCCACCTCCCGGTGAGCCGCTGTCAGGGAGAACGACAAACCGGCGTCACAGCCGACATTTTGAATATCGAGGAGCGCGTGACGCTGCCGGATGCCCCGAACCTCCGTAAAGACCTTCCAATCAGCAGCCGCGAGCAAATCGACGAGCTCGTACCGCTGCTCTATCAGGAGCTTCGCGAGATCGCGCACCGTCATCTTGCCGGTCGCCGCAATGGCGCAACATTGAACACCACCGCCCTGATCAACGAGGCTTACCTCAAGCTCGTCGACCAGGCGCATGCGAAATGGAACGACCGCGCGCATTTCCTTGGCGTCGCTGCGCTTGCAATGCGACACATTCTTGTTGACCGGGCTAAAGCTCGTATGTCAGGAAAGCGCGGAGGCGGACAGTTCAGGGTGACTCTCGACGACAATGTCCTGGGAGCCCAGGATGCACCGGACGCGCTGCTTCAGATCACCGACAGTCTCGACAGACTCGCCGTCATCGACGCGCGATTGTCGCGCATCGTCGAGTATCGGTTCTTTGGCGGCTTGACCAATGCTGAGATCGCCACTGTGCTCGGCGTCACCGAGCGAACTGTGGAACGCGACTGGATCAAGGCCAGGATGCTTCTTCGAGAGCTGCTCGCCTCGTGAGCGAGACTCGTTTGCGGTCTCTGACACAATGACACCCGAGAGGTGGGCCGAGCTGTCACCGCTCCTCGACGCAGTACTCGATCAAAGCGCCGACGAGCGCGAACGTTACATCGAGCAGATATCGGAACACGATCCGGCGTTGCGCGCCGACCTCGAGCGGCTGCTCTACGAATGCTCGCGCAATGATTCATTGATAGATCGCGGTGCGGCCGAGCGGTTCGCGCTGTTACTCGATGAAAGCGTCAGCGAAATGCCCGCGGTCCTGGCTGATCGCTTTGTTCTTGAACGTGAGATTGGTCGCGGCGGAATGGCCACGGTATTTCTCGCGCACGACCGCAAGCACGAAAGACCTGTCGCAATCAAAGTCCTGCGACGCGAAGTCGCCGCTAGTGTAGGCGCGCATCGATTCCTGAATGAGATCGCGACTGCCGCAAGACTGCAGCATCCACACATAGTTCCTGTTCATGACTCCGGTGAAGCGGAGGGATTCGTCTACTATGTGATGCCCTACGTCGCGGGAGAAACACTGCGCGCGCGACTCGAGCGCCAGCCGCAGCTCAAACTCGACGAGGCGCGTCACATCGCGCGCGAAGTTGCCGACGCTCTCGATTACGCGCACCGCAATGGGATTGTTCACCGCGACATCAAGCCTGAGAACATTCTCCTCTCGAACGGTCACGCGCTCGTTCTCGATTTTGGAATCGCGCGCGCTGCATCTGAATCGGCCGATGGTGAGCGCATCACCTTGCCGGGGGTCGCCGTCGGAACTCCCGCCTACATGTCACCTGAGCAGGCAACAGGCGGACACACCATCGATGGGAGAGCCGATATTTATGCGCTCGGGTGCGTGCTGTACGAGATGCTCGCGGGACATCCACCATTTCTCGGAACGACGCACCGCGAAATCCTCGGCCGCCATTCTCTCGATCCGGTGCCAAGCCTTCGCACCAGCAGGCCCGACGTTCCTCTATTCGTAGAGAGCGCAATTGAAAAGGCTCTCGCTAAAACTCCCGTCGATCGATACGACCATGCAGCGGCTTTCATCTCAGCGATCTCCAGCGACAGCTCGCTGCAATCCAGGGGCCGCCTAAGGAGGCAGGGCTGGTGGATTGGTGCGGGTATGGTGGTGGCTCTCGCTGTCGTCGCCTCATTGGGATTATGGCGAACGCGTGAATCTCACGCTTCGATAACTGCGACAGAACCGCAGCCCTCAGTCGCTGTTCTCGCGTTCAGAAATATCAGTGGCGATTCGACGAGTGATGCGGTAAGCGAAGGCATCTCTGAGGAGATTGCAACGACAATCGCGACTGTAAGCGGTCTCAACGTGAAGTCACCGCGATCCTCATTCAGTCTGGATGAAAACAAACTGAGCATTCAGGAGATCGGTGCTGCGTTGAACGTACACTACCTCGTCGACGGCAGCGTTCAACATGATGGAAACCGGCTGCGGGTCCATGTTTCGCTCCTCTCTGCCGCAAACGATTCGACGTTATGGGTGCATTCATACGACGGGGCGTTCGGAGACGTGTTCAACATGCAGGACGAAATTGCACGCGGTATTGCGAGTGAGCTCCGTCTCCGCTTCGACCCGGTTCTGGCGGCGAACGTTTCAACCCGATCCAGCAGCAATGCTCAGGCGCACGAGCTCTACCTCCGAGGCAGATTCTTCTTCCAGCGGCGTGACTCGGCGAGCCTTAGAAAAGCGCGCGAATACTTCACCGCGGCAATTGAAGCCGATTCCAATTATGCGCTTGCTTATGCAGGGCTGAGCGACGCATACAGCCACTCCTCTGTCTTCGGCTATGCAGCACCGCGCATCAACATGCCACGCGCCCGCGCGTATGCAGAACGCGCGCTCTCACTGGACAGCACTCTCGCAGAAGCTCACACGTCGCGTGCATTCATCGCCACCTTCTACGAGTGGGACTGGGCAAGAGCGCGGCACGAATTTGAAAAGGCGCTCGCTCTCGATCCTGCTTATCCGTCGACGCACTTGTGGAAGGCGTGGTATCTCCTTGCGAGGGACAGCACGAATGCCGCGATCGCGGAGGGGAGGAACGCACTGGCACTGGAGCCGTTTCTCGTCCTGACGAATACGAGACTCATCTCGCTTCTATACTATGGAAGACAATACCAGGAAGCGCTGAGACAAAGTCAGAAGACTTTCGAGCTCGATTCGATGTTTTTTCAACTCGGAGCTGAGCGTGGACGGGTTCTCGTCGAGCTTCACCGGTGCGATGAAGCTCTTCAGTCGGTTTCACGCATCCCGATGCAGACGCCTGCAATGCTCGGAGGGACGCGCGGCTACACGTATGCGAAATGCGGTCACAGAGCGGATGCACTCGCCGAGCTCGACCACCTGACGGCCGCGGCGAAGTCAGGCAAGTACGTATCGCATTATGCGCTGGCAGTAGTGCAGGCAGCCCTCGGCAACAACGACGCAGCGTTCACGGAGCTCGACAAAGGCCTGGCCGAGCGGTCGTGGTGCATGTTCCTGATTGAAATCGAGCCGGCTTTCGATGGGTTGCGAAATGATCCACGGTTCGCGGTACTCGCAAGGAAAATCGGCCTGGCAAGCTGATTCGACGATGGCTCGTTGTCGCCAGACAGGACGTGCACCGTTGTCAGGAATTCCACCACTGAATCGGTGACCATCTCCCGACAATAACCTCGTTTTCGGCGTTGTATCGTGAAGTTCCTTTGCCGAAAACAAGCCACATGATCAATCGCAGTGCGCTCCCCGTAATCATCCAGGGTGGAATGGGTGTCGCCGTATCCGACTGGAGACTTGCACGCGCCGTATCTAAGTGCGGCCAGCTCGGTGTCGTGTCCGGCACAGCCCTCGATACCGTTCTCGTTCGTCGGCTTCAGGATGGTGATCCAGGCGGTCACATGCGACGCGCAATCGAGGCATTTCCAATTGAGGGCGTCGGTCGCACTGTGCTCGAGCGATTTTTTCATCCAGGAGGACGACGTGCCGATACTCCCTATCGTCTTCTTCCGATGTATCGCCGTCACGTCAGCAGGGAGCGCAACCAGATCACGATGCTGGCGAATTTCGTGGAAGTGTTTCTCGCAAAAGAAGGCCATGGCGGAATCGTTGGAATAAATCTTCTCACCAAGGTTCAGGCACCGACGCTCGCATCACTATATGGAGCAATGCTCGCGTCTGTTGATTACGTGCTGATGGGAGCTGGCATTCCACGCGAAATTCCCGGCGCGCTCGATGCGCTCGCGGAGCATCGCACTGCAACTTTGCGATTTGACGTCGAAGGACAATTGCCCGGCGAGTCCAGCTTCCTCACACTCGAGCCCACCGAGCTTGGCGCTGATGTGACGATTCCACTTCATCGCCCGGCTTTCCTGCCGATCATCTCCGCAAATTCTCTCGCCACCACTCTCGCGCGAAAAGCCAACGGCTCTGTGCAGGGATTTGTGGTGGAAGGTCCAACAGCGGGCGGTCACAACGCTCCGCCGCGTGGAGAGATGCGGCTCAACGATCGCGGTGAGCCGATCTACGGCGACCGCGACGAAGTGAATCTCGCCAAACTCGTGGAGCTTGGACTGCCGTTCTGGCTTGCAGGCGGAGCTGGATGTCCGGAGCGTCTCGCCGAAGCACTCGACGCAGGTGCAGCCGGAATTCAGGTCGGAACTCTCTTCGCATTCGCGTAGGAATCAGGGTTCTCCCCTGATCTCAAACAGGACGTTCTCGATCATGCAAAACGAGGTGAAGTGAGCGTCATCACCGATCCACGTGCGTCGCCAACAGGTTATCCGTTCAAAGTCGTGCGCTGGGCAGGGGATCCTGCGCAGTCTGTCACTCGCGAGCGCAAATGCGACCTGGGATATCTTCGCGTTGCGTTCCGTCGCGAGGACGGCCGGATCGATTATCGATGCGCCGCAGAGCCGGTCGAGGATTACATCCGAAAGGGTGGACTGGAGCAGGATACAGTTGGGCGCCGCTGCCTGTGCAATGCATTGACCGCGAACATCGGACAGCCGCAGCTCCGCGACAACGGCGACGTCGAGCCACCCCTTCTTACGAGTGGCGACGATCTCATTTCGATCTCGCGATTCCTGAACGGCCGGGACCGATATACTGCGGAGGATGTCATTAACTACCTGCTCGAGCCTGCCGCTTTTTCGTAGTGTCGGATTGGCCGGATCGAGCGTCTCGATGCCTGAATCCACGCGCTCAGGTCGCTTTCCCCCGCTCCCGCGACTGACTGCTGGACACTAAAACGTATACCAAATTAGCATCCTAAAACGGCCGGCAGCGTGCGGCCTGAAAAAACCACATAGGGGACGGACGGGTGAAGCGGGTTTTACTCATGCCGGCAGGAATCAACCTCCCCCGCTGCTCCTGACACACGACGCCA
>DATEDH010000281.1:0-4330 GCA_035281765.1 Gemmatimonadaceae bacterium
GATGCGACATCCGCATGCCTGCGCTTCGCATATGGGGAGCCCGAAAGATTCAGCATGTGCGAGCAGGAGCGCAGACGATCGACGAAATACGCCCAGCAGGTCAGGCCGCGAATAGCGGCCCTCGAGCATCTCGTATTTTACTCCCGCCAGTTTCAGAGCCTCGAGCTGCACCTCCCGATATTTCGGAAAATCACCACGCGTCTGCGGAAAATCGACGAGCACCGAAAATTCCTTCTGCTCGGGATAGAGCTGCCCATCGTCGATGTCGATGCCGATTATCGAATACGGATGCTCGATGTTCTCGAGTGGCATGTAGCCACCGACGGAAGCGAGAAGATACCAGTCGTACCGCTCCAGCCCGAACTTTCCACGCGCGAACATCGTGAGATTTTCAGGTGTAAGCCCCGTCCGCTCGTCTTTCAGGATGGCGCGTGACCAGCTGTCCAGCGAAGGGAGATATACCAGATCGTAATTGACGATCGGCACTTTCGGGAAGCTCTGGCGCAGAAGCTCGATATTCGGAAGCATGCTTGGGGAGAAGCTCGCCGGAACGTGCGCGACAACGACGATCAGGTCGGTTCCATTCAGACTGTCGACGAGGTGCGAGTACTGCTTGCGGCTCGATCGCAGGTGGGCAAGCGAGCCAGCCATCGAGCGCAGCGATGAGCCATCGATCGACGGGCGGCGCATCAGTCGCTCGATTCCATCGTAATGAAGCCTGGGTTCGGCACCACACCTCGCCAGCATCCTGGCGAGGCCCTCGCCCATCGGCTTTATAAAGCTTGCCTTGTCGTTGGCGAGAATATCTACACGCATCTCTTTACGACCCTTGTTGGCGATTCTTCTGTGCTTCCTCGAGAGCATTCCAGGCGAGAAGCGCGCATTTCACTCTTGCAGGAAACCTTGCAACTCCGCTTAACGCGCGAAGCGAGCCGAGTGAATTCTCATCGGCATCAGCGCCCATCACCATGTTCCGAAACTGGGTCCGCAGTTCGTCGATTTCGGCAATCGATTTACCCTTGATCATCTGGGTCATCATCGACGCTGAAGCCTGCGATATCGAACAGCCGCGGCCCGAGAATCCAATGTCGGCGATAGAATCGCCGTCATAGCGGATCTGCACTTCGATCTCGTCACCGCAAAGCGGGTTTTTCATCAGGATCGTGTGAGTGGCATTCTCGATCGCGCCCTTGTTGCGGGGCCGCCGATAGTGATCGAGAATCATTTCCTGGTACAGCGCGCTGATCTGCGCCGAGCGATCAGACGGCTGCATGACCGAAGATCTCCTTTGCCTTCATGACTCCTTCGACAAGAGCGTCGATATCGGCTGAGTCATTGTAGACGTAGAACGAAGCGCGTGCAGTTGCAGGAACATCGAGCCGGCGCATCAAGGGCTGCGCACAATGATGTCCGGCGCGAATACACACGCCGTCGCCGTCGAGAATAGTCGCGAGATCGTGCGGGTGAACGTCGCCGAGTGTGAACGAGACGACACCGCTTCGCAATGACGGATCGGGACCGTAGATGCGAATGCCTTCGATCTCGCTCAAGCGACGATGAGCTTCCGACATCAGCGAGCGCTCGTGATCGAGAACCTCGTCCATTCCAATCGAATCGAGGTAATCGCAAGCAGCCGCGAGTCCAACCGCGTTCGCAGCGTTGGGCGTTCCCGCCTCGAACTTGTGAGGCAGAACATTCCACGTCGTCGATTCATCGTACACGAACTCGATCATGTCGCCGCCCATCTGATACGGCGGCATCGCATCGAGTATCTCGCGCTTCCCGATCAATCCTCCGATTCCCATCGGACCGCACATCTTGTGTCCGCTGAACGCATAGAAATCGACGCCGAGGTCGTCGAATCCAACGGGAAGATGGGGAACGCCCTGGGCTCCGTCGCAAACGATGATCGCATCAGATCGCTCGCGAACGATGCTCACGATATCGCGCACGGGATTGATTGTTCCCAGCGCGTTGGAGACGTGATTTATCGCGGCGATCTTTGTCTTCGCGCTTATCAGTGACGACAGGCAATCCAGATCGATGCGATAATCGGGCGTCAGATCGCAGATTCTGAGACGCGCTTTTTGTGCGATCGCAAGCTGCTGCCACGGGACAAAGTTCGCGTGATGCTCGAGCGCAGTGATGACGATCTCATCGCCTTCGCGAATATTCGTGCGACCATATGCCGTCGCCACGAGATTGATCGACTCGGTTGTCCCGCGCGTGAAGATCAATGCATCAGGATCGGACAAGCCGACGAACTTCGCGATTCGCTTTCGAGCAGCATCGTATCGATCCGTTGCCTCGACCGACAATGCATACGCGCCGCGGTGCGGATTTGCGTTCGCGGTCTCGTAAAAGTCGACGATCGCATCGAGAACCGCTCGTGGCTTCTGCGATGTCGCGGCCGAATCGAGGTAATGAAGGTTCGGCTGATTCACGAGCAGCGGAAAATCGCGTCGCCGGCTCATATGGGATTTCCCGAGCTCACGAGGACCTGATCCCCATCGATCCGGACTTCATAAACCGGCAGGGGCACGATCGCCGGGCCCTGGCGGACAGCGCCAGTCTGACAGTCGAACCGGGCTCCGTGCCATGCGCACTGGATGGTTCCGTCGGGAAGCACATCGCCCAGACTCATCTCGAAATCCTGGTGGGTGCAGTTGTCAGCAACGGCCGAAATGCGCCCTTTCGATTTGATGAGGCAGATGCGGATGCCGTCGGCGCGCGCGACCGCCAGAGTGCCTTCATCCGGCACCTGATGGACAGTTGCGAGCTTCTCGAAATCACTGGAATCGGCCATCAAAAGGGGTCGCGGTTTGACTATCCCGACAAGTTTACTTAGGATTCAATCTATGTCACGAAGTTCAGTAATGCCAAGGAGTTAGGGATGTCCACTGCAATCGAATCACTCGTCAATAAGGAGTATCCCTACGGCTTCGTGACCGATATCGAGACCGACACGATTCCCAAGGGTCTCAGCGAAGACGTCATCCGGCTGATCTCGTCCAAAAAGAACGAGCCCAAGTTCATGCTGGACTGGAGGTTAAAGGCCTATCGCCGCTGGCTCACGATGAAGGAGCCGCACTGGGGCAACCTCCATTACGACCCGATCGACTATCAGGACATCATCTACTATTCGGCGCCGAAGTCGGTAAAGCCGCTTCAGTCGCTCGAGGAAGTCGACCCCGAGCTGCTGCGTGCATACGACAAGCTCGGCATCTCGCTAACCGAGCAGAAAAAGCTCGCCGGCGTGGCCGTTGACGCGATTTTCGATTCAGTATCAGTCGGCACTACCATGAAGGAAGAGCTCTCGAAATACGGGATCATCTTCTGCTCGTTTGGCGAAGCCGTTCAGAATCACCCCGACCTCGTCGAGCGCTACCTCGGCACCGTTGTCCCGCACTCGGACAACTTCTTCGCTGCGCTCAATGCCGCTGTGTTCAGCGACGGGTCGTTCTGCTATGTGCCAAAGGGCGTAAAGTGCCCGATGGAGCTCTCGACGTACTTCCGCATCAACAACGCGGGAACGGGACAGTTCGAGAGAACGCTGATCATTGCCGACGAAGGCGCATCGGTCAGCTATCTCGAGGGATGCACCGCGCCACGCCGCGATACCAATCAGCTCCACGCTGCAGTTGTCGAATTGATTGCACTCGACAATGCGACCGTGAAGTACTCGACGGTTCAGAACTGGTACGCCGGCGACGCTGAAGGAAAGGGCGGCATCTTCAACTTCGTGACGAAGCGCGGAAAAGCCGCCGGAGTCAACTCGAAGATCTCTTGGACGCAGGTCGAGACTGGATCAGCGATCACGTGGAAGTATCCGTCGGTCATTCTCCAGGGCGACAACTCGCACGGAGAGTTTTACTCGGTCGCAGTCGTGAACGGTCGTCAGCAGGCTGACACCGGAACGAAGATGATTCACATCGGCAAGAACACGAAGTCGAACATCGTCTCGAAGGGAATCTCAGCCGGACGCGGGAATAACTCGTATCGCGGCCAGGTCAAGATTCTTCCCCGCGCGAGCGGAGCGCGAAACTACACTCAGTGCGATTCGATGCTCATCGGGAACGAGTGCGGCGCGCACACGTTTCCATATATCGAGGTCCAGAACAACACTGCGACTCTCGAGCATGAGGCATCGACGTCGAAGATCGGAGAGGATCAGATCTTCTACTGCAAGCAGAGGGGACTTTCTGCCGAGCAGGCAGTAAGCATGATCGTGTCCGGATTCTGTAGAGAAGTATTTCAGGAATTGCCGATGGAGTTCGCGGTCGAGGCTCAGCAGTTACTCGGCATCACGCTCGAAGGATCGGTAGGATAG
>DATEDH010000282.1:0-2300 GCA_035281765.1 Gemmatimonadaceae bacterium
GGCTGCTGCCGATTTTGCCATTGGTTGGATTCCTGATCAACGGGGGAATATCCCTCTTCAGTGTTTACCGTAAGGGGCCAAAAAATCCGTCCGATGCTTCGCACGGGGAGGGCACAGAGGCTCCGCTGACAGAGGACGCAGAGCACGGAGGACACGGAGCGCACGGAGACGACCATCATGCGGTGAAGCCGCATCGCTACGCAGGCATCGTGAGCATCATCGGACCGCTCGTGCTTGCGATCTCGTTCGTTCTCGCGTGGATGATCTTCTCGGAGATGCGCGCAGTGCATCCGGAGGCGCCGTTCATACAGCGCTACTTCAGCTGGATGCCCGCGGGCAATCTTCACATCGACGCAGCAATACAGCTCGACCAGCTCTCGATGGTGATGGTGCTCGTCATCACTGGCGTCGGCACCCTGATTCACATCTTCAGCGTCGGATACATGCGCGAAGATCCCGGATATCCGAGGTACTTCGCGTATCTGAATCTTTTCGTCTTCTTCATGCTCGTGCTCGTGCTTGGCGCGAGCTATCCGGTGCTGTTCGTCGGGTGGGAAGGCGTAGGACTCTGTTCATATCTCCTGATCGGCTTCTGGTTCTCCGACAAGGCGAACTCGGACGCTGGCAAGAAAGCTTTCATCGCGAACAGGATCGGCGACTTCGGATTTCTCGTCGCGATGTTCATGATGTTCGCGAATTTCGGCGCTCTCGATTTCGCGACGGTCAACACGGCTGCCGCCGGGCTCCCGATTGGCGCCGCAGTGCTGACCGCGATCTGCCTCTTCATGTTCCTTGGCTGCGCCGGCAAGAGCGCGCAGATTCCGCTGTATGTCTGGCTCCCTGACGCGATGGCCGGACCGACACCAGTGTCCGCACTCATCCATGCGGCGACGATGGTCACCGCCGGCGTGTATCTCGTCGCGCGAAGTGCTGTGCTGTTCTCGCATGCGCCGGTTGCCAGTCTCGTAGTTGCCCTTGTCGGAGGCGTTACAGCGATCTTCGCGGCAACGATCGGCCTCAAGCAGTGGGATATCAAGAAAGTCCTCGCGTATTCGACGGTCTCACAGCTCGGTTACATGTTCATCGGCGTCGGAGTAGGCGCTTATACCGCAGGCGTGTTCCACCTCGTCACGCATGCGTTCTTCAAGGCGCTCCTGTTCCTTGGATCGGGGTCGGTGATCTACGCGATGCACGCAGCGTATCATGCGACTCACAACCATGATGACGCGCAGGACATGCGGAACATGGGCGGCATGAAGAAGTACATGCCGTACACGTGGGCTCTCATGTGGATTGCCACTCTTGCAATCGCCGGCATTCCGATCTTTTCGGGATTCTTCTCGAAGGATGAAATTCTCGGCTCTGCATTCGAGCACGCCAGACATTCGACGCTCGCTGAGTCAGCTCTGCTTGGAATCCCGGGCAGCACGATTCTTTATCTCGTGTATCTCCTCGGGGTGGTAGCAGCGTTCCTCACGGCGATCTACATGACGCGGATGATGATCTACACGTTCCATGGTCCCAACAGGACTGGAGAGGCGGAACGATCTCATCTTCGTGAAGCTCCGTGGGTAATGACCGGACCGCTCGTGATACTCGGCATACTGAGCGCGTTCGGCGGATGGCTCAACCTTCCGCATCTCATCGCGATCGGGCCTGTTGGCGTGCTCGAGCATTGGCTTGACCCGGTCGTTGGCGCATCGGAACGAGTCGTTGCCGGCGGCGAGATAGAGGCAGCGGCAGCAGCGAGCACGGAGGCAGCACTTATTGGATTGGCTGTCGCGGTGGCAATCGCTGGAATCGCTTTCGCTGCATTCCGGCTCAAGCCGGAGCGGCTCGTGCCCAAGGCGCAGTCACCGGAAGAGCAGGGCTTCGGGAAGGTTCTCGAGCACAAGTATTACGTCGACGAAGCTTACGACCGCGTAGTAGTGAACCCGACCGTGCAGGTCTCGCGCAACGTTTTATGGCGCGGAATCGACGCAGGGTTGATCGATGGATTGTTCGTCAACGGCAGCGCCGCGATTGCGCGCGCTTTCGGCTGGGTCGGCTCGAAACTGCAGACCGGAACTGCGGGCACATACGCCTGGGTTCTGGTGATGGGTGTGATCGCGGTGCTTGGCGCCGTCACCTTACGCTAGAATCGCAATGGAAGCTTTTCTCACTTCGCTTGGATACAACAACTGGGTGCTGCCGGCGCTGCTGATCATTCCGGTGATCGGTGCGTTGCTGCTGCTCGTGATGCGCAGCGGCAAGACCGACTCCGACGAGAGCGCAAACCGCTCGGCGAGAATGGTGGCGTT
>DATEDH010000283.1:0-8474 GCA_035281765.1 Gemmatimonadaceae bacterium
AAGGTACAGGGGAGCACCTGCACCGCACGGATTCACACCCGTGAAATGCAGCTTGTACCACGTATCGCCGAAACTCTGGAACTGCGGCGTATTGGAGGTAGGATCATTCTTATAGCCGAGCGCGTCGGTCGCGAATGCGCCATCGCCCGCCTTGTTGCTTCCACCGCCCTCGCCGTAGTTATGCGGGAACGACTGCTGTACAGTCTTCTGATTCGAGAACGTGGTCCGAATCAAGGTCTGCGCAAGCGGTCCATCCGGCGAGCATGCAACGCCGGCCTGCCAGATATCGACTCCGTACTGCTTCCCGCTCTGTTTTCCGTTTCCATCCCACGACCCGATGATGTACAGGTCGAAGCTGATGTCGTACCTCGACCCGCCATTGGGAACGATAAGGTTCACACGATGATTATCGAGTCTTCCGATGAACTTGTTCGACGCGTTGTTGAATACCGAGCCAAGGCTTGGTGCTGCTGCCCCGAATCCACCCGCAGAACTCTCCACCGTGAAGGATCCTCCGTCGGCTGAGCCAAAGGTTCCATCATCGAACGTGTACAGGTTGTTGGTGAGACTGCCCGATACCGTGAACGGCGGATCGGTCTGCTTCGCGTCGGTTGAAGAAAGGTTGGATGTGGGAGATGTACTGTCACTGCATGCCAGTATCGCGAGCGCTGCAATTGACAGCGTTAGAGGGGATTTCATACGATCGCTCCGTGATCGCCAGGTTAGTTGCCGGCATTCGTGCCGGCGACGCACCATCCATCGGCGGCCAGGCTATCTCATGCTTCGAGATCCTTCGGCTTTGCGGACCGGTCTCACGGCCGGGGTGCTATTATCGTCGGAGGCTGTTAACGCAAACTATTGTAGGCAAACGTCAGGCCACAAATTCCGACAGATGCCCAAAGTATTTGTAGATCATCGTTTGGAAGATCGCTTAGTCACAGATGTGCTCTGATGTCGCACATTGTGGTCAAACTTGCTTGATTTTCACGACTTCATCGCTTCCGCTTTCCCTTCTCAACGTTCGAGGTGCATCGATGGTGTTTGATATTCGCTCGTCCGCATGCGCGATTCTTTTCGCTGCCGCAGTGCTCGCGGGATGCAGCAAGAGTGACGCATCCTCTGCCGCAGCTGACTCGCCGCCTGCGAGTGCACCACCTACAACTGCGCAGGCAAATGAAGACCTGAGCGACATTTCGAAATACAAGTTGTCGATGGACAAGATCGACAAGTACATCCAGTCACAGCGCAATCTTGCAGCGAAGCTTCAGAGCATGACACCCGCCGAACGCCAGGCACTCAAGGATCGGGGTGAAGCGAGCGACGCCAATGCGAGTCTCGACGACATGGCGGCGAAGATCGAGAAAGAGCCGGTAATGGTCGATGCAATTCGCGCCGCCGGACTTTCGCCGCGCGAATACGTCATGATCACGCTTTCGATGATGCAGACCGCAATGGCTGCAAGCGTTGCACAGATGCGCCCGAATGACAATCAGGATTCGCTCATCCGCGAGATGAAAGCGAATCCAGAGAACATCAAGTGGTACAAGGAGCACGCCGCTGAGATCAATCAGAAAACGAAAGCAGTGGAAGCCGAGATGAAGGCTCTCGACTCCGACGCCTGAGCTCAGCTTATCGCTGCAAGCTCCTCTCTGCCCGTCGCACGCGTAACGTCCTCTCGCGAATGATCCCGCGAGGGGACGTGCTCCCCCCGTTCTCCCATCTCCGTATCGCCACGCGCAATTCCCTGCTCGAGCCACTCGTGCTCGCCGCGCAGCACCGACATTGCGAGCCTGTACATGTTGTCGTCGTTCGGCCCGTAGAAATTCCTGAACAAATCGTCGATGCGAAGCTGCGCTTCGCGACAAAAAGTATCCGCGAGGGCAATCGCTTCCTTCTGCCCGCGCTCCGCCAGCATCATTGCGCGCGAGCAGGCCGCCGACATCGCGAAGAGCTCAGACCCGATATCTACCGCGCGGAACAGAACGGCCTGCTTTCTCTCGAGCTTCGGACCGTACCGCACCATCGCGTGAAAGATCGAGCGCCCAAGGTGCCGTGTATTGCGCTCGATGTACCGCATGTGCTTCGCGAGCTTCCCGAATTCGCCGAATGTGCGGAGCCGGCCCGAGTTCACCCATCGCGATGGATACCACGTGACATAAAACGGGGTCGACCTGGCCATCGCACTGAGCCGCTCCTTCATCGTCGACTCCGGCTTCACGATGTCGAACGCCATGCGGAAGTGATGATCGACCGCCTCGCGCGCGATAAACAGCCGCATGATCTCCGACGATCCCTCGAAGATGAGATTGATGCGATAGTCCCGCATCGCCCGCTCGACAGCGATCGGCTGCTCGCCGCGACGCGCAAGCGACTCTGCCATCTCGTATCCACGTCCGCCGCAAATCTGCAGCGTATCGTCGATGATTCTCCATCCGTGCTCCGAGTTGTACATCTTGGCAATCGCTGCCTCGAGCCGGATATCGTAATTGCCCTTTTCATACAAAGCAGTCGCCATCTCGGCGACAGCTTCCATGGCGAAAGTGTTCGCAGCCATCTTCGCGATCTTCTGCGCAACGGCCTCGTGCTTTCCGATTGGCTGGCCCCATTGCACGCGCTCATTCGCCCAGTTTCGGGCAATGCGCAGCATCTGCTTGGCGGCGCCCGCGCAACCGGCCGGAAGTGTAAGACGCCCCGTGTTCAACGTGACGAGAGCGAGCTTCAGTCCCTTACCTTCTCCCCAGAGAATATTCTCGCGCGGAACTTTCACGTTGGTGAAGCGGATCACTCCGTTCTCGATCGCTTTGAGCCCCATGAAACGAAGCCGGTGAACGGCTTCGACACCGGGCATGCTTGCATCGACAATGAACGCCGTGATCTGCTTTATCTTTTTTCCGTTTTTTTCTGCGTCGGGCGTGCGCGCCATCACGACGAAGAGCTCGGCTCGAGTTCCATTCGTCGTCCACAGCTTTTCGCCGTTGAGAATGAAATGCTCACCGTCGTCAGTCGGTGTCGCGGTCGTCTGCATGTTCGCGGGGTCCGATCCCGCGTCCACTTCAGTCAGTGCGAACGCGGATATCGCACCCTTTGCAAGGCGTGGGAAGAATTTCTTTTTCTGGTCTTCGGTCCCGAACAACTTGAGCGGCTGCGGAACTCCGATTGACTGACTGGCAGACAACAACGCGACGAGCGATCCGTCCTTCGACGTAACGAGCTCCATTGCGCGGATGTAGCTCATCTGTGAGAGACCGAGTCCGCCGTATTCCTTCGGGATCTTGATGCCGAATGCTCCCATGTCGCGCAGCTCCTGCACCAGCGACTCGGGAACTTCACCTGTGCGGTCGATCTCCTCTGAATCGACCTTGTCCATGAATGCCTTGAGCTTGTCGAGAAACGGCTTTGCCCGGGCTTCTTCTACAGGATCAGGTGGTGGATGCGGGTAAATGAGCTCGGGGCGGAATCGGCCGAGGAAGAGCTCGCGTGCAAAGCTCGGGTGTTCCCACTCAGTTTCCCTAGCCTGCTCGGCAACGTCGCGTGCTTCTTTCTCACTAGCCAGGGCGTGCGTCATTTTTGCGCCTCAGGTAGAGGATCGTACCGAAGATGGAAATCGCTGCGAATGAAAACCATTGAATTGCGTAGCTCTTGTGCGAGCCCTCGTCGAGCGGCGGAACAGGGACTCGCGGTGGAACGTTCGCCGGTGTTTTCCCGCTGTCCCCCATGAGTACAACGAAGTACGGTCGTACGGCATAGGGGAATACCTTAGATACACTGCTGTCGAGCCATCGGTACGCTCTCGGGTGAGTTCTGGATCGAGGCTCGCCCGTTCCCGTCCTGAAATTCTCGACATAGCCTTCGCCATTCAGGTTCTCCGGCTCGCGCCACCGGGACAGATCAACAGTCATTCCATCAGGCGCATATACCCAGCCACGGTTTACGAGAACCGCAGTGTCGGTTCCGCCGACTCGCAGCGGCGTGATGATGTTCACGCCGGGAGATCCGTTGCGTGTGCGGTTTATCACCGTGATCTCGTTCGCGAAATCGTAATTCCCTGCAAGGTCAACCCGCACGAAATGTCGTGCGCCCGAATCCTTCGGCAGAACGTTTAGGGGAATTGGTTTGGTATCGGCTCTCGCCGTGAGGCTTCTGTTGAAGGCTCGCCGCTCTGATAACCGGCTCAGCTGCCAGAAGCCGAGTCGGATGCACACGATTGCAAAGACAGCACCGAGGATCGCGAAGGCGACATCACGCTTTTTCACTCTATGAATCTATGATGAATGCAGCGCGCCAAGTTTTATCCGAAGAGCGACAACTGCTCGCCAAGCGTTGCCGGATCCACCGGTCGCTGGCCCATTCGATATTGAAGCTCGCGGGCCGTTGCAGGACTGTGACCGCTGAAATGATTCGCGACATATCCGTAGACGTCGGTCACTGACGACGGCATCGACGTTATCGCTTCGATCCATGCGTCGATCTCGCGCGAGCGGTCGACCTGCACTCTCGAGAAGTCAACCAGATTGCGATTGGGTCCCATCCACCTGATGTAGGCAAAATCCGCTGTGGGACGCCGCGCGAGCGCGAGCATGATCTTTCGCGGAACCCAGCGGCCATCGACAAGCGTGAGCCCGACATTGCGATCGCGAAGAAGTGCAACGACACCCTCGGTGATCCACCCGCGGTGCCTGAACTCGATCGAGAACCTGAGATCGCTGGGAATTTTTCCGATGAATTCAACGAGTGCAGGCAGCTCATTGGGCTCGAAGTCCGGACCGAGCTGCACGAGGATGGGGCCGAGTTTCTGCTTGAGCTCACGCGCTCTCTCGTAGAATTGCTCACCGATTCCCAGCGAATCGCGAAGCCGCTGCTCGTGCGTTATCTCCTGTGGAAGCTTGAGCGCAAAGACAAAATCGTCGGGAGTCTTGTCATACCAGCTTTGAAACGTTGCAGGCGCAGGAACTCCATAGAATGTCGAGTCGACCTCGATTGATCCGAACGCGCGCGAGTACACACTGAGAAAATCGGCGGGCCGGGTGTTGATGGGGAAAAAGGGCCCGACCCAGGCGTCGTAATTCCAACCCTGGGTGCCAAGATGAATGCGCGGTTTTTTTTCAGTCAATGTCAGTCCGGCGCATGGTCCCAAAATTGCCCGATTGTCCCGCCATAAGTAACACCCGCGAAATTGATTCCAGGAGGTACCATGTCCAGCACACAGGGCGGCGATGCATTTCGCCATGAGCACAGTTCGACCACGGGTGAAAAAGTCGGTGAGGCAGTGGGTGGAGTTTCCGGCGCACTGACTGGCGCAGCAGTTGGATCGCCCGCTGGACCGGTCGGAACCATCATCGGCGGGATTGCCGGTGCGGTTGGCGGCTGGTGGGCAGGCAAGCAGGTTGCCGACGCAGCTGCAAAGTTCAATGAGCACGATGACAACAATTACCGGCAGGCGTATGAAGCACGAGCCGACCGGCTCGTTGACCGCTCATACGAAGATGTGAGGCCGGCATATCAGATCGGTCATCTCGCGAGCGAGAATCCCGACTATTCGGGGAAGAGCTTCGAGGATATCGAGATGGATCTCCAGCGCGGATGGACCAACGACCTGCGCGCAAAGCACGGCGACTGGGGGGCGGTTCGCCCGTTTGCCGAGGAGGCATATAGCAGTCGCAGCGCTTCTGTCACCGCTCGAGAAGCGGTGAACCGGATTCAGAACTCGAGCGAGAATCTCCAGGATCGGGCGTCGGATACGGTTCGTTAGTTTGGCCCGTAGTTAACAGCAAAAAAAAGACGCGAGACACGAGACGCGAGTCGCGAGTAATTCTATCTCGCGACTCGCGTCTCGTGTCTCGCGTCGTTGTTTCAGGCGTACGCTGCAAACGGACCTGCCGGGTTTCCTTTAGTTTTACACATATGAAACAACTACTCGCCATCCTGGGACTCGCCGCAATATCGGCATGCGCAACGACTCCTCAGGTTTCCCAGTCGTTACCGCCTGCCCCGCAGGTTAACGTCAACGATCTCATCACTGAACCGGACATCAGGCGAGTGCTCACCACACTCGCTCATGATTCAATGGGTGGCCGCTACACAGGATCGCCGGGAGCAAACAAGAGCGCAGCATTCCTTGCCGATGAGCTGAAGAAGCTTGGACTCAAGCCGGCAGGTGACAGCGGCACGTACATGCAGAAAGTGCCATTCGAGAGCATCATCTCCACTCGCCGCGGCAGGACGTTGAAGCTGCTCGACAGCATCGGAGCGCTCGCGACTGTTCCTGATACTGCGCGCGTCATCGGATACAATGTCATCGCAGTGATGCCGGGAAGTGATCCCACCCTCAAGAACGAGGTCGTGGCATTCGCCGCCCACTATGATGCAGTTGGAATCGGCAAGCCGGTGAACGGTGACTCGATCTACAACGGAGCTGATGACGACGCGTCCGGCGTCGCGACCGTTCTTGCGATCGCGCATGCGTTCTCCAAATCATCGCCCCCAAAGCGCACGATCCTGTTCATGCTCACGACAGGCGAGGAAGAAGGAATTCTCGGAAGCCGGTGGTACGTCGAACACCCTGCATTTCCGCTGTCGAGCATGGTCGCCGAAATGGAAGTCGAGATGGCAGGCCGTCCCGACTCGCTCGCTGGAGGACGTGGAAAGCTGTGGATGACCGGATATGATCGTTCTACCATGGGCAGCATGCTCAGGAGCGCCGGCATACCGATCGTCCCCGACCCTTACCCGCAGTACAAATTCTTCGAGCGGAGCGACAACATCGTCTTCGCACTGAAAGGCATTCCTGCACACACGCTGTCGAGCTTCAACCTTCATCAAGATTATCATGCGCCGACCGACGAAATCTCGCGCATCGACTTCACACACCTGACGGAGATCGCGCGCTCCGCATATCAGGCGGCGCGACTGCTTGCTGACGGTCCTGCCCCGAAGTGGAACCCGGGAGGACAGCCCGCAGCTCAGTGAGCTTCAGCCGAAGTGAGCGAGCCGCAGGAATTCATCGCGCGTTCGCTGATCATCGCGAAAGACACCGCGAAGCGCTGATGTAAGGGTGCGGGAGTTCTGCTTCTGTACGCCTCGCATCATCATGCACAGATGATAGGCCTCGACGACGACGCCAACCCCGCGCGGCTCGAGCACTTCGCAGATCGCTTCGGCAATCTGCTCAGTGAGCCTCTCCTGAACCTGAAGTCGTCGCGCGAACACATCGACAATGCGAGGAAGCTTGGAAAGACCGACAATCCTGCCATTCGGGATATAGGCGATGTGCGCCTTTCCATAAAAGGGAAGCATGTGATGCTCGCACATCGAATACAGCTCGATGTCGCGCACCATCACCATGTTCTCATGCGTCTCGTCGAACAGCGCATCTCCGACGACATCCTCGACGCTCATGCTGTAGCCCTGCGTCAGCCACTCCATCGACGCTGCGACACGCGACGGAGTCTTGAGCAATCCTTCACGATCAGGATCCTCACCGATGAGCTCGAGCTGCCTGCGCACAATTCGCTCGTGCTCTGAACGCTCCGAGATGTCGATCACTTCATTCTGACGCAATGCAGTAGTCATGATGTCGTGCTTCCCTCAAACAGTTTGTCCAGCGCGTTCCAATCGAAACGCTCCATCGCCGCCTCTGCCTCGAGACTCTGTTTCTCCCGGCCAGTTGCAGCGACTGCGAGAATTTTTCCGCTCGATCGATACCCTATGAGCGCTTCGCCCTCCTCCAGACTTCCATCGACCAGAATCTCATCCCACTTCTCTGCATGACCGACGTAGGTGATCGGCGTCGTGTAGTGATTGCTCCAGAAAAAAGGAACCGTGTCGAATTTCTCCTGCTTGCCGAGCATGTTGCGTGCAGCTGTTTGTCCCTGACGCTCTGCAACAACCCAGTGCTCGATGCGCACGTTCTCGCCACTCCGTGGATCGGGATAACGCGCAATGTCCCCAGCAGCAAAGATTCCCGGCGATGATGTCTCGAGATATTCGTTGACTACAACTCCCTTCTCGATTGCGAGCCCCGCTTTCTCGGCAATTGCCGTCAACGGGCGCACACCGACGCCGATCACGACAATGTCCCCCTTGAGCACTGATCCATCGTCCAGTGTCACACCGCTCGCATCGATGGTCTTCGACGTGCGGCCGAGGTGAAAACGAACTCCCTCCTCCTCATGGCGCTTCTGTATGAACGCGCCAAGCTGCGGACCGAGCACGCGCTCGAGCGGAAGTTTTTCCGGGGCGACAACATCAACGGACAGGCCGCGAGTGCGAAGAGACGCTGCAACCTCGAGCCCGATGAAGCTCGCGCCGATTACTACTGCACTCTTCGCCTTATCGGCAGCAGCGATAATGGCTCGCGAATCGGCGAGAGTGCGCAGGTAGTGAACGTGAGGCAGATCATTGCCCGGAAGTTTTACCGGCTCAGCACCTGTCGCGATGAGAAGCTTGTCGAACTTCCTTGTTTCACCGTTAGCGAG
>DATEDH010000284.1:0-6254 GCA_035281765.1 Gemmatimonadaceae bacterium
TGCGCGAAGCGAAGAAACTCTCAAATCGTGATGTGCGCCTGGCGTGCGCCGAACGGTCCGCAGCCGCAGGACCCCTCCGGGGCACGGGGCCGCCCATTGCCGCCGCGATCTCCGCGACCTGGCGCTCCACTCGCGCCAGCCGTTCTTCGAGAGTCAGGCGATCATCATCAGTCATCGATCGAGTTGAATAGAGTCTCCGGCCTGAATATCGCCAATGGCGGTGCTCGGCACATACGTACGATGACGCAGGAATGAGCGCACCGGTCCCAGCGGCACAAAGAATGAAGGGATTGTCCATCGCCCACGAGCGCGATTCATTTACAGCAAGTCAAGGAAGGATGGCAAACCCGACAATGACCACCGAAACCCCGGCAGGCGGCACTCCCGTCGCTCCGGCGCGTGGTCCCTCCCTCAGAACGTCATTGCTCCTGGGGGTAATCGGCGCAATCGGAGCGACTCTCGCGACGATAGTCGTTCTCCGCAACGAATACGGCGTCTGGGTCGAGGTGCTGATTGGCGTCGCGGCGCTCACTTTCTTCGGGCTCGCGGCTTATGGTCTGATCGAGGCAGTTCTTGCGCTCATCGATACGGCAGGCGAGCGCCGCCGTCACGAACGCACTGTTACTGAAAGACGTAAGGGCGCGCGAGCCCGCCAGCCTCGCTCATAATCTCGTGCGCGCGGGCATTCCGCGCATTAGCTTGTCGCCATGCTAACCCGTGCCCATGCGGTCACAGGCGCTTTACTGCTTTCACTTGTCACCGGCTGCAGCGATGAAGGCCCCGCAGCGGCGGTGACGCTCATGCTGTATTCCGTCGACGGAGTCGTCATACCGGCTCCATTCACGTCCGCGGCGGGGAAGCCCGCAACGGTTGGAAGCGGAAGACTGCAGGGCAATAACTGGGGTCATGCATGCGGATTCGCCGTTGGTCTCGCTGAAGGACCTCTCACAGTGGTGCAGGTTCCATCATGCAGGCTCACCCCCGGCCAGGAGCGTATCTTCACGATCCGGTTCACTGACTCGCGGTTTCCCACCGGTGACCACACCTACCGCTTCATTCCAGTCGAATAGCCTTTGAGCGATCTCGTTGAATCGCTGACGCAGTCACTGGGCGACTCCTACACGTTCGAGCGTGAGCTGCTCGGCGGCGCGATGAGCCGCGTTTTCGTCGCGCAGGACAAGAAGCTGGGACGACGCGTCGCAGTGAAGGTTCTGTCGCGCGAAGTTGCCGCAGAAGTGAAGACCGAGCGGTTCCGTCTCGAGATCCAGCTCGCGGCGCGACTATCTCATCCTCACATCGTTCCGCTGCTGCAATCAGGTGAGCTCAACGGCATCCTGTACTACACGATGCCGTACATCGATGGCGAATCGCTCCGCCGGAAGATCGATCGCGACGGCGCGCTGCCGATCAAGGAAGGAATTCGCATCCTGCGACAGGTTGCGTCTGCGATTGCCTACGCGCACAGGAACGGCGTCGTCCATCGCGACATAAAACCGGACAACGTTCTGCTGTCGGATGAGTTCGCGCTCGTTGCCGACTTTGGCGTTGCGCGCGCGCTCAGTGCGGCGACCGAAGCCGACGGCGATGCCCGATTGACGAGTGGCGGCGTAGCGCTCGGCACGCCGGCGTACATGGCGCCTGAGCAGGCGCTTGCCGACCCGGAGATCGATCATCGCGCCGACATCTATGCGTTCGGAATTCTTGCATACGAAGTCCTGACCGGCGCGCCGCCATTCAAGGGCAAATCGGCGCAGGCGACGCTCGCTGCGCATGTGGTGCAACCCCCGGATCCAATCGAGACGAAGCGCGAAGGCATTCCGCCGGAGGTTGCCGCAATAGTGATGGCGTGCATCGAGAAGAAGCCCGGGGACCGGCCGCAGTCCGCATCAGATCTCGTCGGAGTATTCGATGCTGCAGGCGCAAGCACGGCGAGCGGACCGACGCTGGCAACAGGCGCACGCCCTTCGGTCGCTCAGAAGGACAGGAAATCGCTCCCCCGGTGGATCATCGGCGCTGCAGCTGCAGTTGCAGTGATTGCAGTTACGTGGCTTGCGGTTGCGAGCTCACGCAGCCGAACAGCAAGTGCAGATGAATTCAATTCGGTTGCGGTCCTCCCTCTCGTGAACGTTGGCGGTGACAGGAAGGACGAATACTTCAGCGATGGAATGACCGACGAGCTCGCCAACGCATTGAGCAAGCTTCCCGGTTTGCGCGTTGCATCGAGAACGTCGGCGTATTCGTTCAAGGGGAAGAGTCCCACTATCGAGGATATCCGCAAGATTCTGAACGTGAAGACGTTCCTGGAGGGAACGGTGCGCCGGGATGGCAATCGTCTTCGAGTATCAGCGCAGCTCACGAATGCCGCAGATGGTCTCGCGCTCTGGTCCAATACGTACGAGAGCAATGCGCAGGATGTCTTCACTGTCCAGGATGAAATCGCGAAATCGATCGCCGAAGCGCTCAAGCTCAAGCTCGGAACCCGCGCTGGAACGTTTGCAAAGGAATCGCGCGGCACCGAGAACATTACCGCGTGGGATCATTTCGTTCGGGGCAATTTCTTCCTGAATGCGCGTGGCGCGAGCAATCTCCGGAACGCAATTCAGTACTTCGATTCTGCGATCGTGCGCGACCCGAACTTCGCTCGAGCTTATGCGGCAAGCGCGACTGCATGGGCTCTGCTCCCGGAGTACACCGACACCGGTCCGCCCGACGCATCGCAGCGCACGCGTGCCGCAGCAACGAAAGCACTGTCGATCGATCCGACGCTTGCCGACGCATACACAGCGCTCGGACTTGCGGAGCTTCACGACTGGAACTTCCAGAAGGCGGATTCCGCATATCGACGGGCACTCGCGCTCGATCCACAGAATCGCACTGCGCACCAATGGTATGGAGAGCTGCTGTTCCACACAGGGCGGCTGGACTCGGCGATTGCGCAAATTCGCGCGGCGATCGCAATCGATCAGCTCGCTCCGATCAACGCGTCGGCGGTAGGCTACGCGCTGTATGCCGCAAGGCGCTACTCTGATGCCGAGGCCGAGCTCAAGAAGGGAATTCAACTGAATCCGCAGCTTGGGCTGCATCATTTCATGCTCGGCGACGTGTATCTCGCAACGGACAAGCCTGCGCAGGCCGTGCCCGAGCTCGAGACCGCCGCACGACTCGATCCGGAAGTCGCGCTGAGAAAAGGCCTTCTGGCGAACGCCTACGCACGCACCGGGCGCATGGATGACGCGCGGAGAATAATCAGCGAGCTCGAGCAGAGACAGAAGTCACAGGGAAAGACCGGGGCCGCACTCGCGTCGGCATATCTGGGAACTCAGGAGTATGACAAGGCGCTGAGCTCGCTCGAGGCAGCCGTCAATGAGCATGACATCACGCTCCTGACGTCAATTTCTCCCATAGCCGACCGGCTCTTCGATCCACTTCGCTCGAATCCGCGATTCGATCGCATACTCGAGAGGATGAACCTCATGGAGTACGAGAAGGCATTCCGGAAACGCTAGCGCGATTCGATCGCGAACGGAAAAAAACTTTTCAGCTTGTGGGATACGAACAATCCCATTCCACAATCCCTGAACCCTGCGTCGCGCAGCCGTTTCCGGTACCATGATACGGGCCTGAAGAATCCGGCCATGTCGCTTGCTTCTTCGTCGATGTCGTCGTCGCTTGTGATCGCGTGCAGATAGAGCACTCCCCTGCACTTGCGCGCCAGACGACGAATTCCCTTTGCGGCATCGGCGTCATTCAGATACCGGAGCACATCCCGGCAGACAACGAGGTCGGCTTCACGTCCGCCCAGTCTTTGAAGCTCGGTGTGACGATGTCCATATAGCCGGCACGCTGCTTCACTGGCGTCGAACGTCTCGATGTGGAGGCACGAGGGATATCGCCGCGCAAACTCCCTCGCCCACCACCCGGTTCCGGCGCCGGCATCGGTAAATCGCTTTACCTCCAGCTCGATATGTCTGCAGAACGCGATGACGAATGCGACTTCGTGCCGCTGCATTGCGGGCGTAACGACGGAAGTGACAGGGTTGTGATAGTACTTCCTGTAGTAATCCGCGTCGAAGTGGTCGCGTCGAGCTGGCTGTTGCTTCGGTATCGATTTCCTCCTGTGCGGGACAACGATCGACCGTCAAGGTGCCCTCCTGCATTGCGGGTGGCAAGACGGGAGAGGTACTATGTGAGCAGTGGAGACGCGAACGCCGGGAACCGGGAAGCCTGCCGCGAGCGCCGTACCGGACGTTATCGACGACCGGTACAGGATCGAGCGCGACATAGGGCGAGGAGGAATGGCGACGGTGTATCTCGCGACAGATACACAATCGGGCGATCGCGTCGCTATCAAAATCCTGAGATCGGAGCTCGGCAGCGCAGTGGTGAAAGAGCGCTTCCTTCGCGAGATCGCTTTTGTCTCCGAGCTCGATCACCCGCAGATCCCCAAAGTTCTGGGATCCGGAATCATCGGCAAGGTTCCCTACTACGTGATGACCTACATCGACGGGGAATCGCTGCGTGCGCGGCTCGACCGCGAGCGGCAGATCGATCTGGATGAGACGAGACGCATTGCAGTTGCGGTCGCGCGCGCGATGTCATACGCGCATTCGCGCGGAATTCTCCATCGTGACATCAAACCGGCGAACATTCTCATCTCTGCCGAGCACGTCCACGTTCTGGATTTCGGTGTCGCGCGTGCAGTCATCGCATCAGCGGAAGACGCGCTCACGTCGGCGGGAATGGTTGTCGGTACGCCGGCATACATGAGCCCCGAACAGGCCCTTGCCGAAGGCTCCCTCGACGGCAGGAGCGACATCTATTCGCTCGGGTGCGTGATCTACGAGATGATTACCGGCACCCCGCCCTTTCTGGGTGCTACTGCTCAGGCGATCATGTCGCGGCGATTCCTGGGACCGCCGCCTCCACTGGAGCATGCCCGCGACGGCGTGCCTGAAGATCTGTCAGGCGCCGTAATGAAGTCGCTTGCAAAGAACCTCGATGACCGCTGGCAGACGGCGGACGCGTTCGCCGCTGCGCTCTCGGGTGCGACCCCTGTCGTGGAGATTCCGCAGCTCGACCAAGCCGCTCCCGAGACCACCAGATCGAGGCGGAATCCCTTCATAATTGCCGGTGCAATTGCGGCTGTGATCGTGGCAATTGTCGCCGCCTGGCTTGTGATCGAATAATTAGTGCTGCTGTTGTTGCGATAACTCGTGTATGAGACATACTATGGACCACTTGGTTCGCGGGGCGAACTTGTCTTATACCGGGAGGCACTCGCTTGACCGCGAGGGATGTCGGGGTCTCTACTGAGAGCACCCGCCAGGAAGTATTTGCGGGGCGATATCGCGTCGAGCGGGAGCTCGGTCGCGGAGGCATGGCGACCGTGTTTCTCTGTGTGGATACGCAGACAGACGAGCTGGTTGCTCTCAAGCTTCTGCGGCCCGAGCTTGGCAGCGCCGTTGTAGTCGAGCGCTTCCTCCGGGAAATCGCGTTCGCCTCGGAGCTCGAGCACCCGCAAATACCGAAAGTTCTGGATTCCGGTGTAATCGACACAGTTCCCTTCTACGTGATGACCTACGTAGAGGGGGAGTCACTTCGCGCCAAGCTCGATCGGGAGAAACAGCTGCCGATCGATGAGGTGATACGGATCACGGGCGAAGTAATAAAGCCGCTCGGTTTTGCGCACAGTCGCGGAATCGTTCACCGTGATATCAAGCCGGCGAACATCCTGCTTTCCGGCAATTCCGTTTTCGTTCTCGATCTTGGTGTTGCGCGCGCCATTGTCGAGTCATCGACGGAAGACAGCCTTACATCGACTGGCGTCGCTGTAGGTACGCCCGCATACATGAGTCCCGAGCAGGCGCTCGCTGATCACAACCTCGATGCACGCAGCGACATCTACTCACTCGGCTGCGTTGTCTACGAAATGGTTGCAGGCATCCCGCCGTTCGTCGGTGCAACTCCACAATCAGTGATGGCGAGGCGATTCGCGTCACCGCCCCCGCCGCTCGACGAGATCCGCGAGTTCGTCCCTCCATCGCTGCAGCATGCGATCGCCAAAGCGATGGCGAGATCACCCGCCGACAGATGGAAATCGCTCGAAGAGTTTGGCAGCTCGTTGAGCGGCGCCGCATTCATGCCGAGCATGGCGGCGCAGGCGGTAGTTCTGGAGAAAAAGAAGCGTCGCTATGCGTCCGCCGTGATCGGCGCAGTTCTTGTTGCAGCTGCGGGAGTCGGCGGCGCGATCTACG
>DATEDH010000285.1:0-7729 GCA_035281765.1 Gemmatimonadaceae bacterium
CTCGCTGCGAATTGTGCGCAATGATGCGTGGATCAAGGGGCTTTCGTGTTCTATCGCTGCGGGAATCGGTGCAATCGACGACGCAGACACGATTGATGGAGTGCTCATAACGCTGGGAGATCAACCGCTCGTCGACGGATCGTGTCTCGGCCGTCTTATTTCAGCTTTCGATGAGAAGCACCGGATTGTCGCAGCATCGTACAACGATATTGCGGGAGCGCCTGTTCTATTCGGCCGCGAGCATCTCGATTTTCTCAAACAGATCTCCGGAGACAAGGGTGCGCGTCAGTTACTTGCACGGATGACATCTGTGACGCGTATACCAATGCGGGAAGCAGCACTCGACATCGACGAAGCGAGAGATCTCCAAGAGCGTGACTGACACTCCACATCCTCACGGTTACGCTCGCGAGCGATTCCTCGCATTTCGAAGAAGCCTGAAAAAATCACCGCCACTTACAGAGCACACGGTCAAGGCGCGCGGGCTCGAGTTCGCTGTATTCATGAGTCCGCCTGTTGAGGGACAGCTCCCGCTTCTTTGCATCAACGGTGGTCTTCATTTCAGTCACGATGTCCTCTGGCCGGCGCTCGCACCGCTTTCATCGAATCGCCAGCTGATTTTCTTCGACCAGCGTGGACGCGGAAAATCCCAGCAGCCGCCGGGTCCGCGTAAGGCAGCAATCGAGCACGATGCCGGCGATGCGCGGGCGATTCGCGAATCACTGCGCATCGAGCGATGGAATGTTCTCGGACATTCGTGGGGTGGCGGGATCGCGATGCTCACGACATCGATGGATCAGGATGCAGTCAATCGTCTTGTTCTTGTCGATGCAGTTGGCCCCACGAGTGAATGGTTGTCGACGCTCCACCCAGCTGCGCTGTCGCGACTTGCCGGGGAAAAGCACGACGTCCTTGCCCAGCTCGATCCGCTGGCGCTACACGACGATGACATTGCAACACATGGAGCGTATGCATCGGCGCTGTATCCCGCCTGGTTCGCCGATCGTGAATTCGGCGCGATATTTTCCTCGCCGCGAGCAAAGAGTCAGACCGGAGCATCGGTCGCTGCGCGGCTTCGGCGCGAAGGTTATGACTGGACCGATCGCATTCGCACAATTCGTGTCCCGACGTTGATCATTCATGGCGATCAGGATCTTCTGAACCTGAATGTTCCGCGCTCGATACACGAGCTGATTCCGGGATCGAGTGTCTCGATCATCAGTCACGCGGGTCACATGCCTTTCTGGGAGGCGCCCGAGGAATTCTTTGCGCGTGTCGATGCATTTCTGATCGAGTGATCAGCGGACTTCTTCTTGCACCTCCCGCCGTCCATGACAGGGAAAGGCAATCTCAGGGAAAATGTTTACGACGTCGCGATTGCAGGCGGGGGACCTGCAGGGCTCACCGCTGCACTGTGGCTCGCCAGGTATCTCCATTCGGTTGCGCTCATCGATTCCGGCGATCCCAGAAATTGGGAAACCCGCGGCATTAATGGATTCCTTGGCTCGCAGGGAATCAAATCACCGGAGCTGAGAGCAAAAGGACGCGCTGACGCAGAACGATTCGGCGCGAAGCTCATCGATGATGAAGTGTGCAAGGTTCGCAATATGAATGGCGAGCGATTTGTGCTCGACCTCAATGGCGGTCGCACGATTGAATCGCGCAGGCTGTTGCTCGCTATAGGCATCAAGGACATCTGGCCTGACATACCCGGACTGAGCGACTGTTATGGCGAGACCGCGCACGTTTGTCCCGATTGCGACGGTTACGAAACTCGCGGGTGCAAGACAGTGGTGGTGGGTACCGGGCGCAAGGCAGTTGGCATGGCGCTCAACCTCACGACATGGACAGAGAAAATCGTCATCTGCACCAACGGCGAGCCGGCCGACATGCCGGAAAAGCTTCTCGAAAAGCTTAAGACACTGAACATTCCGGTGCTCGAGGAGCCGATCACCCGAATTTCATCCACCGATGGCGCGATCAAGTGCCTGAGCCTCGATGGCGGAATGCAGCTCGACTGCGACCGCCTCTACTTCGCGATTGGACAGTATCCCGCCGACGACCTCGGTGCGCAGCTCAAATGCAAACGCGACGAGCGCGGGTTGATCGAGGTCGACGAGCACTATCACACATCGGTGATGAACGTCTTCGCTGCAGGAGATATCATCGGAGGACCGCAGCTCGCAATCGCAGCTGCGGCCGATGGTGCGATGGCGTCACTCGCGATTCATGCGTCGCTCGTGCCGGACTCGCGCAAGCTCGATTGATTACCAGCGCAGAACGAGATTCTGCTGCTTCTGCGCCCTGACGATCGAAAGCGAAAGCGAATTGCCAGTTGCCATCTCGATCAGGCGGTAGAGCTGACCGGGGTTCTGCAATAGCTGCTTGGCTGCAGCGACAATGACGTCACCACCCTTGAGACCTGATTCTCCCGCAGGCGATCCAACCGCGACATTGACGACGAACACACCGTCTCCACGCACATTGAGCGCGTTCCGCAGATCCTCGTTGAGCCGCGTGAGCTCCGCACCAAGCAATGCTATGCTCGGGGTACCATTTCCGAACACGAGTGGAGCAATCGACACGCTTGGAGCGAGCAGGCCTCCGTCGCGAATGCGCACCTGGCGGACCGCATCCTCCGTAGCGCGCCTGTCCGCAACGCGCGGCAGGTCTGGAAGCGAGCGAATTACTATCTCGCGGCCCGCAGTGGTTCCTGCGGGTCGAACGGCAACGGTCATCCTCGACACCTTCGCAGAATTATCGCGGCGATACCGGAACGTGATCTTTCGTCCAGGAACGAGAAGCTCATCCATCGGGATCGGATTCAGCTTGAAGTCCTGTGAGTTGATCGAGATGAGAATGTCTCCGGCACGAAGTCCTGCTTTCTCCGCGGGCGATCCGGGGTCGATCGACTCGATCACCGGATAATCACGGAATATCAGCCGTCCAGCTGAATTCGCTTCGCCAATCCCGGTTGTGATCAGGACTCCAACCCATCCCTTCGGCGATTCGTTCTGTGCCGGGAGAGTCAGCGGCGCCAACAATAAAATCGCAGCCAGGCCGATTGTGTTTTTCGATATCAACTTCATTTCCCGCATCCTAGAACCGATTCAATCTCACGCCTTCAGGACGCAGTGTCGTCCCGAGCTGGCGGAGAGTTGCCTCACGTGCTCCAACGGTCTGGAGGTAGTACTGATTTATTACCGGATCCTGCGGCGCTTCCTTCAGCGCACCACGGATTTCGGCCATGACGTTGTCGAGTGCAGCGAGTCGTGTGCGATACTGCGACGGGTTGTCGGGCATCGGCACATCGGTGTTGCTTGCCGATAAATACAGGGAAGCGCGCTGATACTCTTCTCCTGCGCGGTTCAACGCCTCCCATGCTTCGTCGGGTGACTTGAACTGGGCAGCCGGCTGGGCGACCTGAGTATTCGAGACCGGCGTTGCCTGCTCGTTTTGCTGAGCGGTCATCGACGCCTGCTCGACCGGCAGCACTGGCGCGCCTGCGGACATTCGGCCGGCAGCAGCGCCACCGATGGTGAGAGCGAGACCGGCGGCGATCTGCATCCACCGTCGTGATGTGAGCCGCGCAATGACCGGCTCGTGAATCAAGCCTTCCGCGCGCAGCCTGACGGCGAGTGAGTCCCAGTCCGTCAGTGGGGGCGCACCGCGCTCGCGCTCGCGAGCGACCATCTCATCCAATGCGTTTTCAGACAGGGGCATGTGACAATCCATTGCCGGCTCTCGATTCATCCACCAGGTGCGCCAGGAGCCGGCGAAGCTTGGCGCGTGCCTTGAACAGCTGCGATTTCGATCCGCCCGACGTGATGCCGAGCTCTCGTCCTATTTCGTCGTGGGTGTAGCCTTCGATGTCATGCAGCACGAAAACCATTCGAGCACCCGGTGAAAGCTGTCCCATTGCTTCGTCTATCGACTCCGCGAGGAACGTCCGGTCGCTGTCCCCTTCGACGAACGCGCTGTCGTCCTCTATGTCAGTTTCGAGCTTTGCGATCCGCTTGATTTTGCGGAGCGCGTTGAGCGTGCGATTGACGGCGATGCGATGTGCCCAGGTTCCGAACTGCGACTCGCCCCGATATCCGGGGAGGGCCTTGAAGATCTGGATCCAGACCTCCTGCGCGATGTCTGCGGCGACGTCGTGATCGCCGCACAACCGGCGGACAACCGCGTCGATATGCGGCGAGTGCCGCAGCCATAGCTGCCGCATCGCCACCTCATCGCCTTTCATGGCGCGCTGAAGGGTGATCTGATCAGTCTGCATCCCGTCTTCAAGTTAGTAACCCCGGAGCGCTCCAGGGTTGCCGGTGCGTTCACAGCGCGATTTATGAGTGATCAGTCGCGCGTTACGGGATACGCGTAACGGCCTCTAGTAATGCGAGCTCGATGAGGCGAAAAAAACATCTGACCAGATGGAAATTTTCTCTGGCCAAAGTCGTATGACGTATTAGTATGGCTTTCCTCGTGACCACTCATACCAAGAGTCGTCACCCCTATGGTTGGCAGTGTCGGCGGAACATCGCCGTCCCGTTGCAGTACCAGCAGTAAGAAGGAGTTGGAACATTGCTGAAGGTCATCGTAACCGCCCTTACGCTCGCTCACGGTAATGACGGTTTGCCGTCCAAGGCACCTGATGCTGTCGGTATGTCAGCATCACGCCTCGAATCGATCGATCGAGTGGTGCGGCGCGGAATCAAAGCCGGAGGATATCCGGGCGCTGCAGTAGTCGTCGGCCGAAAGGGCGCAGCCGTTTGGCAGAAAGGCTTCGGCAATCTCTCATGGTCCGAGGCCAGCGGAGCTGTTGACCCTGACCGCACGATTTACGACGTCGCCTCCCTCAGCAAAGTCATCGGCACCACTACAGCAGTCATGGTGCTGTACGATGAAAACAAGATCGACCTCGATGCGCCGGTATTCAGATATCTCCCTGCATTCTCAGGCGGCCTGAAAGATCAGGTAACGGTCCGCGAGCTCCTCACCCATCGCTCAGGCCTCCCCGCCGGACGCGATCTGTGGCGCAAAGCCCGCAGCCCGCAGGAAGCGCGCGACATGGTCCTGTCCACGCCGCTCGAGTACAGGCCGAACTCATCCTACATCTACTCCGACCTCGGAGCCGATATTCTCGGCATGATTGTCGAGGAAGTCTCGGGCGAACGTCTCGACCAGTTCCTCACCCGTCGGGTTTTCGCTCCGCTCGGCATGCGCGACACGTTCTATCGCCCGTCGGATTCGCTTCGATATCGAATTGCGCCAACTGAAGTGACGCCTCCGCGCGGCTATCCGCTCCGCGGCGAAGTTCACGACGAGAACGCATATGCGCTCGGCGGAATTGCGGGACATGCAGGATTGTTCAGCACCGCCGCAGACCTTTCGGTCTTTGCGCAGATGATGCTGAACGGCGGATCATACGATGGAGTCCAGATCATCTCCGACTCCACGGTGTCGCTGTTCACGCGCCGCACCGCTGGACATCGGGCACTTGGGTGGGATACCGCCGACGGTGATTACGGCTCCGGCAAATATCTCACTGAGCGTGCATACGGTCACACCGGCTACACGGGCACTTCGATCTGGATCGATCCCGATCGCGAGATGTTCGTTGTGCTTCTGACGAATCGCGTTCACGCTGCAAAAGCGCAGCGCCCCGCGCGAATCATTGCCGATGTGCGCTCCGATCTTTCGGACGCCGCAGTGCTCGCAGTGATGGATGGGCCGACCCCGGTTCTCGCGATGCCTTCGGAATTCCGCGCTGACGCCGAAGTGGGTTGGACCGCGCCAAAGCCGGTGCGATGCACGAAGGCAATGCGCGCACGCAGCGCGAAGAGCAAGAGAACCCGCGTCCGCTGCGCGTCCACGAAGACCACCAAGGCGCACTCTGCCAAGGCGAAGTCCACGCGGTCGAAGACGTCGTCCGCAAAATCTTCGAAGGCGAGATCTTCGAAGTCGTCCTCAGCGAAGTCGAGAACGTCTGCAAAGTCCAAGTCGACCGCGAAGAAATCCTCGACCTCTTCGTCGAGGAAAAAAGCGCATTAGTTTAAAGGGATGAGTGATCATCCCGACACTGCCACTTCTTCAGTAGCTCCACATTCTGCGAGCGACGAGCGTCCAACAATTCTGGACGACACCATTGCTGAAGACCGCGCCATTCCGCTGAGCGTTGCGACTGGCGAAGAATCCGCCGACAAACCAGGCGTGGTGAGTGAGGATCAGGTGAAGCTTGCGCTCAGGCGCGTGAAGGATCCCGATCTCAATCTCAACATCCTCGACCTCGGACTTGTTTACGGAATCGAGGTGAAAGGCGCCAAGGTAAAAGTGGACATGACGCTGACATCACCGGGTTGCCCATCGGGACCGGAAATCATGATGGACGCCGAGAAAGAGATCAAAACGCTGCCGGGGGTGGAGTCTGTCGAGATGAATCTCGTGTGGGTTCCGTTCTGGACTCCTGAAAAGATGGAGCCACGCGTGAGGGCCTACCTCGGCTTCTAGGTGTATTCGACCTGCGTCTTCTGCTATGCGTCGCTAGGCCGTAACGATGCGGTCGAAAATTTTCCTGTAGGACGGCGGCTCGCATTCGATTCCGAAAAGGGACGATTGTGGGCCGTCTGCACAAAGTGCGGCCGCTGGAACCTGACGCCCGTCGAAGAACGATGGGAAGCGATCGAAGAGTGCGAGCGATTGTTTCGCGGGACGATCATCCGCGCCTCGACCGATCAGGTGGGACTCGCGAAGATCCGTGAAGGCACCGACCTCATACGCATTGGAAAACCGCTTCGACCGGAATTTGCGGCATGGCGATACACGCGTCATTTCGTGCGTCGAAGGCGGCTGGAATACGCCTCAATCCTGCTGCCGCTGCTGATTGGAATTCCGGCTGGACTGTTCACTGGTACAGGATCTCTGTTTGTATCGCTGACGCCGCTCCTTTACAACGGTTTCACTCGCACACGTGATACCCAGTCGGCGCGAAAAGTTATCGTCGATCACGCTTCCCGTGGATTTGGGCGGAAAGTGCGGAAACATGAGGGAGTCGATGTGCGCATGATACCGTCACCACACGACCAAGGGTGGGGTCTCAGATTCGCACTCGACGGGAAATTCCTCGACCATCACGGGTGGCAGGCGCTTCACATGGCCCACCTTGTGGCTCCGGCAATCAATTTCGCTGGTGCAAGCGCCGACACCGTCAGCGCCGCAGTTACTGATATAGATGCGGTAGGATCACCGGAAAAATATTTCCGCAAGGTATTGAGGTTCGGCGAAGAGCGGGGCTGGCACCACACCGGGATTTACGCCTATCCGCCAACACTCAAGATTGCGTTTGAGATGCTGGTGCATGAGGAGACGGAGCGCGCTGCAATCGATGGAGAGCTCGCCCAGCTCGAAGCAGACTGGAAAGAGGCGGAAGAGATCGCTGCAATTGCTGACGATCTCCTGCTTCCACCGGTAGTGAGTCAGCTGATTGACAAGTTTCGAGGGAAAGCGTGAGCGATTGCTACGACAATGCAGCCAGGAACGCCTCGCCCATTTCAGCGATCTGCCACCGTCGAAGTCCCTGAACGTCCTCGAGATCACTCACCTTCGACGGTTTCTTCCGCGCTATCGCTTCAAGCCGCTCACGCGAGCATAGAACGCCAGGATCGAGATTCAATCGAGTAGCAGCTGCATCCCGCACCGACTTGAGCTTCGCAACTCGCTCATCGAAATCCTCTTC
>DATEDH010000286.1:0-40031 GCA_035281765.1 Gemmatimonadaceae bacterium
GGTGATGAGTCCCGGATCACCGGGACCCGCGCCGACGAGGAAAACTTTTCCCCGCGTGGTCACGCTGCATTCTCCGGATTGCGTCCGCGCATTGAATCAGGATCGATCCCGACACTCACGCACCACCGCTCGTACTCAACAGGCGAGATCTCCGACGGCTTGATCTCGCTTCGCCCGCCCCAGAACACGTTCGTATACGAGACGGGAATTCCCGCCTCCGCGAGATGCTCATCGATCGCTGCCTTATGCGCGAGGACGAGAGATTTGTCAGTGCCATGCGCGACAGCCATGATGTTCACGTTTGCGAACTCATCGCCGCCTTCACGCCAGTACGCGTGCGTCAGGATGTGGTGCCTGCCGACTTCACGGCCTGCTTCGATCTCGCGGCCTGCTGGTACACGCCAGTGAAAGAGCGCGTTGTAGCGCGTGACACGCGCACCTGATGCTGAAGGCTTCACATGCTCGAGAAACGTCGAGAATCTGCCGATCACCTTCCGCTCGTTGAGCGAACGCGCGACACGAATGAACTCGTCGTAGCTGACACCAGCTTCAACAGCGCGGCTCCGCCACGGCGAGGACACAATCTCATCAGACGTGAACTCACGCTTCAACGAAGCAAGTACCTTCCAGTCGAGATCGGACAACTCGACGATGTTCGTGTCGATGACCTGGCCGGGTTCATCGGTTCGCGAGCCGGGCTCCATGCCGCGCCTCCGGACGTGACCAACGCCGAGCGCAAAAAGTTTTTTCGCCGGCATGATTCGAAACGCTTCAGCGCCAATCGTCGCAGCAAGCCACTCGCAGTGCTTCTGCATGGAAAAGCCCTGCGGAACCTTGAGCGTGGTCCAGAGCCGGTACGCGGCGCCAGGAGTGTCGCCGTCAGTCGAGCGAATTACAACATGACCGGAAAACGGATCCTGCTTCGAGAGGTAATCGAATGCGGATTCGATCTTGTCCTGCGGAATTTTCCACGCCACCAGTGCACCAGGCGCAAGGTTCGTCGCCATCAGCGTCTGGCGGATTCGCCTGATTGTCCCCGCCTCGAGCATTGCCCGCAACCGCTCGTGCACAATCTCTAAAGAAATTCCTGATGCGCGCGCTATCTCGGCGAAGGGCTCCTCGTTGAACCCTGATATCCGGTCCTCGGATACGGCGAGAATTGCCGCGTTGACCGGGTCTGCTATCTCGAATGGAACTGCAGCTGAAATCAATCGTCGTTACCAGGAAGTCTCGCCTTTACGCGGTTCCATCGCATCACCAGGACAACCGCATAAACAACATAGATGCCTGTCGCGACTGCGTATCCGAGATGATAGTAAAAGCTGTTATCGGGCACGATGGTCCTCCGCCGGATTTGCGCCGTCGCGTGTGACCGCGTAGCGATAGCGCGCGCGCAGCAGCGCGACGTACAACAGCGTGAACGATGCAAACGCCAGCAGAAGCGTCGTCAGCATCTCACCCGGAAGCGAAGGCGCACTCGGCTTCATGATGATCGGTCGCGGATGCAGCGTCCTGAACAGATACACGCTCAAGTGAATGAACGGGATCAACAGGGCGCCAAGTATGCCGAGCACAGCGCTGTAACGTGCGCGCATTGCGCGGTCCGTCAGTGCGCCGCGCATGACGAGATACGCGACGTAGATGAACCATAGAAACAATGTGAGCGTGAGACGCGCGTCCCATGTCCAGTATGCTCCCCAGACAGGCCTGCCCCAGATCGGGCCTGTAGTGAGAACCACGGTCGTGAACACGACGCCGACTTCCGCCGACGATTCAGCGATGCGATCGAGGCGATCCTCTCGCAGCCACAGATAGAGGCCGCTTACAATCGCAACAAGAGCGAACGCCATGAACGCAACCCACGCAGCAGGTGCGTGGAGATAGAAAATCTTTTGTACGGGCCCCTGCAGCGCCTCGACGGGCGTGAAGAAGATTGCGCGTACGTATGTTACGACAACCGCGATCACTGCAGCGATCGTGAGAGGTGTCGGTTTCATTCCTCTATTGTGAAGGGATATGCGAGTGCGCACGCGACAACGAAGACGATGTCGAATGCAACAAGCAATTTAAGCCACGCAACGGCATCTCCAACTGGTCGGCCGCTCATGAGCTTCGCGGTCGCCTGCGCCGCAGGTATAACAATCGGGACAAAAAACGGCAGCGCGAGCATCGGCAAAAGGAGCTCGGCCAGGCGCGTGTTGACCGCCATCGCACTGAAAAGAGTCCCGACGGCGACGAGCCCGATCGCCGCGAGAATCGCAATTGCGGCAATGGCTCCGGCGATCCGGCCAAGCGGGAGGTTATAAAACAGTGCGACCGCGGGAATCGCCACCGCCTGTATCGCCAGTATGAATACCAGGCTCGCGATCGCCTTCCCCACAAAGATGGACTCCCGTGCAATCGGCGCAGCGATCAATCCGTCGATCGCGCGATCCGGCTCTTCGACCCCGAAAGACCTGTGCATACCCAGCAGGCCGGAGAACACGAAAATCACCCACAATACGCCGGGAGCTAAGTCGATTGCGGCGACTGCGGTCGCGTCCCATGCAAAGAAGAAAATGACAATTGCCAGGAGCGAAAAAACTGCCGCAGAAAAAAATGCGCTTCGCGTGCGAAACTCGATTGTCAGATCCTTTCGCGCGATTACCCATGCATCCGCCAGCATCTCACGCATCGTTCGACACCATTCGCGCATATCGCTCGGCGAACGTCGCGCCGTCGATCGATGATCGTTCATCATTCGAAACGATCTTTCCCGCATTCATCACTACAGCTCGCGTCGCAAGCGAGAGTCCCTCGTCGATGTTGTGAGTGACGATGACAAGCGCAGCGCCGCGGCCCCGTGCCTCGAACAGGAGACTCGTAAGTGCACGCGCGCCGATTACATCGAGCCCGGTGAACGGCTCATCAGCGAGAACAACGTCCGGCTGATGAACGATTGCCCGCGCCACCGAAACGCGCTGCTTCATGCCGCGGCTCAGCTCGATCACGCGGGTATCGGCTCGATCCATGATCTGCATTGCCGAGAGTGCGCGTTCCGCGCTCTCCTGTGGATTCGGCACCCGATAAAGTCGCGCAGCGAACTCGACGTTCTCGCGCGCGGTGAGCGCATCGTAAAGAAGGCTGTGGTGAGAGACGATGCCAATCCGCCGGCGAACCTGAGCGCCGCCGGGCATCAGCACGTCGCCGATTCTCGCTTTTCCGGATGTTGGACGGAGAATGCCGCCGAGAATCCTGAGAAGAGTTGTTTTCCCTGCGCCGTTGGGGCCAAAGACAACGAGAGCTTCACCGGCGCCGACCGAGACTGTAACGTCATCGACTGCCCGGCGCCTGCCGAATTTTCGTGTCAGATTCTCCGCGGATATGACTGCCGCTGCGGGCGATTGCATGAGCACGAAAGGTCGCACTCTGGCGCGTCGCGTGCAAAACGGGATAACGTTGGAATCTGACAGCAACTCGACAGGATCATGACTGACATCGACGTCCTTCTTCAGGAAAACCGCAAGTTCGAGCCAGGCGAGGAATTCCGCGCTAACGCCTTCATCTCTTCAGAGAAAGTCTACGACGAGGCCGCACGAAGCCCGGAGGATTACTGGGCCGCCGAAGCTGAAAAGCTTCAATGGATGAAAAAATGGGACACTGTTCTCGAATGGACGCCCCCGCACTGTAAGTGGTTTGTCGGCGGGAAGCTGAACATCTCGGTGAATTGCCTCGATCGTCACGTCGCAGGTCCGGGACGAAACAAGGCCGCACTTATCTGGGAGGGTGAACCGGGCGACCGCCGCACTCTCACATACTGGGACCTCTACACCGAGGTGAACCGTTTCGCGAACGTGCTCCGCGATTTCAAGGTTCAAAAGGGCGATCGCGTGGCGATCTACATGCCTCTCATTCCCGAAGTCGTGGTCGCAATGCTCGCGTGCGCCCGTGTCGGAGCGATTCATTCAGTCGTATTCGGAGGTTTCTCTCCGGAGTCACTTCGGGATCGAATCAACGATGCGCAGGCAAAGCTTCTCATAACTGCCGATGGCGGATATCGCCGAGGGCACATTATTCCGCTCAAGCGCAATGCAGACAAGGCGCTCGAGGAAACTCCATCGATCACCGACGTGATTGTGGTGCAGCGTCGTCCGGGTGCGGGCGGCGATGAAGCATTTGCCGAGATGCAGGAAGGGCGCGATCACTGGTGGCATCGCGTGATGAAGGACAAGCCGCGATGGTACGAGCCCGAGGAAATGGATTCGGAGGATGTGCTCTACATCCTCTATACATCAGGAACGACAGGCAAACCGAAGGGCATCGTGCACACGACTGGCGGATATCTCACCGGCGTCACGACGACAACGAAGGAAGTCTTCGACCTGCGCGACGATGACGTGTTCTGGTGCACTGCCGATGTGGGCTGGGTCACCGGTCACTCCTATCTCGTGTACGGCCCACTCGCCAACGGCGCGACGTGCGTCATGTACGAAGGCGCTCCCGACTGGCCTGAGAGGGATCGCTTCTGGGAAATCTGTGAGCGCTACGGTGTGACGATTCTGTACACGGCACCGACTGCAATCCGCGCATTCATGAAATGGGGTGACGAGCATCCGGCGGCACACGACCTGTCGACACTCCGGTTGCTTGGATCGGTGGGAGAGCCGATCAATCCTGAAGCGTGGATGTGGTATCGCGAAAACATCGGTGGGAATCGGTGTCCAATTGTCGACACCTGGTGGCAGACGGAGACAGGTGCAATCGTCATATCGCCGCTGCCCGGACTGACGGCAACGAAACCGGGCAGTGCGACCAAAACGCTTCCCGGATTCACGGCAGAGCTGCTCGACGTCAAAGGCAATGTCATTCCTGTGGGCGGAGGACTGCTCGCTCTGACAAGGCCGTGGCCGTCGATGCTGCGAACCATCTGGGGAGATGACGAGCGGTACGTCGAGACCTATTTCTCAAAATGGCCTGGCCGCCCCGATCTTTATTTCCCGGGCGATGGGGCCAAACGCGACGATGATGGATACTTCTGGATTCTGGGTCGCGTCGACGACGTTCTGAACGTTGCCGGTCATCGAATTGGAACGATGGAAGTCGAGTCGGCTCTCGTGGAGCATCCCGATGTTGCGGAAGCAGCGGTTGTCGGCAAGGCGCATGAGCTCAAGGGCCAGGCGATCGCGGCATTCGTCACTCTTCGCGAAGGAAGAAAACACACCTCGGAGCTTCGTGACGACCTGCGTCAGTTTGTAGCCGAGAAGATCGGTGCGCTCGCGCGGCCCGATGACATCATCTTCAGCGCCGATCTGCCCAAAACGAGATCGGGCAAGATCATGCGGCGGTTGCTGCGTGACATTGCCGAGGGGCGGGCACTTGGGGATACGACGACGCTTGCCGATCCGAACGTCGTTGCGAGTCTTAAGGACCAGTATGAGGCGGACGAGAGCTGACGAGGACTGACCGTGGTACGGAGTCTGCCCTAGATTACCAGACGTAATTACCCGGGAAGGACATTATGCTCGGTGGTTTGTTTCCTGAATCAATTTTTGGTCGCAAGCTCAACCCCAATGCAGAGCGACGGCTCAGGCTGTCGCAGGCGCGGGCTGAGGAAACGATAATTCGCGCGCATGTGGACAATGCGCTCATGTTCGTCGATACGCTCGCAGAGGATCTGTCGTTCGACAGGGCGATCGATACGTATATCAGAGTGATGGGAATTCCCGAGCCGCTGGCTTCGACGGTCGCAACGCGCGCACTCGTCAGCCTTGGCCGCGATCTCGTTCCGTTCCGCCGTCGTGCCCGCGAGGAAGGACAGGAAGATGAAGAGGTGAAACCCCGCCTTCGTCTCGACGATGCGGCAGCACGGGCCCGGTCAATCAAGAGAGCCTAGATAGACACTAAAAAAAACGCGTCGCCCGATACTTGTCGGGCGACGCGTTTTTTCTTGTTCTCTCGTTACCTTGGGGTCGCCACCTTCTGGGGAAATCCTCTGAATGCTGCCTGGAGCGTATTTCCAAGAGCTCCAAAAATGTTCGAGCCCCAACAATACGCGTTTCCATCACTGCCGACACCGCAGCTATTGCGTGAACCGGTTGAGACAGAAGTGAATGTCACGCCGGCAGGGCGCTCACCTTGACCGACCTGCACCGGCGTCGCTGAAAGGCTTCCGCCCCCGGTGTAAGGTCCGCGTCCAAGCTGAAGATCCGTATCATCTCCCCAGCAGAAGACCGAGCCCGCTGCCGTAAGCGCGCACGTATGACCATGACCGAACGGCTTCCAAGGACCGCCCGACGCATTCGTACGAGTGCCTGTGCTGGCGCTGATACGAGTGAAGGTCAGTCCGCCCGCAACTGCCACTGGAACCAATGAGGTTGTACCGAGGGCACCATCACCAAGCTGTCCATCGAGATCGCTGCCCCAGCAGAGTGCTGCTCCCGTCGTCGTAATGCCGCACGTGTGATCGCCGCCTGCGGAGATCCACGTGAATTTCGATCCCGTTGCAACTGCAACCGGTGTATCGCTGCTGCCAACGCCGCCGTTGCCAAGCTGTCCGAAATTCCCGCGACCCCAGCAGAATGCAGTTCCATCGGAAGTCAACGCGCATGTATGCTGAAATCCTGCGCTTATCATCGAGAACACGGCTGGAGCTCCACCACCCGACACAGGAATCGGCGTCGTGCTGTTTACAGTCCGTGCATCACCGAGCTGGCCGAAGGCGTCGTCACCCCAGCAATAACCAATGCCTCCGTCGGCGATACCGCATGCGTGATTGCCCCCAACTGAGATCGACGTGAACGTGAGGCTGCCTGAGATAAGAGTGGGAGTCGAGCGATCACCAATCGAACCGGTGCCGGTCTCGCCATGCGCACCAAGTCCCCAGCAATAGCCGCGGCCGACCGTCGTGATCGCGCAGCCTGTCGAATCGCCGGCGGAGATGCTCGCGAATGCGAGAGTCTGCGAAATTCGCTTCGGGATCAGACTGCAGGGCAGCGACGTGGAAATCGTCGAGTCACCAACGACAATGCCGACGTCCGCACTTGGAAAGCAGACAGAATCAGTCTGCGCGGCGAGCTGGCTGTGATTGTTCACGCCCCAGCAGAATCCCTGGCCGAGTGTGATGATACCGCACGCCATGCCGTCGCCGACATCGATCGTATTTGCACTTGCACTTCCGGCAAGGAAAATCCTCGGCAGCACGAGAAGCGTGGCTGTTCCAGTCGCGCCTTCACCCCGCGCAGTGACGCCAACTGCGCCATTCGCGCTCGTCGCGATTCGCGCAGTTGAATCATTTACCTGAATGACTGTCGCGCTGGGCCCCGATGTCGAGAATGTGAATTCGACATTTGCGATGGGCTCGCCGTTTTGCCCCTGCGCATGCGCGATGAACGTCGCGGTGTCGCCGGCTATTACAGTGTCCTGCTGCGGCGTCACTGTGACGCTGGCAACAGTTGCGACGACGGTAACAGCAACGCTCTTGCTCTCACCGCATGCCGCAGCCTTGATGGTTGCAGTACCTGGTGCAACAGCGTGCACAACTCCAAGCGAATCGACAGTTGCAACAGTTACATCGGACGATGTGAACTTGATCGGCACATCGGTGCGCGCGGTTCCAAACCGGTTCGTCGCGACCGCTACGATTTGAATCGTGTCGCCCTCCTGCGCAGGAGAGTGCACCATCACCGAGGTTGCACCTGATACGAGGAAGATGTCCTGCACCGGATTAGTGACGTCGCAGATGAATCCTGGTCCGGTCACCTCTTCCTCGTCACATGCGGACAGGAGAGCGGCAAGGGAAAGGACGGCGAGCGTAAGGGTCGAGCGAATCTTCATTGGATGTCCACCATCGAAATTCGGCAGGGGGTAATAGCCCGGCCAACATAAGGAGCCCGGCCGAATCAGGTCAACAAAAAAAGACGGGATATGGATGAGATGAAACCGTTACAAAAGCGCGCGAGTGCGCGCAGTGTCTGTTTCAGACAGTTTCCGGCGTGATTTGCCTGCTCTCTCGATAATCGGCGACGCAGAGAAAGAAAATGATCGTCACGATGATGGCCGAGATGACGCACCACTGGCAGATGGCGTGAATGCGGAAAAGCTCGAGCCATGTGAGGTACAGGGAGAATATCCACCCGATTGCAGCGTTGCCGAGGAGCACCGACGATATCACGCTCGAATCGGCGAATCGTGCATCAGTGCTCACAAGTGCAAGAACGAAAGTCGCCACGTACCATGCGACACCCCATGCAGCAACCGGCAAGCCGAGGAATGTCGCCCACTTGCTCGTGTTCACCGTCTCACATGAGCCCACGCTGCACGTGAGCTCGCCGATGATTCCCATCTTGTAGAGAAGCAGGTACAGCGCAACGAAGATCCCGGCGAGCGCAAGCATCGCCACGATCATTCGCTTTGTCACTGCGCGGCTGCTTTTGGAGTCAGCGAATCGACAATCGCCTTGATTGCGTCATACGGAATTGCTCCGGGATACTGCTTGTTCCCGATAAAGAATGTCGGGGTCGAGCCAACCTGGCGTCTCTCGCCTTCGGCAACGTTCGCCAGAATGCGGCCCTGATGCTTCCTCGAGTCGTAACAGGATTTCCACGTCTTCATATCGAGACCGAGATCGGACGCGTACTTCTCGAAGAAAGGGTTGGGATTATCGGTCGCCTGCGTGTTCCACTGATCCTGCGTGTTGAATATGTGGTCGTGCATCTCCCAGAATTTGTTCTGATCGCCGGCGCACGCGGCAGCGTTGTGAGCAGCCTGGCTGTTCTTGTGCTGGGGAAGCGGGAAATCATAGAAGGTGATATTCGCGAGCCCGGGCTCGATAATGCGCTTTCTCACATCGGGCTCAGTAACGGTCGCAAAGTTGCCGCAGCCGGGGCATTCAAAGTCCGCAAACTCGACAATTTTCACCGGGGCATCAGCCTTGCCCATCGTGTAGCCCTGAGCGGGCCCGGAAGTGGCGGGATCGTACTTTACCTCGCTTCCGACTACTGGCTTTGGTTTGCGGAGCAGGGTGTAGCCCAGTATGCTTGCGCCGATCAATGCGATCGCGCCAAGCACGTAATAAAACCCGGTCGGCCGGGTGTTCTGTTTCTTGACGACGTTGCGCTTTCTGGATGTGTTGTTAGCGGCCATATGGCTGAAGCGAGCTCGAGTGAGTCAAAACTGCGCTCGATGGGAGACGCGCAGGAAAAGCTAGAGGAGAGGCAGTCTTATGCAAGCTGATGTTCTTCGCGTACCGGTTGGGCCGGGCGCGATGCACGTCGAGAGGTTCGGGCACGGCGGCACCGCGGTGATCCTGATTCACGGGTTCGGCACGTCCAGTTTTTTATGGAGAAACGTCGCGCCCGCAATCAGTGATGCGGGTCATACCGCGTATGCCATCGATATGTTCGGGCATGGCGAATCGGACCGTCCGATCGATTCCGATTTCGGAATCGCGGCACAGGCGGAGTATCTCGATGCAGCGATGACAGCTCTTCGTGTCGCGCGAGGCATAATCGTCGGAATCGACATCGGCGGCGCGGTTGCGCTCCGGCTCGCGGCAACGCGGCCTGAGCGAGTGGAGAAGCTAGTGCTCATCAATACACCGGTATTCGATGAGATTCCCTCGCGGGACATCACGCAGATGCAGCGCTCGACTGCGAAGTTCGCGTTTCGCACGACGCGAGGAGTGCTTGGCGCGGCCCCGCTAATCGAGGGCGTGCTGAGAGGAAGCGTCGCGGATCCCGATGCAAAGATGCCCGTCAAGCTCATCGCGAGGTATCTCGCGCCCTTTGCCGGACGGGATGGCGTGAACCATCTGCTCGCGATTGCGAGCTCCATCAACGCTGACGACCTCGAGGACGTAGATATAAAAACGATCCACGTTCCGGCGCTCGTTGTGTGGGGTGAAGAGGATCAGTGGGTTGATTCGAAGATGGCGGACCGTCTGGTGAATGCCCTTCCCGACGGGCGGCTGGTCAGGATTCCCGGTATTGGCCGATTAGTACCGGAGGAAAATCCGGAGCAGATGAGCACTCTGCTCCTCGATTTCATGAGGAGAAGAGCGGTCGCATGACTGTAAAAAAGGGCACTTTTTTGTTAGATTTCAGGTATCAGTGTCACAACCCTTAAACTGGATTAATGAGCAAACAGAAGAATAGATACGTCCGCAGTGCCCCGCAGGCCGTGACTCCTTTCGAGGAAGCGCGAGACGAGATGTTCCAGCACATCATGAAGTGCGGAGTCATTGGTGCATCGCCCGATGATCAGAAGGAATGGTTCGACAACACCATGACATACCTCGCTGACCGCTACCACGAGCTCAACCCCCGCCAGATCGGCGAGCTTAGAGTACTCGGCGAAAGGTTTGCGCAGCCGGCGAAAGTAAAGGCAGCTGTCTAGGTAAAGCGGAACGAAAGCGGAGCGGGCATCATCGCCGCTCCGCTCGCGCTTTACGGAGGATTATTCCCAGGCGCGCGCCGCCACCGAGCCCCGCCTCTATTGACGTCGCAATTCCTTTTTTTGCGGGGCTGTCGAGTCCGAGCAAAACGAGCAGGTAATAGCGATTCGTGCGATTGTCATCGAATCGTGCGGTCAATCCGCCTCCGGCATAGGGCGCCCATCCATGCTGCCTGAATGGATCGAGGTGAAAGCGGTTCACGAAATCCACGCGGCCGCTTATACCGTGCTCGGAGCCGCCGATTGCCGCGTCGACTCCGGACCTGACGTAGGTTCCCAACGCTATGGTCAGCCCTGCACCTGCGTGAACTGCTGCCGGGTTCGAGGCGATTCCGTCGATACGAAATTCGGGAGTCTGAGCGGAAGATTCGGCGGGGAAAGCCGCGCCAAGGACCATCAGGACCGACGCGATTTTTGTCGTTCGTGACTTCAAAGCATCTCGCTGGTTCGTGTTCGCCGCGCAGCCCGTCGGGCTCTTTCCAGAGCCGCCGTATAATCGACGATGGAAACCGCCGACAATGCCCCAATGATCAGCACGAGCGGCTGAACCCATGAGGGCGCGATCAGGACTGCGACGAGACATGCCAGTTGAAACACGGTGACAGTTTTGCCGAGCAGGCGGGCGCGGAACGCTGACGCAGTGAGGCCGGGAATGAATCGTGCCACTACGAAGCCGACCGCCGTCATGATGTCTCTCGACAGGAAAATGAAATACTGAGCCGTGCTGAATCGACCCTCGAGCAGGTACGATGAAATCGCTGCGAGCACAAATACCCGATCCGCGATCGGGTCGATGAGCGCGCCGGCGACCGTCGAGCTGTTTCCCTTTCTCGCGAGCCATCCATCGAGAAAATCAGTCGCTCCGGCGGCGATGATCAGGGTGAGGCGCTGCCCGTTTCCGTCGATCAGAACGAACGCGAGAGCGAGAAGGAGGCGGGAAAGCGAAATGCTGTTTGGTAGTGTGAGTATCTTGCCGCGCTCCATGTTTTCAAAGCTAGATGTCATGTCTGACGCTTGCCAGCAGGGTAGGATGAACTCCAGCTTTGTCGGGTGTCCGGAGCTCTGAGCACGTACCGCCTGCTCCCCGCTCTGTACGTTGCGGCCGCGGCGATAATGATCATGTGGGATATCGTCGTCGCGGGCCGCGTATCGCAGCTGCGGCGCGCGCCTCGCACATTCGCCGCGATCACCGCTTTCGGCGGGCTGCTGATCGTTCCCGCGCTGCTCATTGCGTATGCCTCATTGTCGATTCTATACGGACGCGCGATCCAGCCGGTTGCATGGGTCTGGCCGGTAACGACAGTTCTTTTCGCGCTTCAGGCGACTTATGCGCTCAGCCGGCGGCTCGTTACCCCGCTGTTCGGCGTCCCGATCTTCGTTTACAACCTCATCATCGCGATCGTGGCAGTGTCGCGATATGCGGTGAGCCGCGGTTTCGATCCACCGGATTTCGGGTTTGCGCTGTCTGCCGCGCAGGCGAGCGCGCTCAGTCTCTTTTTCGGCGCGTCTGCCCTATGGGGTCCCGAGTATCTCCAGGTACCGCTCATGTCGCCGTCGCTTCCCGCGCGCTGGCGGTTCAGTCGCGTGATTCGAATGGGCGTCGCCGTTGCGGCAGCTGGAATGGCAGTGCTCGTTTTTCTCAAGCTGCCGAAGTCATTCGCGACGAACAAGAGTTATCAGCGGTATGCAAAAGAACAGCTTCAGGAGCATCCCGAAGGCGACTTCACGATTGCACTCAAGATCTTTCCCGACTTGAAAGGCCCGCCGCCTCCGCTCGCTCTCGAGCGTGACATCGCACTCGCCGATTCGATCGGCGTGCGGGCCGTTGCTATAACCATCGATCCTGAAGGAGCGACTCTCGCTTCGCTCGATTCGATTGCCCGTACGGTCGATGATCGTCGCGCCGACAGCGCAATGATCATCATCTCCCTCGGGTATTCGCCGGACGCGCGGCTGCAGTTCCGCAAAGACTCTGCGGACTACACAAGACGCAGGATTGCCCTTATCGACAGGATCTCCAGACGATTGCGCCCCGATATCCTGATTCCAGCAATCGATCCCTACGGCGAAGGCTCGCGCGCGATCGGCACCCAGGACCCCGCGTACTGGAAGGATTACCTCACCCGGTCGGCCCAGATTGCGCACTATGTGAACCGCAGGATTCGCGTCGGCGTTGCTGCATCGAGCTACGGTGCGCGCGACAGCTCACTTTATTTCTGGGCAGCACAGCGCACTTCGCCAATCGACGTAGTCGGTTTCTCGATGATGCCTGATTTCGAAGGCGCAATATCGCTCGACTCGCATATGAGAATCGCGACACGGTGGATGCACGCATTTCCCAATCGTCCCAAGCCGCACTGGGTATTCTCGGCCGGCGGGTATCCCGTCGCGCATGGCGAAGAGAGCCAGGCATTGGCGCTCTGGGGCGTGCTCGCGTGGGCAACAGCGCAGTCGCCAATCAAGGGACTCGTAGTGACTGAAGCCGGCGATTACGACGTGCTGCGCGGATTGCGAAATGCGAAGGGGAAATACCGGCCGGCCGTCGCAGCAGTGATGAGAGCGGAGAGCGGCCTGAAGGAGACAATCCGTTAACGGTCGCAACGTTATCAACGACGACGGATTTAACAGGGAGCGCGGGGAGCACAGTGAGGTTTTGAGGTTTTGTCACTCGCCTTGAGAGTGGCCATCGGCTCGGGCCAGCCTGCATAGCCACTCAGACAACCCTCAAAACCTCACTGCGCTCCCCGCGCTCCCTGTTAACCGACCCCTCTTGATCCCTAAACCCTCTTACCCACGCCGCGAACGACTCCCTCAACTCTTCGCGATGGATCGAAAAATTCCCGCGCCAACGCGAGAATGTCATCAGCGGTCACGGCTTCGACAGACGAGTCGAACCGCTCGATCTCACCAAGACCCGATCCATACATGAAAGCGTCGAGCATCTCGGCCAGGACCGCGCCTCCGCTTTCCTGGCGGATTGCGTGCGATCCAATCGCATAGCGCTTTGCGCGCGCAAGCTCGTCCGCGGTGACTGGCTCGGTACGAAGCCGCTCGAATTCGTGCAATAATCCGCGTCTCGCGATCTCCTCTTTTTCAGGAGACGTCGCGATGTACGAGAGAAACATTCCAGCGAGCTGATGCTCGCTGGTATATGCGTGCACTGTATAAGCGAGTGACTGACGATCGCGCAGCTCATCGAAGAACCTTCCCCCGAGGCCGCTCGCAATTGTGGCAATGAGCTGAGCGGCGAACCGTCGCGCATCACCTCGCGAAGGACCCTGGAATCCAAGGGCAAGCGCCGTCTGCGCTTTTTCGCGTGACTCGACGCTGATCTGCTCATGCCCGGGCCACGCAGGCGCCGGGAGAACAGTGATCCGGCCAGTATGCGTCGCTGAAAAGTGTCGGGCGATGAGCGACGCTGCATCCTCAGGAACAACGTCACCTACAATTCCGATGACGAGCGGGGATGAAAGAAGGCGGGCATGATACCATTGCCGCGCATCTTCGACCGCCAGCGATTTCAGTGATTCGTCCGAACCGAGCGGCGACAGCGCGTAGGGATGCTCGCCGTACGCCGCCGCCATCGCGAGCCGCATGGGATAACGGAACATGTCGTCGCGCATCGTCTCGAGATCGGCGAGCGCAACTGCGCGCTCCGTCTCGAAAACATCCTCGGGTATCGTCGCATCGTAAACGACATCGGCGACAAGCCCCACAGCAGATTCGATATGCTGGAGCGGGACCGATATCCCCCACCCAAATCCTTCAGAGCCGACGCTCGTGCCGATACTGCCGCCGAGCATCTCGGAATCTTCGGCGATTTGAGTTGCTGTTCGCGTTGCGGTTCCCTTCACTGACGAACGCATTGCCAGCGTCGTAATGCCGGAGCTCGCGCGCGATTCGTCACGCGCACCACCGACTCCGTGAACAGCGAAGTGCGCTATCGCGGCGCCCTTCTTCGGTCTGACAAGAATTGGAATTCCGCCGCTCGTGCGGAACACATGCACGCCTGCTTCCGTAGTTTCCAGTCGCGGCTGGCTTTCCTTGATTATGGTCGCCGGGATGTCGCGGGCGACGAGCCGTTCGATCGGCGCGGGCGATTGCGATTCCATCGTGCGCACGAGTGAATTCGCATCCGGGGCGACGGGCGGCGCCGAATCCGGACGATAGATCACGATGCCTGCACGCGATGGATCGAGATAGCGCCGCACAACATCCCGCACGCAGTCGGGTGTCACCTCCATGAATCGGCGATAATACTCGTCACCAAGCTTCCAGTCGCCGAGTGCTTCCCAGTCAGCGAGATATGTCGCCTGTCCTTCGACCGATTCGAACCGGCGAGTCCAGCGAGCGTCGAATATTCTCCGCACGCGCTCCATTTCTGCGGCGTCGATGACATCCTCGCGAAGACTTCGCATCTGATCCCACGCACCGCTCGCTGCATCGAGAATTCGTTCCGGCGGCGTCTCCGCATGCAGCACGAATACACCAAGCTCTGTCGGCGAGTAGTTATATGCGCTGATCGACGAAACGAGCTTCCGCTCACGCAGCGCGCGGTACAGTCGTGATGCTCTTCCGGCAGCAAGAAGATTTCCTGCAAAGTCCAGAGCAGGAGTGTCCTCGTGCATCGCGTGGGCGGTGCGCCATCCCATCACGAGCTGCGTCTGCGTTATGTCGCCCGCAAGCTCGCGGTAGCGCAGGTCGTCGTGATCAGGCTCGGCCGGCCCCTGACTTCTGACCGGTTCCTGATTGGAAAGATGGCCGTAATGCTCATCAATTTTCGCGAGCGCCTCATCGACATCGACATCGCCCACGATTGAAAGAATCGTGTTCGACGGCTGATAGAAATTTCTATAGAAGCTGAGCATTGCATCGCGATTCAAGCGCCGAAGACCTTCCTCGTGGCCGATGCGCCACCTGCGCATGCGATGCTTGTCGTGCAGCAGCTCGTACAGCGTCTCCACAGCGAGAGCCGACGGATTATCCGCCTTTCGCTTTGCTTCCTGAATGATCACCTCGAGCTCTTTTGCGAGCTCACCGGCGTCGATCACGGAGTTGGCGTACGCGTCCGATTGAATGTCGATTCCATTCGCGAAACCCGATGACGGCAGCACAGTGAAATACACTGTCTGATCGTAGATCGTGTGCGCGTTGAGATAGCCGCCGCTCCCTTTGGTCTCCTTCGAGATTTCACCAACGCCGCGGCGGGCCGTTCCCTTGAAGAACATGTGCTCGAGAACATGGGCGATGCCGGATATATCATCGGTCTCATCGAAGTATCCGGCCTTCACATGCGTGACAATCGCAACAACCGGCGCCGAAGTATCACGCCGGATGAGAGCAGTCAAACCATTTGGGAGAACGGTCCGGTGAACCGTTGAGGGATCGATGAATTGGGCCATCTTGTGAATCAGCCGAACGGGCGCTTCTGGAGCACGACCAATCCGGCTGCGAAGCAGAGAGCGCTATAGCCGAGAAGCCACAGGATGTCGTTCGTGTCGACTTCACCGCGGGTCAGAATCGGCTGGAGGAGACCGGTGAGCTTATAGACCGGCGGTAATACTGCCAGGATCATCCTGCGCCATCCTTCGTATCCCTGCCACATCGAATGAAGAAGTGCTGAGCCGAGGAATACTCCTGCGAGGATTGGCCAGTCGTATCTGAAAAGGCTCGAGATGAGAAATGCAATTCCGGCGAGCGAGAGATACACGAGCGCGCAGTACAGCAAAGGCCTGAACGGGTGCACAGGATGCGCGAATATCGAAAAAGCGCCCAGCAGAATCAGAGTCGCTGCCAGGAACCCTATGAAATAGACGATGAAAAGCTGGACGTAATAGGCCGGAATGCTTACCGGTTTTGAAAACAGGAACCGGTAATAGCCCATTTTTCTATCGGTCGAAACGATTCCGTTCAACGTTATAAAAGGCAGGATGAAACCAACCTGCGTCAAAATCATGATCAACATGGTCCGCGCAAGATTCGCATCGATCGTGCGGCCCATGCCCCGCACCGGGCCCACGACCGTGAATCCGAGAAGGAAGCCAACGATGAGCACGGCATAGCCGCGATCACGAACGAAATCGCGGAGCTGCCACAGCAAATAGCGGCGAAGATTCGACATCACCTTTCCTCCCCGACTGCTTCTCTGAACTGCTGCTCGAGCACTGAACGGGCGGGGATAACACTCGCAATGAGCACGCCTTCAGCGAGAAGTCTGGACAGAACCTCGTTGAGATTCTGCACTGAGGTGATCGGCACCTCGAACTCGCCTCCTCCAGTATCTGTCGCCGCCGGCAGAAGCTCACGAAATCGCGCGACGCCTCCTGCGACACCGATTCGATAAATGCCGGCCGCCTCCGCCGTCTGGTCATAGCCGGTTTGCACAAGGCGCTGAAGCTTGCCTCTGTCGATGATCGCAACACGGTCGGCGAGACGCTGAAGCTCGTCGAGATTGTGGGATGCGATGATCACTGTTCTGCCAGGACGTCGCAGTGATTCGACGATATCGCGAAATCTTTGCGTCCATACCGGATCGAGTCCGTGGGTGGGCTCGTCGAGTATCATGACCGATTCATCGCGCAGCAACGATTGCGCGAGTCCCAGTCGCTGCAGGTTTCCCTTGGAAAGCGCCTTGATTCTTTTCGAGCGATGCTCGCCGATTCCAAGCTGATCGATTACCGCATCGACACGCTTTTTGACTTCTGACGAAGGAACTGCGGCGAGCACCGCGAAACGATGCAGCGCCGATTCAGCAGTCCATCCCGGATTGATGGTCATCAGCTCGGAGAGATATCCGATGCCGTGCTTCTCGACGTATCGGCGCGGATTCACTCCGGCGATCGTGATCGACCCGCTGGTAGGGCGGATGTAGCCAAGCAGCAGGGAGATCAGCGTGCTTTTCCCAGCCCCGTTAGGACCAGCGATGCCAAGCACTTCTCCCTCGGCAACCTGTAACGAAAAATCTTCGACCGCTGTTACCGAGCGGCCGATGATTGATTTATAGATTTTTGTAGTCGAATTGAATTCGATCACGGACCTGGCGGGAGAGCGGGAGGCGGTGCGGTGAGACACGTACTCCAGCTTCCAGGGCCAGCGCGGCGGATGAAATTCTGGGCTTCATCGAACCGATTCAAACGCGCGAGTGTGCAGCCGAGGTAGCCCATCGATGCGCGGTCCTCGGGAGCATATTGGAGAGCGCGCACGAAAAATCTTCGCGCAAGCTCGTACTGCCCGGCGGAGAAAGTCGTCAGTCCCATCTCACGTTGGGCGACGGCATCCTTGGGATCGAGGCGAATTGCCGTCTCGATCTCGCGGCGCGCAGTGCTCAGATCGCCTTCCTCACGCGCCATGCGCGAAAGAAAGATGTGCGGTGTGGAGAGCTCGGGATGCTCGCGAGCGATCGTCGAAAACTTCGTCCGTGCTGCTTCCCGTTGTCCCGACTGCATTGCACTTACCGCTTCATTCATCTGCTTGTCGGGCGATGAGCGGCGCGCAAAGAGCGCGTATCCGCCAATCGCAGCAAGCAGAAGAATTACGAGCGCAATGATGAACCAGAGATTGGACGGAATTCGTCGCGCTTCGGGCGCAGCATATGTCGGCTCAGCCGCAGGAGGCGGCGTCACCGGAGGAACTACTGCTGCAGGCGCTGAATACGCAGGAGGTGGGGGCGGTGCTGCCGACGGCCTTGCGTACGGGGAAGCAGGTTGAGCAGGAGGTGATGCCGGCGGAGGTGAGGCCGCAGGGCGAGAATACTGTTCCGGAGGTGCAACCGTTGGAGCAGGTGCATATGGCGCGGCTGCGGTTTCTGCTGCAGCAGTCGTCAAACCGGCTTCGAGCTGACGATATCCTTCGCGCGCGACGACGACATCGTTCTCGGTTGCCTTGTATGTCGTTCGGTTTGCGCGGTCGCGCGCCCCGAGAAATTCGAGAAGCGCGTATGCCTGTCCGAGCGAGATCAGCTCGCGCTGTCGAAGCTCGCGGATGAGACCCTGACCGCTCAGCTGCGAGCCACCCATCAGCGCGCGCAAAGCGGTCTCGGTTCCCTGCCATAATTCCAGGATGTCGGCGGCGCGGTCTTCAACCGACCGCACACCGTCGAGCCGCGATACAATGGGCTCGACGGATCTCAGCGCAGCCAGCGCCGACTGCTGGTTGCCGTTCATCTGACTATCCGCAGAAGCCCTGCATCAGCGCTTCCGCGGATAAAGCTCTCCGCATCTTCCGTTGGGATGTGATGACCCGTGAGCGAATAGCCGCGACGAGCTTCGGTCTGCATGAAATCTTTTACTGAAACCTTGCTGCCTCGTGCTTCGCTCATTTTCTGAAGGATCTCCTCCCAGGTGCCTTCGAACGATTTGTCTTCGTCGATGGTGATGCAGTGCTCGTCCTCTTCCGCGGTTTTTTCCCGCGCAAAACTTCCGAGCAAAGCCCCGAACAACTCGAGCTGTCCGCGCGCCTCAGACTCGGCGGCTTCGGCCGCCTTGGCTTCGATCTCCGCGAGCATCTCATCGATGTCGTCGGGCTCGCCCGCGAGCTCCTGCAGCCGCTCTTCCCACGGCTTGAGCTCGGGGTCGTTATCACGCAAACGATAGACCATCTTCTTCAGCTCGATGAGCCGCCATATGCCCAGCTCATCCCAGTGATCATCCGGCGTCGACCGATCCAGATGATACAGGGCTGCCTCGTAGTCTCCCCGGTCGTAAAAGATGTTTCCCAGATAAATCCGGGCTTCGGTGTGATCTTCGTCGAGCTTCAAGGCGCGACGCAGAGTTGCGATCGCCGATTCGTCGTCGCCCAGTCTGTGCTGCGCGTATCCAATGCACGAGACTGCTTCGGCTGAATCGGGCGACTGGGTCGCTGCGGTTTCGAAGTACTCCCGCGATTCTTCGATGAGGCCGTCGCGGAACAGTGCGCGTCCGATCTGGAGCATCAGCTCGATGTCATCTTCGTAGCCGAGCTCGAGCGTTCTGCGGAATGACCTGAGCGCTGCTTCCTGCTGTCCGAATTTTAGAAGGGTTTCACCAAGCCCGGCGAGGGCGTCTTCGTGCTCCGGGTCGAGGACTAACGCTTCCTCGAAGCTGCGGCGCGCCCACGCGAATTCTTCTCGCGCGTGGTAGGCATAACCGACGCCGATGTGGAGCTCCACCGCATTGGGATACAGTGTGAGTCCCTCGCGGAGCACTTCCAGGGCTTCATCATACTGGCCTTCGTTATACAGCTGATGCGCTCGTTCGTCATACTCCTCGGAACTCAGAAACGGGGTGGGCATGGTGTGACACAACCTCCGACTGATCGAGTTGCCCTATAGTACAATCGGAACTCGCATTTGTTCAAGGCACAATACGGGCCTCCGATTCATCACTTGCATACCGAGTCGTTCTTTCAATGCGACGGATTGCGTTGCAATCACGTAACAGAGGTTTGATCGGCCTCCCCAAGCCGGCCTCGATCAGGTGACGACAGCGTGCCGTGCCGAAAACCGCTCCCACTCCGAGGTCCGCAACGCTTCATCGATGGTGTCGATGAGCAATTCAATCTCCTCGTCGGTGTTGAAGAAGAAGGGAGCAGCGCGAATGCCAGCTCCGACGCGGTAGTCGACAAGTATCTCGCGGGAGAGAAGGACCTGCGCGACTTCATACCCGTGAGGCACATCGATCGCAACCGTGCCTCCCCGCCGATCGGGATCGCGCGGAGCGAAAACCCTGAAGCCGCGGGAGTCGGCGAGCTCGACCAGCCGGGCAGTCTGCCGCATCGACTTCTCGCGTATCGCATCGATACCGGCTTTCCTGATCATTCGCACTCCCTCTGCCGCGGCATACAGGGCGGGAATGACCGGCGTCCCATTCAGCCAGCGGAAAGGACCTGCCGTGTACTCCATCCGATCCTCGAACGCGAACGGTCGCGAATGTGCCTGCCATCCCGTGAGGGCCGGATCGAGTGAGTCCCGCACCTTCGGCGATACATATAGAAAGCACGCGCCCGGCCCGCCGCACAGCCACTTGAGAACGCCGCCTGTCAGGAAGTCGACGTCACTCTTCCGGACGTCGACCGGAATGATCCCGACCGAATGAAACGCGTCGAGCGAAACCATCGCGCCCATCCTGTGGGCGTGCGCGCAGATCGCATTCGCATCATTGATGAAGGCGGATTTGAAAAGCACGTGCGAGATTGCGACAAGCCTGGTGCGCTCATCGATTGCGTCGAGCAATGCCGCCTGATCGATGGTCATTCCATCTTCCGATTTCACGACCACCACTCTTGCGCCGAGTCGTTTTGCCATCGCCTCGAACGCGTATCGAACCGATGGAAAATCGAGCTCGGTCATGACTACAGTATCGCGGCCGCTGCTGAAATCCATCGCTGACAGGACCGCGCTCTGAGCGATTGTCACGTTCGGCATCATCACAACCGTGTCGGCGTCGGCATTCATCAGCGGGGCGATCTCATTTCCCACATCGACAGGCTTCTCCCACCATCCGCGTGTCCACGCTTTCACGCCGAGCGTTCCCCAGTCTCCTGCGTATTCCGCAAGCCGCTCGGGAACCGTGCGAGGCATGGGTCCAAGGGAGTTCGATATCAGATAGGTTGTGTTCTCGAGAATTGGAAATTCCGGGCGGTACGCGAGCAGCCTGTCAGTCATGTGATGCACGTGTAGAAGAGTTGCATACAATTATACCGTTCTAACCGGCGGCAGAATTTGATCAACGACCTTGCGACAACTGCTGAGAGAAAGGCCGAGCCGCGCATAAAGCGCAGGAAGGTTGCGCTCGTGCTTGGAGGCGGCGGCCTGAAGGGTTTCGCGCACATAGGAGTATTGCGCGCGCTTGCCGAAGTGGGGATAAAGCCGGCGGTATACGCAGGCACCAGCATCGGCTCACTAATCTGCGCTGCAGCCGTTACCGGGATGCCGATCGAAGAAATGGAGGAGCACGCCCGGAGGCTGCGGCGCCGCGATCTGTTCCGGCTGAATCGTCTCAAGTTCGTTCTCGAGCGCACTCATGCGCCGAGCATTTATCAGGGCGCACCGTTGAGAGCCGTGTGTGCATCCGTGATACACGACATGACGTTCGAGGAGCTCGACACGCCGCTGCTCGTGAACACAGTCGATCTGCAGCGGGGATCTCCTATTGTATGGGGATTGCCGGGGCTTCGCGACGTGAGTGTTCTCGATGCTGTGTACGCGTCGTGTGCGCTTCCCGGTTTTTATCCGCCTGGCGATGTCGGTGGGAGATCCTGCGTGGACGGCGGCGTGATCGACAATCTTCCAACAGGCGTTGCGTCGCAGGGGATGGATGCCGTGATTGCTGTCGATACGGGCAGCAGCTCGCTCGTGACGAAGCGCGACATCGTGCGACACGGATTCACGGCGATCTACATGCGCGCCGCGACGACAATGATGCACGCGCTGCAGTTGCAGCCGCTCGAGATGTGGGGCGGGCCACCGATGATTCTCATTCGCCCGCGCGTGTCGCACATCGGCTGGTTCAGCTTCTCGAAAGCTGATGAGCTGATTGATGCCGGCTACAAGGCAGCGGTTGAAGCGCTGAGAGATTTCGATGCGTGCGTGAATGCGGACACCGGTGTATTTCCGCGCAAGCGAATCAGGATCTCTGTCGATCGTGAGAAGTGTATCGGCTGCACTCTTTGCGTCGCGCTCGCTCCTGATCTCATGGCGATGGACGAATCCGGCAAGGCGGTCGCGAAAGTTCCGGAGATCGAGTGGTCACCGGCCGACGGTGACTTCGTTCATCACTGCCCGACGTACGCGATCAACGCCGAGCCTGTTAACGGTGGACCACTGGAAAATCAGCCGGAGGTTACGGAGCCGCAGTCAGAGGAAGAGAAAGAGGAGCGGATCGAGACGGCGTAGATCAAAAAAACACAGCGCGCGCAAGCATGAGTCCGACGTACGCAACAAGGGCCAAGGCACCAATGAGGACGCCGATTTCAGGATCATCGTGATCCCATGCAGTGCGCCGCTGGTAGGTCAGGATCGCGAGGCCGGAAGGAATAATCAGCATGTCGATCCCATCGATCCAGTCACGAGGCAACCCTCTAGAGGGAATGGACTGCGTTATAGCGTAGATGTAGGCAGCGCCCGCGATGAATGCAGCGGCTGCGTGCAGTAGCGCGCGACCCACACCACCCAAGGTTGACGATGCGTTCTTGAGAGGGGGATTCTTCCGATGCCAGTCGAACCACGCTTTAAGTCCAATCAGCAGCCCCGCCTGAGCGCCGAAGAATAGCACTGCGTTTTCGGCATTTCCGACTATCGAGAATACGAAGACTAAAAAGCAGGTACCGAGGAGAGCACGAATGGGGCTTCGCCATTGGGACGGATCGGTATTGATCAGATCCGGCCTCGGTTTGTCCGCGCTGAGTCTCGAGAAGAACTCAAAGATTCTGTCTGACGCTCGCGTCAGAAGACTCGGCCGCATCAGGCGCGCGCTCAATGCGCTTTCATCCCTGAAGAGCGGCCGTGCCCGGAGCCTGTCGCGCGGGCGGACGAAAATGCGATTACGCATCAGGGGACGATGTCCGCCGTCATGATAGTGCAGAGCTGGTCGCGAGTGGGGTTTGCCGTCGCGAGTCTGTTCGCCTGCTTTGTCAGCGTCTGCTCGAAGAGATTGCGCACCATCCGGCCGTTCCCAAACGTCGGTGTCCGCATGACGTACTCTTCATCCATTCTTTTTCTGATCAGGTCGGCGACGCCGCTGTCGAGATTGTAGCCCTCCTCTTCAGCGAGCTGCAGAAAGATTGTGGTGAGCTCTTCGGCAGTGTAGTCGGGGAAGTCGATAAATCGCGTGAATCGCGATCTCAACCCCGGATTCGATTCGATGAACTCTTCCATCCTGTCGCGGTATCCAGCGGCAATGACGACGAGATCGTCGCGATTGTCTTCCATCAGCTTGAGGAGAGTCTCGATTGCTTCGCGGCCAAAGTCCTGCTCGCCTCCCGCCGCGAGACTGTATGCTTCATCGACAAAGAGAACGCCGCCTAGTGCACCGCGCACGCACGCATCGGTTTTGATTGCCGTCTGACCGACATATCCTGCAACGAGCTCCGCTCGATCGACTTCCACGAGATGTCCTTTGCTCAAGAGACAAAGTGCGTGGAAAATCTGCGAAACAAGTCGCGCAACAGTTGTCTTGCCTGTACCCGGCGGTCCTACGAATACCATATGGTATGAAGCGGGCGGAGTCTTGAGCCCTTCGCGCTTACGCATTTCGCGAACACGAGCGACGTTCACGAGAGTGTGAATCTCGCCTTTCACATTTTTTAGCCCGACCAGCTTGTCGAGCTTCGCGAGCAGCTCTTCCACTGTTTGTTGAGGAACATCGGGCGTCATGACTTTCGTGGCCTTTGGCGGCGTCTTGGGACGAGGGGCACCTGTCGCTGGCTCACCGCCCAGATAATCGCGAAGTGGACGGCCCCCTCGACGAGCACGTTCGATCATCAAGACGGCGACGTCGAGCATTGCCGGAGAGCTGAGCTCGATATATGGGTCGAGCCCTCCGATTCTCTGGAGCAGGAGCATCCCGTCTGATACAGCCGCACCTTCGAGCTCGCCGAGGCTTACGCTGGTCTGACTTGCAGTGCCTGCGACGATTACGCGCTGGTTGGTGACGTAAAGCTGGCCAATCTCGACTACGGTCAGTGATCCGTGAAGAACTCCGGGCGCGCTGCGCATCTCGCGCCATACTGCTTTCTGGATCTTGAGGTATGCCTCTTCCCCGGGCCCGAGAATCTGCGGAGTGGCGACCGCGGGCAGAGATACATCATCGATGATCGCGCGGCGGAGCTCGTCTATGTCGAGCATCGCGCCCGTGGATTGGTCGGGTCCATAGCCGCAGAAGATAAGACCACTTTTCGCTCTGCACGATATCCGCGTTCACAGTAAGCCGTGATAAAGATTTAACAGGGAGCGCAGTGAGCACAGTGAGGTTTTGAGGTTTGATCCCTCGCGCTGACAGTGGCCGTCGGTGTAACAGCCAGTATAGCCACTCAGACAACCCTCAAAACCTCACTGTGCTCACTGCGCTCCCTGTTAAATGCTTTTGACGCGGACTACTGAGGACTCCGCAAATCGCCCAGTTTTTGTGCTACATTTAGGGTAGCCTGTCGCCCGCCAAAACCCAGGGCGGCAGTGGCTCAGAGCGACCCGGCTAGCGCACGGCGCAGCCTGTTCCAGAGAAAGAACATCATGACACACCCGAATTCATTCGGAAGCCGGTCAACGCTCGAGGCCGGAGGACGACAGTACACGATCTATCGTCTCGACGCCCTCGACTCGCTCACCGGCAGCAAGGCAGCCTCCCTTCCCTTCAGTCTCAAGATCCTGCTCGAAAACCTGCTTCGAAACGAAGACGGAAAATTCGTAAAGCGGAGCGACGTCGAAGCACTTGCAGGGTGGGACGTCAAAGGCAAAATCGAAAAGGAAATCGCCTTCAGGACGGCGAGAGTACTCCTGCAGGACTTCACTGGGGTTCCTGCAGTCGTCGATCTCGCCGCAATGCGCGACGCTCTCGCGCGACTTGGCGGCGATCCGAAGAAGATCAATCCCCTTCAGCCAGTCGATCTCGTTATCGATCACTCAGTTCAGGTTGACGAGTATGGCTCCGACGCCGCGTTCCTGATCAATGCCGATATGGAGTTCGAGCGCAATCAGGAGCGTTATGCGTTCCTGCGCTGGGGACAGAAAGCACTCGAAAGCTTCAGGGTAGTCCCGCCCGATACGGGAATCGTTCACCAGATCAATCTCGAATATCTCGCGCAGGTTGCGTTCGTTAACACCGCGACAGGCGAGGCATATCCGGATTCGCTCGTCGGCACCGACTCTCACACCACGATGGTGAACGGACTCGGCGTACTCGGCTGGGGCGTCGGCGGAATCGAAGCCGAGGCAGCAATGCTCGGACAGCCCGTATCGATGCTGATTCCGCAAGTCGTCGGGTTCAAGCTGCATGGAAAGCTTCCGCCTGGCGCAACTGCGACTGACCTCGTTCTCACCGTGACGCAGCTGCTGCGTCAGAAGAAAGTCGTCGGAAAGTTCGTCGAATTTTACGGAGCCGGATTGTCGTCGCTGTCGCTCGCCGATCGCGCAACGATCGCGAACATGGCGCCGGAATATGGCGCGACGATGGGCTTCTTTCCCGTCGACGCCGAAACCATCAACTATCTGCGCTTCACAGGCCGCGATGAGTCTCAGGTTCAGCTCGTCGAAGCTTATACGAAAGCACAGGGCCTCTTCAGGACCGATGAGACGCCCGACCCGGTATTCACCGATACACTCGACCTCGATCTCGGAACAGTCGAGCCAAGCCTCGCAGGACCCAAGCGCCCGCAGGACAGAGTTCCGCTCAAGCTTGCAAAGCAGATGTTCCGCGAAGCGCTTCACGCCGATCTCGAGAGAACTGGAACCCTCGCGGGGGTCGCTGCCGCAAAGCAGGCAATGAGTGTTGCGGCCTCGCCGCAGATCTCGCCTTCGGTGATTGCAACCGACCATGAAGAGCAGGCGGGCCAGAACAGCGCTGTTCACGTGACGATGAATGGAGAAAACTTCAGCATCCGTCACGGCGCAGTGGTGATTGCTGCGATCACGAGCTGCACGAATACTTCAAATCCAAGCGTGATGCTCGCGGCAGGTCTTCTTGCGCGGAACGCAGTCGCAAAGGGGCTCAGTACCAAGCCGTGGGTAAAGACTTCGCTCGCGCCCGGCTCTAAAGTCGTGCGCGATTATTATACTGCGGCGAAGGTACTCGAACCACTCGAGAAGCTGCGCTTCAACATCGTCGGATTCGGATGCACAACGTGCATCGGAAACTCCGGCCCGCTGCCGCCGCCAATTGCAGATGCGGTCGAGGCCAACAAGCTCGTTGTCGCCGCAGTGTTGTCGGGAAACCGCAACTTCGAAGGCCGCATCAATCCGCTGACGAGATTCAACTATCTCGCATCGCCTCCGCTTGTGGTCGCATACGCACTCGCGGGGCGAATGGACGTCGACTTCAACACCGAGCCGCTTGGAGTTGGAACCGATGGACCCGTTTTCCTGCGCGACATCTGGCCGTCACCAAAGGAAGTCGAGGACGAAATTCTGCGCTCGGTGAAGGCAGACATGTTCAAGACACAATACGCCAACGTGTTCGACGGCGACGCCAACTGGAAATCACTTCCAGTTCCGGAAGGTGATCTCTATGCGTGGGACGAGAATTCGACCTACGTAAAGAATCCACCGTTCTTCGACGGAATGACGCTCACTCCGCCGGGCGTCCGCCCCATTCGCGAAGCGCGCGCGCTCGCGATGCTCGGCGATTCGATCACGACTGACCACATCTCTCCTGCAGGGTCGATCCCTGCCGCAAGCCCTGCCGGCAAGTGGCTGATCGCTCACGGTGTGAAGACGACGGAGTTCAACTCATACGGAGCGCGCCGCGGCAATCATGAAGTGATGATGCGCGGAACGTTCGCCAACATCCGGCTTCGCAATGAGCTGGCTCCCGGCACTGAAGGCGGATGGACGGCGGTTTCAGCAGGCGGCAACGCGGTGACGATCTATGACGCAGCAATGGAATATCAGCGACAGGGTGTTCCGCTCGTCATCATCGCCGGGAAGGAATACGGCACAGGATCCAGTCGCGACTGGGCAGCAAAGGGAACACTGCTGCTGGGCGTTCGCGCAGTAATCGCCGAGTCGTTCGAGCGAATTCACCGGTCGAATCTTGTCGGGATGGGTGTTCTGCCGCTCGAGTTCATCAATGGTGAAACACGGCAGAGTCTCGGTCTTACGGGCTTCGAGACATTCGACATTGTCGGATTGTCAGATGAGATGAAGCCGCGTGCGCCTCTTACAGTCCGCGCGACCGGGGACAATGGAGACGTACGCGAATTCCAGGCAATCTCGCGTATCGATACGCCGGAGGAGATGTCGTACTACCGTCACGGCGGCATTCTGCCCTACGTACTGCGGCAGCTTGTTACGGAGTAGCAGTCCTCAAAGCTCTTAACAGGGAGCACAGTGAGCACAGTGAGGTGCTGAGGGTGATCTGAGTGGCTATGCTGGCTGTTACAAACCGACGGCCACTGTCGGCGCGAGGGATCCAAACCTCAAAACCTCACTGTGCTCACTGTGCTCACTGTTAATGATGCTATAAGGCTTATGCGCGCGGCTGGCCCTTCTTACCGAACTTGAGCCGCGGAATTGCGCTTTCGATTTGCTCCGTCACTTCCTTTTCCATCTTCTTCGGATCGAGCGGCTGGAGCATTTCCTTCAAATCAGGATCATTCGCGAGCGTAAGGCCAAGTCTGGTGTATAAACCGGCAACGAGGTGGAGCGTCTTGGTCACTTCTTCTTCGACTCGAAGATTCACCTGAAGCGTCAGCTCCTCCCGGAGCTCGGCGATTCGTGATTCGCGGCCCTGACTCATCAGGACGAAAATCGAGAGGAAGATGGCCTCGAGCGACACGATCATCGTCAATAAGCCAAACGGAAACGGATCGAACTGAGGCAGCCCGAAGAACGGCGAGTTCCACAGCAGCCAGACCGCGAACCCGATAACGTGAAAAATGAAAAAGCCAGTCGAGCTCGCGAACGTAGTCAGCCAGTCCGCGACGAACTGCATCTTTGTCTGTTCGCCTGAATGCTGCGCCTTGATGGCGCGGTAGACATTATGCGTCCTGTGACTTCTGCGAGTGCTCCGGCGGTCGACGCCAGCAGGAAGGGGACTTCCGCCGGAAGTCATTTTCATTTCCCTGACTGCTTCGGTTTCAATGCTGTCGTCGTTCTCGGCGTTGTCAGTCATGGCTTCCCTTGACGATTGACGTTAGCGATGACGGTCATCCCACTTCCTGTGAAAGGTTAAACGTATCAGCTTTCGACATACCATGAACACATCAGTCACTGTTGGATTGATCCAGGAGGCAGTCGGCTCCGATTCCCAGGCTAACGTCGAGCGCGCAACAGAGCGCGTGCGCGAAGCTGCTGGAAAGGGGGCGCAGATCGTGTGCCTTCAGGAGCTCTTCAATGCGCCGTATTTCTGCAAAGCCCAGAAATGCGAGCGGTTCGATATCGCCGAGCCGATTCCCGGCCCTGCAGTCGAGCACATGCAGAAAGTTGCGCAGGAGCTCGGCATAGTTCTCATCGTACCTGTCTTCGAGCGGCAGGCCGCGGGAGTATATCGCAATTCTGCCGCGATCGTCGACGCAGACGGATCACTTCTGGGAGTGTATCGAAAAATGCACATCCCCGATGATCCGCTCTTTTACGAAAAATATTATTTCGCGCCCGGCGATTCCAACGTCTCGCACGAAGGCGACCATAAAGGCGCGAGCGGATTCCGTGTGTGGAACACGAAGTTCGCGAAGATCGGTGTGCTGATCTGCTGGGATCAATGGTATCCGGAAGCAGCGCGCATCACCTCGCTGCTTGGCGCCGAGATTCTTTTTTATCCGACAGCAATCGGCTGGCATCCCTCTGAAAAAAATCAGTACGGACAGTCACAGCTCGAAGCATGGCAGACGGCCCAGCGCGCGCATGCCATCGCGAACGGCGTGTTCGTCGCGTCGCCGAACCGTGTTGGACATGAAGATGAAGAAGGCACCGACGGAATCGAGTTCTTCGGACATTCATTCATCTCGGATCCATTCGGGCGCAAGCTCGCCGAGGCGGGAACGGAGCCGGCTGTGCTCATCGCCGAGTGCGACCGCAAACTGATCGAAGACACACGCCGCAACTGGCCCTTCCTTCGTGACCGCAGAATTGACGCGTATGGTCCTATTCTGAACCGTTACCTGGGGTAGCGAAGCTGCAAAAGAACATAGAGCGGGTTTGGCCCGCTGAATGGGAACGACATGAGGCCACGTGGACAGCGTGGCCTCATCACGAACCGGACTGGCCGGGCAAGCTCGGCGCTATTCCGTGGGTGTATGCGGAGATCGTTCGCGCGCTTCACCGCCATGAGCGCGTCGAAATTCTTTGTCATGACGAAGTTGTAAGACAGGACGCCGAGCGTGTTCTCGACGCCCATGCTGTCGATTCGAGCAGGATTCGCCTGCATCTCGTTCCGAACGATCGCGTGTGGCTGCGCGATTCCGCGCCGACATTTGCCTGGCGCGAAGGAAAGGTCGAGCTCATCAACTGGCGATTCAACGGCTGGGCGAAGTACGACAACTACGAGCGCGACGAAAAAGTCGGCGAAGCAATCGAGAGAATTACAGGATTGCCCAGAACGATGGCAAAGCGGCCCGACGACAATTCGTGGATGGTTCTCGAGGGTGGCGGCATCGAGACCGACGGACACGGGACCATGCTCGTGACCGAAGAATGGCTGCTGAGTGATGTGCAGATTCGGAACCCCGGCATGTCCCGCGAGGAATACGAAACAGCATTCCGCGAATACTTAGGCATTACCAGAACTGTCTGGCTCGGCAATGGCTGCGCCGGCGACGATACGCACGGGCACATCGACGACATTGCGCGCTTTACCCCATCGGGAAGCGTGCTGCTCGCGTACGAGGAAAACGCGTCCGATGCAAACCACTCGAGCTCGGTTGATAATCTCGCGCGGCTCGAGCGCGCCGGATGCCGGCCGGTGAAGCTTCCGTATCCACGCCCGGTCATCATGGAAGGGCAGCGGCTGCCCGCGAGTTACGCGAACTTCTACGTGGGCAACGACATCGTGATAGCGCCGACGTTCAACGATCCCAACGATCGCATCGCGCTGGAGATCATCGGCAGAGAACACCCTGGTCGCGAGGTCGTGGGCATACACGCGGTCGATCTCGTGTGGGGCCTCGGGACGCTCCATTGTCTCAGCCAGCAGCAGCCTGCGCCACCGGGGAACGATTCTCGCTAGCCGGTAACGGCTATGAAGATCACACTCATTGCAGAGGATGCGATCCGGCTGGAGCCGCTTCCCGGCCCAATGACGATCGAAGCGGAATCCGAAGATCAGCTCTACTCCCCGTTCCACATGCTCGGCAGCGGTCTCGCGTTCTGCACGTACTCGGTGCTCGCATCGTGGGCAAGCAATGCGAAGCTGCACTCGGACGATATCGTCATCGACGTGCGGTGGCAGTTCGTAGAGGATCCGCACCGGCTCGGCAACATCGAGGTCCGGATCAAATGGCCATCACTTCCGCCCGCGCGATCGAAAGCTTCTGAGCGCGTCGCGCACATGTGCGCAATTCACGCTACTCTGCAGCATACTCCAGTGCTCACTACGACAGTCGAGACTGCGACCGAGCCGGCAGCGGCCTCAGCATGAACACCGTTCCGGTTGTTCGATTCACCGTGAAGGGACGGGACTACCCTGAAGATGCGCCGACATGGGGATCGGCTGGACGCCCGTACACTGTGGTTTACGATGGATTCTGCAACGTGTGCAAGCGGCTCGTCGCAATGCTCAAGAAGTGGGACAGGCATCACGAGCTGGAGATTCTTCCCTCGCAGACGCCGGGTCTTCACGCACGCTTCCCGTGGATTCCTGCACGCGCGTATCTCGAGTCAGTTCAGTTCATCGATCATGGAACCGAGAAGACGTGGCAGGGCGCGGCCGCGCTCGAGCACATTATCGACGCGCTTCCCAAAGGAAAACTGATCACGTGGATTTTCTCGATTCCGTTCGTCCGACCGCTCGCTGAAAAATTCTATCGGTGGTTTGCGCGGAATCGTTACCATCTCGGGTGCGGAGAGCATTGCCAGCTGCGAGAGCCTGTTCTCGAGTACACAGAGTAGCTCTCGCCGCTGGCGATAAGCACTAGCTGAGATTTTCCATTCGCTTTCGCTCGTTTACCAGATCGCGCAGCCAATCCTCGATTCTCTCCGCCTGATTATCATCGAGGTCCTCTTCAGTCTGCTGAATTCCCTTGGCGGCAGCGCCTCCGCTCTCGTCGATCATTTTCTGAACGAGCGCCTCCCACGTGCGCGACTGCAGCGATTCACCGACGGTCTTCATCGCGAACCAGTCGGGCAGCGATGCGGGGCGATCATAGACCTGGGTCTCGAATCTCACCTGATCACCGCGCTGCTCCGACAGAAAGCGAACCGCTCCGGCGAGAGGATGGCCGCTCAGCGTGACGAGTGTCGCCTTCATCGGCGTCAGCTCCTGAACGCGGACCTGGATGTTGCCGCGCAGTGGAAGTGACATCGTGATGGTCTCGCCGATCTCGAGCTCGCATGAAGTACCGGGCTCGACTTCGGCATCGACGATCCCTGGCGTTGCTTCATTGAAGTCACGCCTGAACCGCTCGAACAATTCTTCAGGCGACAGCCTGCTGCCGCTTATGTCGGCCCAGATTCGTTTTCGCTTGAGGGTTCCGATTCCTTCGTTGGGAAGCTGCTCGGGTTGTGCATCGGCGAGTTTTTTCAAACCTGCCTCCAGGCTCGTCGGTTCAATTTTGAAAACTGCGGTGAGTGCGTTTGCGGCGGGATCAGCGATGAGATTCCCTTCACGCAGCATCGTGAGCTGGCTCTGATTCACGGGCAGCTCTGCGCCGAGCATCCCTGCGACTGAGCTTGCGGCGCTGGCGAGAAAATTTGGAACGGGAACGCGAACGGGATCACGACCTGTAATCGAAGACAATCGCGTAACGATGTCATTCGTGCTGGTTTTTTCCGTACCTGCCAGCTCGAGAATGCGGCCGTGCAGGTCGGTGCGCTCGACCGCGTCACCGATTGCGCGTGCAAGATCTTCGACCCACATGGGCTGAAACGGGTCATCGCCCCCATCGATGACGGGAATCGCGGGAAGCGTCCGCATCATGTTGAGGATCAGTGAGATGACCTCATCACCGGGCCCATAAACATTCCCCGGCCGGAGAATCATCCATCCGCCATGAAATTTCTGGACGAGCTCCTCTGCCTTGATCTTGGAGCGGTGGTAGTCGGACTCGCCGCGGTCCGCGCCCAGCGAAGAGAGGTAGATAAGCCGTCCAACGCGCGCGCGCTCCGCTTCATTAATAAGGTTGCGGGTTCCTTCGACGTTGACTGATTCGAAGGTGATCTCCGGAGGAGATTCATCGACGATTCCGGCTACGTGCAGAATCACGTCCTGGCCGTCGGCGCTGCCGCGAAGCTTGTCGATATCGCTGACGCTCGCGGGCCATGGCTCGACTTTATCGCCCCATTGAGCCGCGTCCTCACGCGCATTCCGGCTGAGCAGCCTCACGCGATGCCCGCGCTTCAACAATTCGCTGACTGCCGCGGCGCCTACGACGCCTGTCCCACCAGTGACGAGAACTGAAAGAGTCATGGCGTCCCAGTACGCAGAAAGGTTGCCATTCCGCTGTGACGCCACGCCTTCAACCTCGTCAAATGACGGGTGGACATTCCTTCGCCCCTCGGAGAACGAATTGAAACGCACCGGACTTCTGGTTTTCCTCGCCCTCGCTGCAGCGTGCAGCAAGGGTGAGGGCACATACGTTGTCGGCGCTGCCGGCCCGTGGAAGGAGAGCTACGGCGTCATGAGCCGTCGCGGGATCGAGCTTGCTGTCGACGAAATAAATCGCAGCGGCGGAATCAATGGCGGCGAGCTGCGCATTCTTCCGCGCGACGACGAAGCCAACGGGTCGCGCGCGGCTGCGATTGCGCAGGAGTTCGTCGGCAATCCTGATGTGCTTGCGGTAGTGGGCCACGTGAATTCGGGAGCAATGCTCGCCGCGTCGCGCATTTACGATGGGCAGCTTACTGCTGTCGCCACAACCGCATCGTCGCCCGATTTGAGCGGCGTGTCGAAGTGGACCTTTCGCGTCATCTCGAGCGATTCATTGAACGGCGTCATCCTCGCGCGATTCGCATCGCGATTCGGGGGGACGTCCGAGCAGTTCAAGCAGGCGGTGGTGCTATATGAGAACGATACGTACGGACGCGGTCTGGCCGACGCATTCAGGCGCGCATTCCGCGGAACGATAGTCAGCTTTGATCCCATCAACGAGGATGTAGATCCGGAGCCATTCATCTCCTACATCAAGATGAAGCAGCCGGGAATTGTCTTCGTCGCAGGACGCGAGAACTCGGCATTGAGACTTCTCCGCGAAGCAAAACGCCAGGGAGTCGAAGCGATATTCATCGGTGGAGACGGATGGCAGAGCATCGTTGCCGACACCGCTGCGTCGAATGGTGCCTACGTCGGGACTTCGTTCAATGCTGAGGATCCGTCGCCGGAAGTGCAGCGTTTCGTGCAGGCATTCAGCACGCGGTATCAAACCAAGCCGGACGCGTTCGCAGCACTCGCATACGATGCAACTCGGCTGATTGCTGATGCACTCACGAAAAGTGGAAGAGACCGCGCCGGAGTGCGACGATATCTTGCGTCGCTCAAACCGGCCGAGCCATTCAACGGTGTAACTGGCCCGGTGTATTTCAATGAGCTCGGAGATCCCATAGGCATGGGATTCCACGTTGCGCAGGTCGCCGGCGGGATCCTCATGTCAGGCGGAGCCCGTGTCGCCGTCGTCGCGCCACCATCTGAAGCGGGGCATCCGTAAGATGAACTTCGACTTCAATACGACGCAGACGATCAGGCGAATGCTGGGCTTGGGTTTCGGCCTCATGATCCTTCTGCTCGTCCAGGCGGGCTTCGTAGGATGGGCATCGATCTCGAACCTTTCCGATGAAGTGGGCGCGACGTTCCAGCACGCGAACGAAGTGACTCAGCAGTCGGCTCGATTCTCTCACGTCATTACGCAGGAAGTTCAGGCAGCAACGACGTACCTCGCTGATCGCGATCCGGCAGCGGAGGCAGAGTTCAGGCGACTCGGGCTCGAAGCTCATGGACTGCATCGCACGTTCACCTCCCGGCGCTCTGATCTCGCCGGTGAAGTCACGAACACGGTCGTCGTCGACACCAAGCTTGCTGAAGTCGAAAATGCATTCGCCATTGCGCACCGACTCGCTGATCTCGGCCGCGAAGAGGAGTCTCAAGCGCAGGCACAGCGCGCGAGAAAGCTCGTTGGTCAGCTGTTGGTCGAGCTACAGCGCGTGGACAAGGCGAACAATCTCGCGTTCCTGCGCGCATCCGATGCGTTCAACGAACATGCGATGAAGCGCACTGCCCTTCTCATCTCGGTGATCGGCTTTGCGCTGCTTCTCGCGGTCGTGATTGTCTTCCGCACTTCGCGAGAGATCGGACGGCCACTGCGTCTTCTTGTAAGGCATGCAATTCAGCTGAGCCGCGGAAATCTTCAGAACCGCACGCCTACTCCAGGCATGCCTGGCGAGTTCCGCACTCTTGCCGAGGCGATGAATCATGCGAGCGATTCGCTATCGCGCGTCGTGTCCGGCGCAGCCAACACAGCCGACGACGTTGCGCGGTCAGCCGGGGATCTAGCCTCGGCGTCGAAGCAGATCGCGGACTCAGCAGGGCAGGTTGCAGATGCTGTAGGCGAAGTCTCGCATGGTGCGGAGACTCAGGTTCAACAGCTCAAGAAAATCAACGATGCACTCGACGGCATTCGTACCCGCGCCGACAACATGGTTGCGGGAGCGGGTGAAGTTCATGCTCTCGCGGGCGCAATCGAATCCGAAGCAGAGGCCAAGAAGGGCGACATCACGCGCGCTCTGCAGATTCTGCTCGACGTGCGAACCATCGTTCACAACGCGGCGACGGAAGTAAGCGGACTCACGACAACAGCTGCGGAGATCAACAACTTTGTCGTCTCGGTGAGCCGGATTGCGGAGCAGACCAACCTTCTGGCGCTGAATGCTTCGATCGAGGCTGCACGCGCTGGACCGGCAGGAAGAGGTTTCGCGGTCGTGGCGGCAGAAGTTGCAAAGCTCGCAGAACAGACGCAGACCGCGGCAGACGATGTCGTTCGACTAACCGAAGCTGTGACGACCAGAGTCACGACAACTTCGACGGCAATGGAAGGCAGCGCAGCTCACGTGGAAGAGATCGAGCGCGTTGGCCGCGACTTGAATGGCGCACTCGGCACTATCGTCGCTGCTGCGGAGCGCACGCGCCAAAGCGCGGCTTCGGTGACCGCATCAGCGCAGGAAAATGTGAAGGCGGTTGAAATTGCCGCGCAGAATCTAGGGCTCGTCGCGAGAACAGCCGAAGGTCACGCTGCAGCGGCCATGCAGGTCAGCGCATCCACTGAAGAACAGAGTGCGGCGTGCGAGCAGATGACGTCTGCGTCTACACAGCTTCTGTCAGGTTCGCGCCAGCTCAAGCTGCTTGTTGGAGAGCTGAGGACCGCAGCAGCGTAAAAGATCAGGACCAGTCAACCGCCGGGCGGTTAACTGGTCCTGATTCTCTCAGCTACTGGACGCAGGCAGCGTTCGGATCGCCGACCGGCTTATCGACCTTCAGGCGGTGATCGAGATTGGCGACATGAACTGCGATGTCGCGAATGAAGCCCGCAACCCGGTTCATGTGATCGAAATCGATGTACTGAATCTCATCAGTCACCTGGTGGTAGTCCGGGTGTAATCCCGTCGTGAAGAACGTGATTGGAATGCCGTACCGCGCGTAATTGTAGTGATCGCTGCGGCAATAGATGCGCTCCGGATGACCGTTCGCGTCGAACTGATAATCGAACTTGAACGGTCGCGCACTTGCAGAGTTGATCTGCTCGACAATGTCGCCGAGCTCACTGGATACGCGACGTGATCCGACGAGCTGTAGATAATCAGGTCCTCCGCCGGCGAGATCATCAGCGCCGCCTCTCCCCACCATGTCGATGTTCAGCTGCGCGACAATCTGCGATCGTGGAACTGTCGGATGATCGGCAAACCATCGGGAGCCAAGCAGCCCCTTCTCTTCTGCCGTGTGCCATACGAATAGAATCGAGCGCTTCGGCTTCACCGGCATTGCCGCTATCGCTTCCGCGATCTCGAGAACCGATACGGATCCGGATCCATCGTCGTCAGCACCGTTGATGATCGAATCGCGCCGAGCCGGGTGAGCGCGGCGGAGACTGTCGACGTTGACATTGATCAGTGCGCGAAGCGAATCGCGCAGCGCGCGCTTGTTGCGATCCCAGATCGGCGCACCGCGGCGCGTCAGCTCGACGTTGTACGCGCGCAGTGAATCATGGTCGGTTGCAGTGCGCGTTCCAATCGCGTCGTTGTGCGCCCCGATTGCAACATATTCATCGCGAAGCACGGGATCGCTTCCGCGAATGATTGCAACGACGTTTCGCGCATAAGCAGGATTGGGACTTCCCTGAAAGCGCTGGCTGGTTGCGTGAATTTCCTGGAAGTATGTGCCGCTGTCGCCGGCGGGCTCGAGTCCGATGCGTGCAGCTTCTGCGGCAAGATACGCTGTGCCCTTGAAGTTGCCGATGGTACCCGCCTCGCGGCCGCCCATCGAGTCATCTGAGAATATCGAAAGGCGTGAGCGCAGGTCAGCGGGAGTGATCGACGCAACCGTACGGCCTGGTTTTGCCGCTGTCTCTACCTGCGGCTGTGAAGAGCACGCAACGCCTGCGAAGGCAGCTCCGGCTAACACTGCTCTGAACAATGTGGGGAGGTTCAAATCGCTTTTCCTCTCAATGCTATCTTATAAAGTATGGACCGCAGAAAAGCCGTTCTTCTTCTGAGCGGCGGACTCGACTCGACCACGCTGCTCGCGCTGGCGAAGCGTGAAGAATACGCAATTCATGCGCTCAGCTTCAGCTACGGACAGCGACACTCCGCGGAGATTGGTGCGGCGCAAAAGATCGCTGCGCACTACGGCGTAGTCCAGCACGTCGTTGCCGCTATCGACCTTCGAATGTTCGGCGGCTCCGCGCTGACGTCCGATATCGATGTGCCGCGAGACCGCCCAATCGAGAGCGCGAAGGACATTCCAATCACCTACGTGCCCGCTCGAAATACGATTTTTCTCTCGTTCGCGCTCGCGTGGGCGGAAGTTCTCGAGGCATCCGACATTTTCATCGGAGTGAATGCGCTCGACTATAGTGGATACCCAGACTGCAGGCCTGAGTTCATCGCCGCATTTCAGGAGATGGCGAGACTTGCAACACGCGCCGGAGTGGAGGGAACTGCTCCAGTCACGATTCGTACGCCGCTGATAAACATGTCGAAGCGCGAGATAATCGAATGTGGATTAACTATGGGCGTCGACTATTCGATGACCACCAGCTGTTACGATCCTCGCGCAAATGGTGAGGCATGCGGTCACTGCGACGCGTGCCTGCTCAGGCTCAAGGGATTTGAGGACGCCGGTGCAGTCGATCCGGTGAAGTACGCACACGGCACAGGATGACATACACGGTCAAGGAGATTTTTTACACGCTGCAGGGAGAGGGGGCAAATACAGGCAAAGCTGCTGTCTTCTGCCGCTTCAGCGGATGTAACCTGTGGACCGGCCGTGAAGAAGACCGGCCCCGCGCGGTGTGTCAGTTTTGCGATACCGACTTTGTCGGCGTCGGGCCCGATGGTGGACGCTTTGCTTCACCTGACGAGCTGGCGAAGTCTGTCTCGCGAGCGTGGCGCGGCGCTCGTGATGATGCGCGGCTTGTCGTGTGCACCGGCGGCGAGCCACTCCTTCAGCTCGATGAGCCGCTGATCGACGCGTTGCATCGCGAAGGTTTTGTAGTCGCTGTTGAAACGAATGGAACGCAGGTCGCTCCGGATACAATTGACTGGATATGCGTCAGCCCCAAAGCGGGCGCGCCGCTCGTTCAGAAAAGCGGCAGCGAGCTCAAGCTGGTCTTTCCACAGCCACAGGCAATGCCGGAGTCATTCGACAATCTCGCATTCGAGAATTTCTTTCTTCAGCCAATGGACGGACCTGACGTCGAGCGCAACACTCAGCTCGCGATCGAATATTGTCTGGCAAATCCGCAATGGAGACTGAGTCTCCAGACTCACAAGCTGCTCGGCCTCCGCTGAGAGTTATCGCGGCAGTGCAACTCCCCACGGCCGCGCGCCGACTTTGATAGTGGCGATCACTTTGCGGCTCGCGACGTCGATCACCGAAACATCATTCGACAATCCGTTAGCCGTATAGAGCCGCGTGCCATCGCGGCTCAACGCTATTCCCCACGGCCGCCGTCCAACGCGGACAGTACCCGCCACAGCTCCTTTCGTGAGATCGACAATCGAGACAGTGCTCGTGCGTCCGTTCGCCGCGTAGAGCCACTTGCCATCATGAGACACTACAATCCCCACGGGCTTCCCTTCCCCGCGCTCCAGCGAGATAGTCCCGATCGGCTGATGTTTCGCGACGTCGACGATTGTAATAGAGCCGCCGACTTCAGCTGAGATGTAGGCGCGGCGGCCGTCCGGGGAAAACGTCGCAGCGCGAGGTCTGACATCCACGAGGAAAGTCGACACTACCTTATTAGTGCGCGTGTCGATCACTGAGACTGTATTGCTCGTCTCGGCAGTGACGTATGCCCAGTGTCCGTCCGGGGAAATCGCGACGCCTTCCGGCTCGATTCCGACGATCATCGCTCCGATCACCTTTCCCGTTGCGACGTCGATCGCCGAGGCGGTGCCTGCATCTTCGTTCGATGCGTAAATGCGACGGCCATCCGGGGTAACGCCGAATTGCTCCGGGTCCGACCCCGATGCGAAACGGGCGATGACCTTCCCCGACAACGCATCGATCACCGCAATTCGATCACCTGCGCTTTCGCGCATGGCAAGCTCGTCACTCAGTGCTGCGTATACTCGCTTGCCGTCCGGACTCGCCGCGATGCCGCGAGCGCGCTGCCCGACTGGAATAGTCCTCACGACTTTGTTCGTGCGGGTGTCGATAACAGTGATGGACTTCCCGCCTTCGTTGCTCACGTAGAGATAGTTTCGCGACTGCGCCTGAAGCGGGATCGCGAAGGTCAGTGTCATGAGCCAGAATAGTTTCATCATCTCAGGGCGACCGCCGGCAGGATTGTGCTCCACTCTGGTCTCCGATCGTGTCGAGGATCTCGCGCGGACTTTTTGTCGAGCGCGACGTATCAGGCACATCGCGGATGCGGCCGTTGATTGCATACAGCGGCTGTCGAAGCTGGCGATCCCACGACCTGAAGCTCAGCGGCGAACCTTTGTGTCCGTCGAACTGAGCGGTGTCAGACGCGATCCATCGGAGGATATCGCCGGATCCTCGCAGGTATGATTCGAACACGACCTTTACCGCGAACCATCCGGCCCATGCAGCGCCGGTCATCTTCTCACCGGAAAAAGATTTGAATCTGTCATTGAGCTGCGCTGCGCCGTACCGCTCGAGCGCTGCGTCCCATAGCTCGATCCTCTTTGCGTCTGGAGCAAGTGCCCGTGCCCCGTCGTACATCGCCTGGCTTGCCTCTACATGAAATGTCGACGCGCTGCAGAAGTTTCGACGCAGCGCATCCGCGCGAGAGCCGCAGTTGACATGAATGATTCCGGCCTGCGCGCATTGTTCGGCCACTTCCCGTGTCGTCGTCTCATCGGCGCACGTGAACACCACCGCAGCGTTGCTGCTTTTTATTCCATCGACCGGGAGGCGCTGTGATGAAACTTCGACGTTGAACAGCGAAGCCGAGCGTGCCGCCTCCGCTGTGCCGAGCTCGAATCCTTTTTCGAAGAGCTGATAGACTGCTGGAAACACCATCGCTATGCGGAGAGGCGACAATTCTGGCGTCATCCCGGCAAACGCTCTTCCCGGCGTGGCGACAAGAGCGGC
>DATEDH010000287.1:0-12706 GCA_035281765.1 Gemmatimonadaceae bacterium
TACTATCCGCTAAAGGGCAACGCTGACAGTGTGCGGCGAATCTACGCGCAGCCTATCAACCAGAATTGGTTTCGTGCCGGTTGGTTCAATGGCGCGTACGCCTACATACTTGATCCTCTCGCAGCTCAGTATGTCGCCGACTTGCAGTCGGCCATCTGGCTGGAAGCCGATACCGCTCTGAGCTATCTCTGCCGCTTCTCCAACCTAAGTGCCATTGCCATGAAGCAACCAGTTTTCCACGTTCGTGAAGAGCTGACTTCATTGATTGGCGCACGTTCGTCGTGGGTCTAGGACAGACTTAGTCGAAGGCCCATATCTATCTAATCGGCGTAAACCTCCTCGCTGATCCTTCTTCCTTCACCGCCGGCCACGGCTGGGGCGGACTCGCAACAATCCTCTTCCGGCAATCCGAGCTCATCAACGCAGTAACGACATCCGGATCGAAGTGAGACCCTGAACACCTCTCGATCTCATCGAGCGCTTTTACAAGAGGCCACGACATCCGATACGGCCTGTTGTGCGTAAGCGCATCGACACAGTCCGCAACGGTGACGATTCGCGCCTCTATCGGAATCTCCGTTCCGAACAGCCCGTGCGGATAACCGTCGCCGTCCCACCTCTCGTGATGCGACAACGCAATTCTCTCCGCCATCTGCATCACTTCCGACTTTCCACCCGACAATATCTTCGCGCCGATGGTCGTATGCGACCGCATCACCTGAATCTCAGCCTCGGTGAGCGAGCCTGGCTTCAACAGAATCGCATCAGGTATCCCGATCTTTCCCACATCATGCATCGGCGCAGCTCGCACGATCAGCTCTACGAACTGGTCGTCGAGTCCAAGCGCGTGGGCAATTGCGCCCGACAGCACTCCAACCCTGTGAGTGTGTCGGCCCGTCTCGTCATCACGAATCTCTGACGCACGCGCGAGCCGCTCGAGAATTTCATTCTGCGATTGCTGAAGCTCGCTCGTCCTGTCATGCACACGTCGCTCGAGATGGGCGTTCTGCTCCTCTAAGGTTCGATACAGAAACTTCGTCTCGAGAAGATTGCGAATGCGCAGCATCGCCTCGGTTGCATCGAACGGTTTATTCAAGAAGTCGCGCGCGCCAAGCTGGAGCGCTCGCCGCTTTGACTCGGGACTGTGATCGCCTGTAAGTACAAGCACGCAGAGCAGGGAAGGGCCGCTGATCTGCTCGTGAAGCGTCTCGAGTATCGCGAATCCATCAGGCGGAGGCATGTGCAGATCGAGCAGCACTAGGTGGGGATCCACTTCCTTCACCAGCCGCTCGATGTCACCGCCGCTCGTAACACCGACGACATTGTTGTAACCGCCCCGCTCGAGTATCCGGCGCAGCAGTTTAAGGTTGCTCTCCTCGTCGTCTACTATGAGAATCCGCGCCGATGAGAGATCGTCGCTTACGCTCGTCACGCGCCTTCGTCCTCATCCGGATTGAGCATCTCGCGCGCTTTCTTTGCGAGAGTTGCCGGAGTAAACGGTTTCTCTATAAACGATTCACCTTCATGCAGCAGGCTCTGTCTCACGACTGCATCCTCCGTGTATCCGGAGGTGAACAGAATCCGCGCATCGGGCTGCTTCTCCCTGATGCGCTTCGCCAGCTCCGTTCCCCCCATCTCAGGCATGACGATGTCAGTCACAATAAGGTCAACTGCCTCATCCTCATTATCGGCAACCTTGAGCGCGTTCGCGCCGTTGCCCGCCTCGATTACGCGGTACCCATTGCGCCGCAGGATGCGCGAGGCAACCTGGCGAACCTCCTCGTCATCCTCTACGAGCAGAATTGTCTCGGAGCCGACCGGACGATTCTTGTGCGGCGTCGTCGGCGTGGCGCGCTGCGGTGCAACCGCGCGCGGAAGATAAATCTTGAACGTCGTGCCCTGGCCGAGCTCGCTGTAAACCCACATGAACCCGCCGGACTGCTTTACTATCCCATAAACACTGGCAAGCCCGAGACCCGTGCCTTTGCCTTTCTCCTTCGTCGTGAAAAACGGCTCGAAGATCTTGTCGCGCGTCTCCTTGCTCATGCCGGCGCCGGTGTCGGTAATCGCAACCATCACGTAATCACCAACCTTGGTCTCCGCATGAGTTCGCGCGTAATCCTCGTCGACATGAAAGTTCGTAGTCTCGATTATCAGCCTACCACCTTCAGGCATCGCATCGCGTGAATTGAGAACGAGATTCATCAACACCCGATCGACTTCGGTTGGATCTGCAGAGACTGTCCAGAGATTCCTGCCGAGGTTCAAGGAAAGCTCCACTTCGCTTCCCAGAAGCCGCTTGATCACCTTGCGCGAGCTCTCGATGGTCTCGTTCATGTCGACCATCGTCGGGCGCAGCACCTGCTGGCGGCTGAATGCAAGCAGCTTTCGCGTGAGCGCAGTCGCTTTCTCCGCCGCCTTCACGATCTCCACCATGTCCGTGCGCATCTGCGAATCCGGCGGCATGTCGGAGAGAATCAGCTCGCTGTAGCTCATGATCGCGGTGAGCATGTTGTTGAAGTCGTGCGCAACGCCGCCAGCGAGCCGGCCCACTGCTTCCATTTTCTGCGACCGCAGCAGCTGTTCTTCGAGCTGCCTGAATTGAGTTGTCTCGAGAACTACCCCACCCACGCCACGCTCATTACCTGGCAGCATTACCGGGAAGTAGCTCCCGAGGAAATGGCGCTCGTGAGTGGGGTCTGCTCGATTTGTTCCCGCAAGCGGGACATTCATCACCGTCTTTCCAGTCTCCAGCACTTCATCGAGAATCGCTTCCACCGTGTCGGCGATCTCTTCACTTGCAAGCTCGTCTACGCTTTTTCCCACATTGTCAGCGCCGGAATATCCGGTCATTGCCTCGAGAGCAGGATTCACTCGGACGACTTTATGCTGGCTGTTCCATAGAATCACCCCGACTGGCGCCTTCTCTATCAGCGCGTTGAGCAGCGACGTCGTCACCTCGCCTTTGCTCTTTTCAATCGAAGCTGTTTCACGACTATGCTCGAGATCCCTGATTGTCTGCTCGAGCTCGGCATTTGCTTCTGATAACGCGTTTGCATTGCGATTCGCTTCGTCCGCCTGCTCCTCGAGCTCCATCGCTTGCTCCTCGAGCTCCGCCGCCTGCTGCTGGAGATCGAGTGACTGGGCCTCGAGCTGCTGATGCTGGTCCAGGAGCGTTTTCGCCTGCGTGACCGCGCGCGCCCGCATCCACATGAGCACGCCAAGCAGCAGCAATCCCTCGAGCGCTATGAGCGAGAACGAAAATATCTGAAGTACCTTTAACGCACTGACACGGGCTGCATATATCCGTTGCTGTCCTGTCAGGAACAGATCGAAAGCTGCGCGAATCGAATCGAATAGCTCCTTGCCGGCGAGCATCTCGCGCTCGAGCGCGGGAGCAGGGTTGCCCGTCGTTTCAAGAAGTGGCAGCGCCCAGCCGCGCTCCCATCGCACCACCGCGGAGCGGATTGCACGCGCGCGCTCGTACTGCGCGACGTTGTTTCTGGAAAGAAGAATCAGGGAATCGAGATTTGCCTTGAGCGGACCTCTCGCCGCGAGCTCGGGGGCGAGTGAAATGCTCTGTCGCGAAAGGAGAAACCCCCTGATCGACGTCTCGCGATCCACCGAGAGCGCTCTCGCTTCGCGCGCGAGCCGGCCAATCGTCTGACTCTCGACCACCATCTCAAAGCTTCTGTGATTGAGATACGCAAGGAGCGCAAAGGTCAGCCCGACGGCTGCAAGCGCTGCCACCCCCGCCCAGAACGCGCGGTTCAGGCGGGAGAGAAATCGCTGCTGGCCTTCGTGGGTGACGCTCGTTGGCACTTCGCTTCCGTCCATTGCGTTGGGATTGGCCGCAATATCAGGGGAAACCATGAAGCGACAATGCCGTTTCTATAACACGAAAGTGCAGTTTTATATCACATGTGCCGATTTGAGCGACTTAACATTTCCACCGGGTTACGAAATCGTGATTTTCGAAGGAAAAATCCGCGCAATCCGGAGAATCCGCTGAAATAAAAATCGCAGTGTCTTGTTATAAAAAAGGGTGCTCCTGTTATAAAACAGGCATTTCCAACCTGCCGAATCGCATTAAGCTTCATGTCGTGAGAAACGCATGTTGAGACATCAGCCATATTTTGAGCTTCTTGCCACGCTCGAGGAAACGTCCCCGATGTGGACCTCGACGCTTGCAGGGCTTGCCGTCCTGTCTCTCGTCGACGCCGCGCGAAACGACCCGTCGATAATCGATTCCGACTGGCTGGGGATGAAGACCGTGACCGACCATGTCATGGCCATCCGCGAGGGCAACCCGATCCGCCGCCCGCTTGCAAAGGTCCTCGAGGAGATTCGCGGCGGACCTTCCTGGTCTGTCATCAACCTCCAGCTCTTTGCATACGGCAGGGCGCTCGACCTCGATGGCTCGTGGGGACTGGCAGTTGACGTCTTCGATACGGTCGCCGACATCGCCCGCGCCGAGCGTGACCATCAGGTCGCAATCGATGCAACGACTGCGCTTGGCGGTGCAGCACGACGCTCCGGAGACTGGGACAGATCTGCCGAGGGATACGCGGAGGCCGCATATCTCGCCGACGCACTCGGTGACAAGGCATCGGGTCTCACGGTAAGAATCGGAAGGGCCAACACGCAGATTGCGCGCGGTAATCTCCCCGCTGCGCAAAGCATCGTCGATGAGGTGCTGAGCGAAGCATCCAAGTCGTCGCTCGATGGTGTGCTCGGCCTCGCAAATCATGCGGGTGCAACGGTTGCGTACCTCCAGCAGAGATACGACGACGCCGTCACACTCGGCTACAAGGCGCTCAAGTTCACCACCAATCCCAACATCCGCGACAACATCATGGCGGACATGGGTGGCGCGTTTTTCATGATGGGCAAGCGCGATGCAGCACGCGATGTGTATCTCATCACGTCGATGACGTCACGGTATCAGTGGGTGAGATGGCAGGCATCCATCAACTTGATGGAGATTGCGTCGCACGATGGAAACGAGGAGGCATTCGACAACTACGGGCGCGAGCTGCGTAACGCCGCGCTCGATCCTCGGCTCCGATCCTATTTTCTTCTTCTTTACGGCGAGGGTGCGATGAGGCTTGGCCGTCACGACGACGGTCTCAGGTCCATCGAAGAGGCGCGCGATTTTGCGACAGCGCACAAGATCTACCAGGTTGCGCATGACGCCGAGCGCGCGCTCGTCGAGGGAGAGAGGGCAGTACGTGCCGATGAAGCAGCGAAGGTGTGGAGCGCTCAGCCCATCCGTGAGGATGTCGCTCTCGTAATGAGCGAGCTGAGCCACCTTCGCGAGCGGGCACTGTCATCTCCCCCGGTCGACGACTGGCGTTAATCCGCCGCGATCAGGTTCCTTCGCAGGTTCCGCCGTTACCGACGATCGGGCACCAGCCGGCCGTCTTCTGATTCTGCTGCTCGGGTCCGGTAACGTCCGCGCACGCTGCTGAGCTTGCAATGATGCCGGCGATGGTGGCGAGTGCTGCGATTCTCTTGAGTGACATTGATGCCTCTGGTTGGTGGGTTCGGGAAGTGGACTGCTACGCAACCTAGGGGCATTTTTCTAGAAGGAAATGTCACTTTTATAACACCAAGTGCAGGTTTTATACAAGAAAGTGCAGGTTTTGTAACAACAGGCCTTACACTTTCGGCCCGACGGAGCAACATTGGCCGCGTGCCTGTATCGGTGGCAAAGTGAGCATCGCGGTTTTTCTTCCGCCGCAGCTTCTCACCCACGTTCGCCACGTCTTCGCAACGGAGCAGGATTTCTTTGTCGCGGGATCGTGGAAGGAGCTGGAGGAGATCGTTCGCCGTGAGCCGGTATCGGTAGTAATTGCCGATCCCGGCGCCGACGGAGTCGTGGACATCGACGCCGTCTCGAGCATGCTCCAGCGGTATCCGTCGCTCCCCTTTGTCGGATACGTGATGCTGACGCCCACCGCATTCGGCGCCATTGCACAGCTCGCGCGGCGCGGGCTGAATCACGTGGTTCTCCATCGATTCGGGGATTCCCGCGAGCGGCTCATCCAGACCATCTCGCGCGTACGCGCCAATCCGCCGTCGAAGAAGGTCATGTCGCTGCTTGGACCGGTGCTCAAGAACGTACCGCTGAGCCTTGCGCGTGCAGTGAATGACATGTTCGAGGCGCCGCACCGCTACACGAGCGTGCTCGAGCTCGCCACAACAGCCGGAATGCCGTCGGTGAGCGTGTATCGCTACCTCGACAACGTCCACCTCGGCTCGCCCAAGAAGCTGCTCGTTGCGGCCAGGCTCAGCCGCGGTATCACATACCTGCGCGATCCGGGATATTCGGTTCGGGACGTCGCAATGAAGCTCGGATACAACCATGCCCGCATTTTCACGGCGCATGTCCTGGAAGTATTCGAGATGACTCCATCGCGCCTCAGAACGCGGCTCAGCGAGGACGACGCGCTCGCGCTGCTCATTCGATGGATGGACATCCCCGAGGCGAATCCGAGAGCCCAGCAGCGCATCCGCTGAAGTTTGTTACGACAATATTGCTTGTCCGTCACTCTATAGAAGGCCCTCTCGAGGACGAACGTGCGGATTTTAATAGCGGACGACGACAAGCCAGTAGCAAACCTGATGCGGCGAGTGCTCGCCGAGGATGGCTACGCGATCGATGTTGCGCATTCAGGCGAGGATGCGCGGCTGCTTGCGTTCGTCAACCCGTACGATGGAATCGTGCTCGACCTGGAGCTGGGCGACCGTCACGGGTTCGAGGTGCTTCAGGAGCTTCGCTCTGCTGGAAAGACCACACCTGTGCTGTTATACACGGGCACCGAGGATCCCTCCGCGATTGTGCGCGGTCTCGATGCAGGCGCCGACGGATACATCGTGAAGCCCGTTACGAATCAGGAGCTTCGCGCGCGCGTGCGCAGCCTGCTGAGGCGCGGACCAGGTGCTCGCGTGAACGAGAAGGTGATCGTCGGCCCGTTGTGCCTCAATCGTCTTACGCGTCGCGTTACGCGCGGCTCGACGACGATCGATCTCACACCGATGGAGATGCGGCTCCTCGAGTACCTGATGCTGAAAGCAGGGCAGGTAGTCACGCGCGCAGATCTGCACGACAATGTGTGGGACATGCACTTCGATCCTTCATCGAATCTCGTCGATGCGCATGTTGCGAGATTGCGCAAGAAACTCGACCGCGCGGAAGCGGGCGTAAGCATTGTCACGCGCCGCGGAATGGGGTTCGTCCTCGATGCCGGTGAGCAGAGCGAGGACGATGCCGGAGATCAGGAGCAGTACGGCGTCAACAGCGACCAGGCCTGAACCTTCCCGTCGGCAGTTCGCTGCCGTTTTTCATCGAGCGCCAGCGTCGCCGATGATGCCGGAAACCCGATAAGCACAGGATAGTCTGAAGGATCGCGCTCGATCACATGGCGGAACTCGATCTTGTGGGTGGCGCTGAATCTCGATCTAAGCCGCGGAGTGATGCGGTTGTCGAACGCGTCGTGGGTCTCGACGAGAATCGTCGCGGACTGAAGCCCTGGATACGCCTTTGGGTCGAGAATTGTTAGCTCGGCTCCTCCGCAATCGGATATGACCACGCTGTTGCTCAAGTCGATCTCGAGCATTCCCTGCGAGCCGCAGAAGCCCCTGAGCTGCAGCCGGTCGTGAACTCCATTCTGCTTTGCAAGCTCCTTCACTGCCTTGCGAGCGGGAATCAGAGTATCGAACACGATTGCGTTTGCGTCGGGCATTCGCGTCAGCATGCCAACGGGGTGATAGCCGGCGCCCGCTCCAATGTGCACGACGGTTTCGGCACCGCTCCTGATTATCTGCTCGATCCACGGATTGATCTCTTCCTCGTATGAGCCAAGCAGTTTTGTCGTAGGAGTCGGATCGACGAGGGGGACGCCATCAGGGCCGAAATACTTCATTCCCTTGTAGGGCCCGTCCTGGACGATATGATTGCACGCCGCAGCGATCTGCGGCGCGAGCTTGTCGTAGGCGATGCTGCGGTGATCAGCGGCCTGCCACTGCGTGTATGGCCTGACCTTCCACGCCGAGACGAATGTGCGAACATGATTCATTATCATGCCGCGGAAGATGGCCGGGAGCGTATTACGGCCGGGTTAATGGATTATGACGGGATCGTCACGTAGAAGTGCGCGGGGAGACCCCGGTTTTTAGATTCATCCCGGCAAAAGATGCTTTTCAACTCTTTCACCTTCCTGATTTTCTTCCCGATCGTGGTCGCGGTGTATTTCGCGATCCCGCACCGGTTCCGGTGGGCGTGGCTGCTCCTCGCGAGCTGCTACTTCTACATGGCGTTCATTCCGGTCTATATCCTGATCCTGTTCTTCACGATCATCATAGACTACTTCGCCGGAATCCTCATCGAGAACGCGAAGGGACGAAGGAGAAAGTTCTATCTGGCGGCGAGCATCGTCGCCAATGTCGGCGTCCTCGCAATTTTCAAATACTTCAACTTCCTCTCGGCGAACGCAAATGCGATCGCCGAAGTTTTTCACTGGCCATACGAGTTTCCAATTCTCGGCATCATCCTGCCGATTGGATTGTCTTTCCACACGTTCCAGGCGATGTCGTACACCATCGAGGTGTACCGCGGGCGACAGGCGGCAGAGCGCAATTTCGGGATCTATGCGCTGTACGTGATGTTCTTCCCGCAGCTCGTCGCGGGTCCGATCGAGCGTCCGCAGAATCTCCTGCACCAATTCTACGAGAAGCACATCATCGAGTACGAGCGGGTGCGTGACGGCCTTCTCAAGATGGCGACCGGACTCTTTCTCAAGGTCGTGATTGCCGATCGTCTCGCGCGCTACGTGAACGTCATCTACAACAACCCCACCGATTTTCACGGGCTGTCACTGGTTGTCGCGACGGTTTTCTTTGCGTTCCAGATTTACTGTGATTTTGCAGGATATTCACTCGTAGCGATTGGCAGCGCGGAAGTGATGGGATTCCGGCTGATGAAGAACTTCGACCGGCCCTACCTCTCGAAGTCGATCAGCGAATTCTGGAGCAGGTGGCACATCTCGCTCTCATCGTGGTTCCGCGATTACGTGTACATCCCGCTCGGCGGAAACCGTGTCGCAAAGCCACGTTGGTATTACAACCTGTTCATTACGTTCCTGCTGAGCGGGCTGTGGCACGGCGCCAACTGGACGTTCGTAATCTGGGGCGCGCTCAACGGTTTCTACCTGATTTTCTCCCTGTTTACAAAGCGTGCGCGGGAGCGCTTTACCCGCGCGATCGGCCTCGCGTCGCATCCGCGGCTCCATACTATACTAAGTGTCTTCATCACGTTCGGTCTCACCTGCGTTGCGTGGGTCTTCTTCAGGGCTGAGACCATGACCGACGCGATTCACGTCCTGACGGCCGCAGTCGCGCGCCCGTCGCTGCATCAGATTGTTCCTGATCAGGTGCGTGCCGAGTTCATCTCGAATTACGAGGTGCTGTTCGACTTCATGCTGATTGGCGGGCTGATGGTATTCGAGTTCGTATCCACGAGGGTGAACATCGCGCGGCAGTTCCGGCTCCAGCCGGTGTGGGTGCGGTGGCCGGTGTACTACGCGACGTGCATGGCGATCTGGCTGCTGGGAATCAGCACCGCGGCGAAGGCATTTATTTATTTCCAATTCTAGTGGAGGAGGGGGAGGAGATCACAGAGACGCCTACGGCGTTGGCAGAGGGCGCAGAGGGGAGGGCACGGAGTGGGGGCGCTGCCGGCGCCACTCGTAAGCTCGTCCTCCGCCTCGGCTTGCTGACTGCGCTCATTCTTTTTTCGGGTGTGGCGCTTAGTCAGTTTCACACAGAGCTGCGTGATGATTCATACCTCGCGGCGGTGCTTGAAAAGGACCGAATCATTCGCAATACGCCGTCGCCGAAAATCATACTTGTCGGCGGATCCAACCTCGCGTTTGGCATTGACTCCAAGCAGATCGAGGATTCGCTCGGGCTTCACGTCGTCAACATGGGGCTCTATGCGAAGCTCGGGCTCAAGTACATGCTCGCGCAGGTGCGGCCGTATATAAAGGCGGGCGATGTCGTTCTCGTCGTACCCGAGTACGATCAGTTCTACGGTGACTTCGCGAACGGCGACAACACGCTCAACACTGCGCTCTTATATGCGCCGACCGATCGTATTCCCGATTTCATCCGCTCTTACTCGATTGTCGATGTCGTGTTGAGGCCGCGCGTCGAGAATGCGCGGCGATCATTTCTTCGCGCAGTGGCTGCAGCGGTGGGAAAGGAGGACCAGCTCTTTCCGCAGGACACCAACACCGTCTACAACCGCAAATCGTTCAATCAATACGGCGACGCTGTGACACACCTCGGGCGGAAGGGAATGAATCCCGACTCGATCTTCGTAAAGCCGCTGCCGCCGATGAAAGAATTCAATCGCAATACGCTCGATGACCTGAACGACATCCAGGAAACCGCGACACAGGTAAAGGCACGCGCGTACTTCATGTTTCCGTCGTACATCGACCGGTCATACGTGATCAACATCGCGGCGATCGATTCACTGAAGCGAAGACTGGAAAGCGGAATGAAGATGCCGATCGTCGGCACCGCGCAGGACTTTGTATTTCCAAAGACCTGGTTCTACGACACGCGCTACCATCTCAATGCAACCGGGAGGCAGGAACGCACGCTCCGGTTGATCCGGATCCTACGCTCTGTCGGAAGTCGCGACGGATGGCTGAGCGGGAGTACGGGGACGGCTTCTAGCCGCTGAGTCCAGCAGCGCCTGTCCTTGAGTGCGCTGGTAAACCGGTGCTTTGCCGGATAACAGGTTGAACTTCACGATGTGCCAGAGCGCGGCAACGCCGTCGGTCCACCTGATCTTCTTTCCTTCGGCGTAAGTACGACCGCTGTAGCTGATTGGCACTTCGTAAATCCGCGCGCGCGACTGCGCGAGGCGCGCGGTGAGCTCGGGCTCGAATCCAAACCGGTCGGACGTCAGCGGCAGCGACTTCATGAGATCGGTGCGCACGAGCTTGTAGCACGTCTCCATGTCCGACACGTTCAGATTCGTCAGCATGTTGGAGAGAGTCGTCAGGCCCCAGTTGCCGAGCGAGTGCCAGTAGTAGAGGACCCGGCTGACGTCGCCCTTGAAGCGGCTGCCGAACACTGCATCAGCGCGTCCGTCTTCGACCGGTCCGATCAGTTTCAGGATATCAGCAGGATCGTACTCGAGATCTGCATCCTGAATTACGACCACATCGCCTGTCGCTGCAGCCAGTGCATCGCGAACTGATGCGCCCTTGCCGCGATTCTGCTCGTGAAGAATGAGCTGGTCGATGTCGCCGCGGGCCTTCATTGCGGTGAGGATGTCGCGTGTGCCGTCACTCGAACAGTCGTCAACGCAGATGATCTCCATGCGCATCGGAACCTCGCGCACGCGTGCAACCGCGTGCTCGACTGTCGCCCGCTCGTTGAACACGGGCATCAGTACCGAGACTCGCGTAGATGGAAGCGCAGGCGCGGTCATGACTTCGTTGCGATGGCGACGAGGTTGGATCCGATGGGTGGCTCGATCATCGTCTCGACGCGCGAAAGAATCGGCACAACGAGGCGATCGTACGTTTTGGCTTCATTCACTGCGATGCTCGTCTTCTTCATCACTCGTCCTGCCATGAACCATGCGGCGATGCCGGGGAAATTCATGTAGCTAACGCGCTTTGGTGACCATCCTGCGGCTGCGATAACTTCGCGCAGCGAGCGACGAGTATAACGCCGATAGTGCTCGAACGCCTTGTCCAGAGTTCCAAAGATTGCTGGAAGAGCAGGGACAAAGAGCAGCAGCGCGCCGCCAGGATTGATGGCTGAATGCGCTTCCTTCAGGAACAGCTCATGATCCTCGATGTGCTCGAGAACGTTTACCGCGACGATCGCATCGGCCTTGAGATCCTTGTAGAACTCGCTGAGATATCCCTTACGGGTCGTAACTCCTGGATTGCCCCTGAATCTCGCTTCGAGGTGCGGATATGTATTCGACGCCGGTTCAATGGCGGTGAGGTGCTTTACCTTGGAGCTGCTGAGGAGAAACTCGGAGAAAGTGCCGATCCCGGCGCCGGCCTCGATGACTTCGGGGCCGAGGTAGGGCTCGAACTGGCGAAGGACCCACGAGTAGTAGTTTCTGGCCTCAGCGAGGGAGTCGAGCTCATTGCCCGAGTATTGAAAATCGGTCATCCAGCTAAGACGCCATTTGCGGATAAATCGTCACTGGGCGGCCCGTGAAAGCAGCGCTCCTCTTCTCCAGATGTTCGCATCAATGCAATCTTAGCAAATGCCTTTGCGTGACGCACGGAAAAATTTCCCTGGAAGCGGGGAATCAAGCTCGAATTCGATGGCCGCCCGGTTAACGGGCGGTTTCGTTGTGTTCCTGTTTCTTCTAGCACTCACGCTTGTCTTCAAGTTCTTCTATCTCCGCACCGTTTTCGGCAGGGAAGGAATTGCTCGCGGGCTGGGGCTCGCGCCGCTCGACGCCGGGCGCTTCTCTCTTGCCGCGCTGCAGTTCGCGTCGAGCGACGTGATTCAGGTGGCGCTCATCGCGATCGTAATTTCAGTTGTGGCGCTGCCGTTCCGGCGCTGGCGCACGGTTGGTGTGAGTGCGCTTGTGATCGCAGCGATGGCGAGCCGCACCGGTGTACCCGAATTGAAAAAGCTGAACGCAGCGCGCGGATAC
>DATEDH010000288.1:0-11465 GCA_035281765.1 Gemmatimonadaceae bacterium
AACCTTGACTTCCAGCTCCGAGCCGATCTGAACCATTTCCGACGGATGCTGAATGCGTCCGTAGGACATGTCGGTGATGTGAAGCAGTCCGTCGACACCGCCAAGATCGATGAACGCGCCGAAATCGGTGATGTTCTTCACGATGCCCTTGCGGACCTGATCCTTCTGGAGGTCCTTCATGAGCTTGTCGCGCTTGCCTGCTCTCTCCTGCTCGAGGATCACGCGGCGTGACACGACGATGTTGCGGCGGCGCTTATTGAGCTTGATGATCTTGAACTCGAAAGTCTGTCCAAGAAGCTCGTCGACATTCGGAACGCGGCGAAGCGCGATCTGCGAGCCGGGAAGGAATGCGTCGACGCCCATGAGGTCGACGACCACACCGCCCTTGATCTTCTTGACGAGCGTTCCGTTCACGGGCTCATCATTCTCGTAGGCGACGCGGATGCGCTCCCACACGCGCATGAAGTCGGCTTTCTTCTTGGAGAGGACAACCGATCCTTCGACATCTTCGAGATGCTCGAGGAGAACTTCGACCTCATCGCCTGCCTTGAGGTCGGGCATGTCCTTGAACTCTTCAAGGGGAATCGTCCCTTCGGATTTGAATCCGATGTCGAGGACGACCATGTTGTCGCGGATGTCGAGGACGCGAGACTTGACGATCTCGCCTTCTTCGATGGACGCCATGGTGCCGTTGTACATCTCCATCATGGCGTTCAGCTCATCGGGAGAGTAATCGTCTTCGTCGTAGAGCTCGGGTCTGAGGTTGGCAAGCGGCCTGAGCTGCGCCTTCTGAAGGTCGCGCTTCTCGCGGGCAGTCAGAGTCGTGCCGGTTGAGGTATTTGTGGTTTCGAGATCGGGCATGCTACTGGGTTAAAGGGTTTGGTGGTTTTTTGCCCCTTATGGGACAGCCTGTAAGCTTAACCGGTTTGTAACGTAAACTCAATTGGGGCGCGCATTTAAAGGGGGCCTGGCGACCCCCGGTCTCCCTCACGCGCCTAGTCTTTGTCCTTCGTCGACGCGATGGAGAACTGATAGCCCGCCCGGAGCGTAAATCCGCTCAGGTCCATCGATCTTGGAAAGGCCGAAGGAATCGCGTCCACTCCCTCTGGCGTCGTGTAATCGAGCGAAGGGAAATTCCGGAACCGGTACGAGCCCTCGAGCCACATTCCGTGAACCACGATTCCCGCAGTCACCCCCGCCTGAAATGACTCGCTGTCGATCTTGTACTGCCGGCTCTCCGGGTCATATGCCTGCACATGCCAGAGATCCAGCAGACCCGTATGCACCCCAACATATGGCTCCATCAGCCCGGTCTTCTGATACGTTGCATATACCGAAAGCTCGGGAATGGTGCGCATGCTTCCGCGCAGGTCGATATCGGTGTTCTTCGACCGAAAGCCGGTGAGATAGTTGAACCCGAGTGCCAGCTCGACGCTGAACGGCGCTTTCGCATCGTCCTTCAACGCAAACAAAATCTCGGCGCCGTAGCCGAGCATCGCGCTCGCGCGCGTGTCGAGATTCGAGTCGGAGCTGAGTGTCGACACCTGAAAAAACGGCGCGATGTCGGTGGCCTTCTCGAATATCCGCGTGATCATTTCCTGCGCGCCGCTGACTGCAGGAATGAACATCAATGCGACAAATGCAGCAGCTCTACGAAGCATCCCTGATTTTCCTCGCCATCTCCACGATCTGCCTGATCTGCTCGGCCTGATTCATGTGCGTTGTATCGATGAGCGTTGCATCCGGAGCACGCCCGCTTTGCTTTGCATCCATCTCATCACGCAACAGAATCTTTCCAGTTTCCTGCGCAACTTCGTCATCGGTCGGCGCGCGATTCAATCGCTCGATCAAACGGCGGCGCGCCCGCTCTGCCGGATCTGCAACCAGAAAAACCTTGAGCGCTGCATCGGGAAAGACGACAGTGCCGATATCGCGGCCATCCACAACGACATCGAAATTTTCATTCGCTTTTCTCACCTGCGCATTCACCCATTCGCGAACGCGCGGCATTTGAGCTACAAGCGAAACACGACTGGTGACGGGCTCGCCGCGCATTTCCGAATCCGCATCTGCCCCATCGAGCAGTGGAGTGAACCCGGTCTCAGTGGGAGAAAGTGAGACTGTCTTTGCAGCATCGAGCACCGCGTCTTCGGTCCAGTTGTTCGAATTGGACTCAGCACGAAGCGTAGCGGCAGTCGCGGCGCGATACAACGCGCCCGAATCTACGTGACGAAAATGCAGCTCTCGCGCTACTGCTTTTGCGGTCGACGACTTTCCTGAAGCTGCAGGACCATCGATGGCGATGGCAATCTTACGGTTTGGCATCAACGCCAATATAACCGTGACAGGCCGTGCTAAGCCTCAGTCTTCCGGCGTTCGATTTTCATCTGCTCTACTTCACTCCTGAGCAATGCAATCATCTCCGCTGTGAAGCCGAATCCAAACAGCGAAATACCGACGACAACGAGGAGCACAACGAGTCCAAGCAGCGGGCGATAGCCAATCGCAGGAGGACCAAAATGCAGCGCGCGCATAGTGGTGAGCACTACGCCGATAATCAGACCCAGTCCGGCGAGGATCATCCCCGCCCCGCCGAAAAGCTGCATCGGCTTGGCGCTGAATCTCAGATAAAACCAGACGACCAGAAGATCGCCGACGCTCGAGGCAACGCGGCCTGGCCCCTGATACTTGGAAACTCCCGCGCGCCTCGGGAAAAGCTCGATGTCGATCTCCTTCACGGAGAAGCCGCGCGCGTATGCGATCACAACGAAGAAGCGATGCCAGTCGTGACGAAGTGGAACTTCCTCCAGGACTTCACGGCGGAATGCCTTCATCGAATTGAGGTCGCGCACGGGCACGTCGAATAGAAACCTCGACAGCCGGTTATACACCGAGCTCACCGCGCGCTTTTCATATGCACCGATCTTCCTGCCGGTGACGATGTCCCAGCCCTTGTCGATCTCCGCCATGAACCGCGGGATCTCCTCGGTGGAATGCTGGAGGTCGGCATCGAATATGATGAACACATCGCTTCGCGCTGCCTTTGCACCAGTGACCATCGCCTCAGTCTTTCCGAGATTTCTCCGGTGACGGGCGACCACTGCGCGATCTCCCATCCGCTCTGCTGCGGCCTGCGCGAGAGCGAAAGTATCGTCTGACGATCCGTCGTCGACGAGAACGACTTCACCATTCAGCGAATGGCGCGCGAACGTCGCTTCAAGGGCCTCGAACAACGCACCGATATTTTCCGATTCGTTGTACGCCGGAACGATTACCGAGAAATCCGGTTTCACGCCGCCTGCGGCTCCTCCGCCGGCCTGGAGCGCAGCGACAGCAGCCACTTCACACCGAACGCAACGAGCACGAGAAACAGCGTCAGGCTGATGATCCGACCGGTTCTGAGATCTTCAGGATCGAACTCGAAGCGCACTGTATGCGACCCGGCGCCGACAGGAACACCCCTGAATGCGACATTGGTGATGACGATTGGAGTCGGCTTGTTGTCGACCCATGCTTTCCATCCGTGCGCATACACATCGCTCAATACAAGGAGCGCGGGACGATTTGCGTTTGTCGTTACCACCACTTTGTCCGGGCTTTTCTCAGCGATCGTTGCGTTTCCCTGGAGCGGCGTCGCCGGGAAAGTGCCGACAGATCGATCCACTACTGCAACCCTGCGCGGATCCCAACCTCTCAGCTTCATGAAGGAGAGAGCGCTGTCAGTATTCGGGATTAACTGCGCATCGGCAGCAAGATAGGCGCGAGGCAACGCCAGGTTGTTGCGATACACGATCGCGCTTGGACCGCGATACACCTCCTCGATGTCCTTCGTCACTGCCTGACTGTCTGCATTGAACATCTGCAGCTCGAGGCCGCTCACGATGTAGCGAACATTCGCGGCGCTTAGAAAAACCGGCCAACCGGTGAAGTTGTGCCAATCCACATACACCTTTTCGCCCGCGCCCGCGAACTTGTTGTATCGCTCGAGCTGATTGCCGTGCTCACCACCCGCCTGCTCGTATCCGAACTGCATCAGATAATTTCGCAGCGGAATTCGGTTGTCCCCTACGAGCTCGGCACCGTGATAAACCGCCGCACCCCCGAATGGAAACACCCAGACTCGCTCGGTGTTGTTCTGCGAGCGCAGGTACTGCACGACATCATCCGGCGCGAAGACCTGGTCAGGCGGCTCGACGGTCTGAAAATATTTTCGCGTGACAATCCACTGGTCAGCGAGCACAATGATGCTGAGGATAAGCGCCATTGTGCGCGAAGACATCCGGTCTGTCACCCACCGCCATAAAAGCCACCCAACGAGCGCCAGAAAGAATCCAAACCGTATCCATCCTGTCGACTCGCCGTACGGCGATGGAATCGCCTGCGACATCAGCAGCATGAAGACGCCAACTCCCACAATGCCGAGCGTGAGGTAACCGGCGTAGTCTGACTCTGTCCTTACCTTCGCGCCTTTTGCAGCGCGCTTCGCCGCCTTTTCCTCTTCTGCCGCGTTTTCGCGAATTCGCGCAAGAGTTTCCATCGTGAGCGCGGCCATGATCACAAGCGACATAGAGACCAGAAACAGCGAGATCGATGGCGCGCGGAATTTGTTCACTCCAGGCAGCAGCGTGTAATACAACCGGTAAATCGGAGTGTACCCGCCGTACGACATACTGAGACCAATCAGCGCGACGATCGCAAAAAACGGCCAGTATCTGTTTCGCCGCGCGAAATACACACCAAGCACGAGCATCGCCAGCACAAATGCTCCGACATACTCCGTGTGCTGCTTGAAGAAACTCTTGCCGTGATATGTGCCGAGCGTTCCCTGCTGTTCAGGAATCGCGAAGCCTGCCGTTTCTGCGGGCGGCATCGAGAACGATGTCGCATACTCGTATCCACGTCCGCCCGCCTGTCCACGCGGCGACTCGGCCACATAATCCATGAACGGAAGGAAATTCACCGATGCGAGCGCGAATGCGAACGCAACCGCTGCGAGCGCAAGTCCCAGTCGCGTTACGATTTTTGAAACACCAACTTCACGGAAGTGCCAGCCGCAATAGAGCGCCCACGGTGCAGCGGCAAGAAGCAGGTAATAATTGCTCTGGATCTGGAAGCAGAGGAGCGAGAAGCCGAGCGTTGCAGCCAGTCCGACAAACGGGGCAATCCTGCCAGTGCGAATTCCCCGATGCAGACAGAAGAAGATGAGCGGTGAAAATGTGGCGACGATGATTCTGCCGTCATGTCCGCTGTACAACCCGGACATGATGATTCCAGTGAACATGAAAGCGAGACCAGCTACGAAAGCAATCCATGTCCTTACACCAAGCTCGCGGGCAAGCAGATACATGCCTGAGCCAGCGATGGCGAACTGCGTAAGCACGAGGGCTGCAAAAACTCTCGAGTCGGGCAGCAGGAACATGAGCAGAAGGCGCGTCGGGTAATACGCGCTGCCCGGGTTCGCATGAAGCGGGACGCCGCCGTACACGTACGGCACCCATTTGGGAATTACACCGGACCTCAGCTGATTTGAAAGAAACTCGCTGAACTGGTATCCACCGGCGAGATAATCAGTGCCGAATATCCCGCGCCCGGGAAGAAAGGCGGGAAAAAAGAATACGAGTGCGAGCGCAGCGAAAATTCCGGCCGCAAGCTTGAAGGAAATTTCGAGATCCTGCTCGACCGGTTTAAGCGCCGCGGAAACCCGCGGCGTCGCGGTCGGTTTTGACTTTCGAGGCGGTTGTTTTTGTGGGCTCATCGCCCGTAAAGGTCTGTGCCTCTACTGTTTCGCGCCAGTCTCGATTTCGCCTGCCGCACGCCTTTTCACGGCGCTTTCGTAAACGCTCATCAACTGACCGACGATCGCAGGCCACCCAAAAGCCTGATCGGCGAACGTGGTTCCCCGCGCAGCGAGCCGCGTCATTTCATCCGGATCGTCCATCGCGCGCCTTATCGCGCTCGCAAGCGCAGCCGCATCACCCGGAGGAACGAGCAGACCGGTGTCGTTGTCTTTCACGATATCCACTATGCCGCCTGCCGCCGACGCGATAACAGGTTTGCCGTATCCCATTGCCTCGATGAGGACTACACCGAGGCCCTCGGTGTCGCCCGTTTCCGTAACGATCGCTGGAAGCACGAGCGCGTCGCACTGCCGAAATAGCTCGGCGATTCTTTCGTTCGTCACGACACCGTCGAACGTGACTTTGTCAGTAATGCCGAGCGCGGTAGCGAGCTGCTGGAGCTCACCCAGCTCGGGACCGCCGCCGACGATTCTCAGGTGCAGTCGCCTGTCGCCCTCCAGCAATTTCACAGCGTTGAGGAGAACGTTGACGCCCTTTCTTTTCACGAGCCGTCCCACGAAAAGAAGCTCGAACGGATCAGTCGCGCTGCGATGCGACGGAGTGGTCGACCCCTGATTCTTTGCGGCAGCACCAAATGGAATCGTCACTGTATCGACTCCGGCCTCGTATTCGTGCAGCCGCTCCCTGGTGTAGCTCGAAATTACCGTGATTGCGTCCGAGTTTCTTATGATGCGGCGCAGTATCGGCGCAAACGCGGTGCGCAGCGGGCCCTTCCACATCAGCTCGGCAGAAAAGAAAGTCGACACCAGCGCGGAACTCGACGCATTGCGCGCGGCCACTCCAAATATTCCATGCGGAATTGGCCAGAATGCGTGCACCACGTCGAACCTTCCTTCTCGTGCAACTCTCGCTGCCGCTTCTGAACCGGCTGCGATATATGACGGAAGGAGTGCAGCAAAAGCGGGCGAGCGCTTGATTCTTTCCACCGCCGGCATGTCGTGCGTCAGCGTCTCCATCCGGGATGGCGCATAGCGAAAACGATGAACCTTCACTCCGTCGATCTGAATTGCGCCACCGCCTTTGTATGAAGGCGCGAGAACCTCAACGTCGGTTCCTGCTGCGCGAAGACGGGAGATTGTCTCACCCATCCATGGTGTAATGATGTCACCCTCGTGCCGCGGATACGCAGTGACGATGAAGAGGACTTTCATTGGGAAATCAGCTCAGGCTTTTGAGATCGTCCCAGAATCCCGGATATGACACCGCTACACAACCGGGATTGTCGATATCGATGGCATTTCCGGGCAATGATGCAAGCACTCCGAATGACATCGCGATTCGGTGATCGCCTTCTGTTGTGACCGATCCGGCAAAAGTCGCGGGTCCGGGACGCACGATAAAGCCCTCAGGCAGCTCATCTATCTGCGCACCGATCGCTTTCAAATTTCGCGCGACGGCGGAGATCCTGTCGCTCTCCTTCACGCGCAGCTCCCGCGCGCCGGTTACTTCGAGAGTGATTCGCGCCTGCGCGGCAACACACGCGAGCAATGGCAGCTCATCGATCATCGACGGAACCGCTGCGGGGTCGATCGATAGATCCGAAAGCTGAGATGGCTGCGCAACGATTGTAGCGACTGCATCACCGGCGACGGCAGCGCGATCCTCCATGTCGATGCGTGCACCCATCTGCATCATCGCCTCGATGAATCCAGTGCGCGTGCTGTTCACGCATACGCCCGGCATCTCGACTTCCCTGCCACTCAACACGGCGTACGCAATGAAATACGCTGCTGATGAAGGATCGCCGGGAACAGTGATTTCGAGTGGAGCAATCGAATCAACCGGCGAAAGACTTACAGCGACATCGTCGATTTCCACGGGCGCGCCGAGTGAGGTCAGCATTCGTTCGGTATGATCGCGGGACCGTTCGGACTCGATGACCGTTACCTGCACACCCGCACAAAGGCCCGCGAGTAAAATCGCGCTCTTGGTTTGTGCGCTTGCAGATCGCGTGTTCCAGCTTATGCCCTCGAGCTCGCCCCCATGAATCGTCATCGGCAGGCCATCCTCGCGCGCAAACTCGAATCTCGCCCCCATTGCCGACAATGGCTCGGCAATTCTCTTCATCGGTCTCCTGCTGAGACTCTCGTCGCCAGTGAACCGCGATGAAAATGGATGCGCAGCGGCGACTCCGGACATCAGCCGCACTGTCGTTCCGCTGTTTCCCGCGTCGAGCGTCGAACCGGGCGCGGTCAGTCCACGCAGCCCCTTTCCTGCAAATGCAAATGATTCCGATAGATCTGGAACAGCAACACCGAGCGAGCGAAGAACACCTGCAGTCGAGTTGACGTCGGCAGAGTTGAGAATTTCCGATATGCGGGATTGCCCATCGGCAAGGGCACCCAGGATGAGCGCCCGGTGCGATATCGACTTGTCACCGGGCACGCGAATGGTGCCGCGCGATGTCATCTGAGCCAGCCTTCGAGTGCCGTCGCGCTGTCAGTCTTGTCATCACGATACTTCACGATGACAGGAGTCTGAAGCGATAATCCCTCAGTCATGCCCCATTCGGACGAAGCCTTCCGCGCCCCTGGGACCACGACGGCATTGGATGGAATCTCGAGTGGCTTATCCGCTGAGCCGCGATATACCTTTTCGTTGACGAGATCGAAAACCGGCGTACCCCGCGTGAGCACTACACCTGCTCCAATCACTGCACCTGCACGAACCACCGTGCCTTCGTAGATGCCGCAATTGCCACCGACGATTACGTCGTCCTCGACAACGACTGGAGATGCATTGACGGGCTCCAGCACGCCGCCGATCTGCGCAGCGGCGCTGAGATGAACACGCTCACCGACTTGTGCGCACGAACCGACGAGCGCATGTGAATCGACCATCGTCCCGGTCCCGACATGCGCGCCGACATTGATATACATCGGCGGCATGCACACAACTCCCGGCGCCACATATGCGCCGCGTCGAATCGCAGAGCCGCCGGGCACCACGCGAACTCCATCGTGAATCGTGAATGCACGTGGCGGATATGTGTGCTTGTCGAAAAACTTGAACACTGACCCGTCGGTTGACATGTCAGTGAGTGTTCCCGTCTGGAAGCCGAGCAGTATTCCGCGCTTTACCCATGGTACCGCGCGCCATTCACCGCTTTGAGTTTTCTCCGCGGATCTCAGCTGCCCGGATTCAAGCGCAACGAGCAGCTCCTCGACGATCGATTCAGACTCCTTTCCTCTCGCACCGCTTGCAGCTGCGCGCTCGATGCGATCCTGAAGCGAGCTGTCACTCACTTGATTGCGTCCGCAGCGCGAAGCGCTTTCCTCACCGTTTCGCCATGCGCGTCGGCAAGCGGCACAAGCGGAAGCCTCAACACGTTTTCAAATTTGCCGAGCATCGACAGCGCTGCCTTTACGGGCATCGGATTCGATTCAATGAACGCCGCGGCTGTCCACGCTGCGAGGCGATGATCGATGTCGCGCGCGCCGGCCGTGTCTCCGCTGTCCATGCGCTCGCACAATCGGGCAGCAAGCCTGGGAACTACATTCGACGTGACGGATATCACGCCGTCGCCGCCTTCTGCCATGACTGCCAGCGTGAGGCCGTCATCGCCCGAGAGAACGCTGAACCCCTCCGGCCTGTTGCGAATTATCTCGGAGATCTGCGCAAGATTACCGGAAGCTTCCTTCACCGCAGTGATGTTCTCATGCTCGGCCAATGCAAGAGTGGTCGAAGCTTCGACATTGCTCCCTGTTCGTCCGGGCACGTTATAGACGATCACCGGCAGGTCGGTGGCATCAGCTATCGCGCGAAAGTGCTCGATGATTCCGCGCTGCGGCGGCTTGTTGTACATCGGCGACGTATGAAGCAAATGCGTCGCTCCCGCTGCTTTCATTTCCTTTGAAAGCTCGATCGCCTTTCGCGTGTCGTTCGATCCTGCACCGGCTGCAACGGGAACGCGTCCGCTCACCTGCTCGACAGTTATCTCGACGACGCGCCGATGCTCTTTTGGAGTCATCGTTGCCGCCTCGCCTGTCGAGCCGCATGGAACGACAAAGTGGATACCCTCGGCAACCTGCCAGTCGACGAATTCGCGCAGCGCCTTCTCGTCGAGTGAGCTGTCCGACTTGAAGGGAGTAGCGAGGGCAGTTCCGCATCCTCTCAATAGAACGCGACCCTTCGAATCCTTACGCAGATCTATCATGTGAACCCCAGAACGTCGCGCATCGTGAATACGCCCGTCTTACCGCGCAGCCATTCCGCTGCACGAAGGGCACCATCGGCGAAAACCCGGCGGTCACGCGCCTCGTGCTGCATGATGATCTGCTCGAACTGTGCGTCGAATATGAGCTCGTGCGTTCCCGGCACTGATCCCGTGCGCACACTGGTCACAGGAACTTCTCTGCCGAGGTCAGTCATCGCGTTCGTGATCGCGAGCGCGGTACCGGAGGGCGCGTCTTTTTTCGCCGAGTGATGCGTCTCTACGAGCGCTGCCGAGAAGCCGGAGTTCGCCATGATTCGCGCGGCCTCGCGCGCGAGCTCGACGAACAGGTTCACTCCAATTGAAAAATTGGGAGCCCAGAGAAGCGATGCGCCTTCTTCCACTACTGCTTCACTGATCACAGGGAGCGATGAATACCATCCGGTAGTTCCGACAACGACCGGCACGCCCTCATGTATGCACGCCATGATGTTCGCCACGGCTGACCCGGGCTCGGTGAACTCAATAGCAACGTCAGGATCACCAAGTTCACGGCGAGTGATTCCCGCGCCGCCGGCATTGTGTTCAGAGCCAAGCATGGCTGTGAGGTGCCATCCGCGTTCCTGCACCAGCTGTCCAATCAACCGCCCCATTTTTCCATCGCCGATTACCGCGATAGCGGGCTCGCTCATTTTCCCTCGCTTCCAAAGAAAGCGCTGTGGAGTCGCTGCATTGCTGGATTCACTGCTTCAGCATCCACGATAACTGTGAGATTGATGCCGCTCGCGCTGAGCGACATCATGTGAATCTCTACATCACCAAGCGCAGTGAGCGCCTTGCCCATCGCGCCCGCCGCATCGCAGATGCCCGCTCCGACGATCGCAATAATTCCTCTGTTCCGCTCGATGGCGACGTCACCCAGATCTCTGAGGTCTACGAGCAGCGAATCCAGCCTGGAAACATCATCGATTGTTACCGACACCGATATCTCGGACGTCGCAACAACATCCACCGACGTCTTGTGTCTCTCGAAAATCTCGAACACCCTGCGGAGAAAACCGTGAGCGAGAAGCATTCGCGCCGCTGTGACCTTGATGATCGTGACATCAGTCTTGCCGGCGATCGCGCTTACAGGTCGATGCGGCGCATCGAACGTGATGCGGGTTCCCTTCCCCTCAGGTTTTCGTGAGTTGTAGACGAAAACCGGTATCCCGAGGCGCACAGCCGGCGCAATCGTATTGGGATGCAGGACTTTCGCGCCAAACGATGCGAGCTCCGATGCTTCGTCGAACCTGATTTGCTCGATAAGAAGCGAGCCCTGAACAACTCGCGGATCTGCAGTGAGCATTCCGTCTACATCTGTCCAGATCTCGATTGCGTCTGCCTTGAGCGCAGCACCAACGAGAGAAGCGGTGTAGTCCGACCCACCTCGGCCAAGCGTTGTTGTGATCCCG
>DATEDH010000289.1:0-3223 GCA_035281765.1 Gemmatimonadaceae bacterium
ATGTTGTCGACGGCGATCTTGAGTCCTTCGAGGATGTGCTCACGCTCGAGTGCCTTGTCGAGCTCGAACTGCGTGCGGCGAACAACCACCTCATGACGGTGATTGACGTAATGCTCGAGCACTTCCTTGATCGGCATCACCTTCGGCACGAGCTGAGTCGTGAATGGATCAGGCACGAGCGCCAGCATGATCACGCCGAACGTCGACTGCATCGAGGTGTGCTTGTAGAGCTGGTTCAGAACAACGCGCGGAATTGCATCGCGCTTGAGCTCGACGACCACGCGCATGCCGTCCTTGTCGGATTCATCACGCAGCGCTGAAATGCCTTCGAGCTTCTTTTCCATCACGAGATCGGCGATGTCCTGGACGAGCTTTGCCTTGTTGACCTGATACGGCAGCTCGGTGACGACGATCTGCGACTTGTTCGAGCTCTCTCTTTCTTCGATCACTGCGCGCGCGCGCATGACGATCTTTCCGCGCCCGGTCTCCTGATAATCCTTGATTCCCGCGCGCCCGTAGATGTATCCACCCGTCGGGAAATCAGGACCCTTGATGAATTTCCGGATATCTGTCGATGTGAGCTCGGGATTGTCGATCAGCGCGATCGTCGCCGCGACCACTTCGCCGAGGTTGTGCGGAGGAATGTTCGTGGCCATTCCAACTGCGATACCGGACGATCCGTTGATGAGAAGGTTCGGAACCGCCGAAGGAAGAACCTTCGGCTCCTGAAGACGATCGTCGAAGTTGGGCGCGTAGTTGACAGTGTTCTTGTCGATGTCCGCCAGCATCTCCATCGCGATGCGGGTGAGACGCGCCTCTGTATATCTATATGCCGCTGCAGGATCACCGTCGACGCTTCCAAAGTTTCCCTGACCGTCGACGAGCGGGTATCTGAGTGAAAAGTCCTGGACCATCCGGACGAGCGCATCGTATACCGACGCATCACCGTGCGGGTGGTATTTACCGAGCACATCGCCAACAACCGTCGCCGATTTTTTATAGGGCCGGCCGGGGACGAGCCCGAGCTCGTTCATCGCGTAAAGAACGCGCCTGTGAACGGGCTTGAGGCCATCGCGGACGTCGGGCAGTGCCCGCGACACGATGACGCTCATCGAGTAGTTGATGAAGGATTCCTTTACCTCATCATGAATGAGGCGCGGAAGGATCCGCTCGCGGTTATTGGGCGCGGTCATTTGGCTTTTCTTCGGGCTGCGATGGTGGGAAAAAACAACCCTCAAATATAGCCAGTTTGAGGGTCTTACCGCAACAGAAGAATCAGCCTTTAACCTATTGTCTCTAAACCATTTACGGGCGTCCCACGCTTGCCATTCGTACCCCCAGGGCGCCCTCCGTTTACCGGGCCCTTTACCTCTGCCGCCGACGTTATGATCAGCCTCTCGAAATCAACCGGCGGAAGCGGCCGCGCGACGAAATATCCCTGCCCAAGGGTGCAGCCAAGCATCCTGAGCTTGTCCCACTGGGCCTTGGTCTCGATCCCCTCCGCAACCACCTTCAGATGGAGAATCCTGCCCAGGCCGATCACTGCCTCGGCAAGCGGGGATTTCGAGTCGGTATCCAGCGTCGAAATAAATGACCGGTCCATCTTCAGGCTGTCCACCGGGAAGCGCTCGAGATATGCGAGCGACGAGTATCCGGTTCCGAAATCGTCGATGGACAACCTCACACCGAGACTTTTGAGAGCGTGCAGGCGCTCGAGCGTCGCGCGATTGTCGTGAACCAGCATGCTTTCCGTCATCTCGAGAGTGAGATGAGACGGGGCAAGACCCGATTTTTTCAGTGCTGATGCAACGTCGTCGACAATATCGGGATGCGCGAGATGACGACCGGAAAGATTCACTCCCACCATCAGGCTCATTCCGGTTCCGCGAATCAGTGGGCCGTACCGTGTCTGCCAATCCTTGGTCTGCCTGCATGCTTCCTCGAGAACCCAGCGGCCGAGGGGAATGATGAGACCCGTTTCCTCAGCGAGTGAAATGAAATCGAGCGGCTCGAGCAGCCCGCGCTCAGGATGTCTCCATCTGACGAGCGCTTCGAATCCATACATGCGGCGCGTGAACAGCTTCGCGATTGGCTGATAATACAGGATGAGCGACCCGGAGTCGCCTTCCCCATCGATAGCGCGCCGCAGCTCGGCTTCGAGCTCCAGCCGCCTTAGCGCAGCAACATGCATCTCCGGCTCGAACGACGCCGCGCACGCTTTTCCTTCTGACTTTGCCCGATACAACGCGAGATCTGCATTGCGAAGCACATCGTCTGCACCTTCGTGAGGTTGAAGCGATGCGATTCCAATGCTCATCGTCACGACGATGTCCGTGCCCTGAACGGAAAATGGCGTACCGAATGCCTGCAGGATTCTGTCGGCAACGTCCTGTGCATTCGCTGCTTCATCGTCGAGGAGAACCGCGAACTCGTCACCGCCCAGTCGTGCGACTGTGTCGGCAGGACGCAGGCACATCTGCAGTCGTGTAGCGACCTCGATGAGAAGCCAGTCGCCGGCGGAGTGACCGAGTCCGTCATTGACTGCCTTGAAGTTGTCGAGATCGATGAACAGCACCGCCGGCTTTCCGCCGCCGCGAACTGCGCGCTGCAACGCATGCTCGACACGATCCCTGAATAGGACGCGATTTGCGAGGTTCGTAAGTGGATCGTGGAATGCCTGATGTGCGAGCTGCTGCTCCAGCTGCTTACGTTCGGTGACGTCGTGCAGAATCGAGAGCACACCTGCACGGCCGTTGTACTGCACCGGCACTGAAGTCACTTCGATGTCGAGCGCTCTTCCTTCATTCGCGGGACGGAACTGGCATTCGACCGTAGGCGCGCGCGATCCAGTGCGGCTCATCGACACGAGGCTCTCTATGAAAGCGCTCGACGTCTCTCGAGTTATGAATCGAAGAATCGGCTCGCCAATGAGCTGTTCGATCAGCGGATATCCCAGCAGGATTGCGCACGCCGGGTTCGCGTAGAGAAGGCGGCCTTCTGCATGTAATGCAATCGCCTGCGGCGAGTGCTCAACGAGATTTCTGAATCGCGCCTCGCTCTCCTTTATCGCCTCAGCTGCTTTCTTGTTCTCGCTGATGTCTCGCACAACCCACAGCACTTTGTCATCGGCAAGCGGGTTCACTGTTCCCGAATACCAGATGGTGCGCCCTTTCAGCTCGAGTGGAAACTCGACTTCGACTTTTCGCCCGGTGTCGAGCGCTTT
>DATEDH010000290.1:0-5215 GCA_035281765.1 Gemmatimonadaceae bacterium
AATCGTCCGCGACGTCATGCGTCGTGGCGCATTCATCCAGCAGCGCGACCTCGCCGAGTTCGAGGACGCGCTCGCGCGATACCTCGGCGTAAATCACGCACTTGGTGTCGGCAATGCGACAGATGGTTTGATTTTCGCCTATCGGGCCGCGGGCATTGGCCCTGGCGACGAAGTGATCTTCCCGTCACATACGATGGTTGCATCTGCCGCGGCAGTCGCTCACGTCGGCGCCACTCCGGTACCGGTGGATATCGGGCCCGATCACCTGATTGACCCCGCGTCGATCGAACGGGCGATTACAGAGCGCACGCGCGCGATCATGCCGGTTCAGCTGAATGGCCGAACCGCGGACATGGATGCGATCGAGCGCATCGCTGCGAAGAACAACCTGCTCATCATCGAGGATGCGGCCCAGGCACTCGGTTCAAAGTTCAAGGGCCGTTTCGCTGGCACGTTCGGTCTCGCTGCAGCATTCAGTTTCTATCCCGCAAAAATCCTCGGATGCTTTGGTGATGGCGGAGCAGTAGTTACCAACGATGCCGAAATAGCGCGAAAGATCACGCTGCTGCGCGATCACGGTCGCAACGAGAGCGGCGATGTCGAGATGTGGGGATACAACTCGCGACTCGACAACCTGCAGGCAGCAATCCTTCATCTTCAATTCCGCGATTACGATGAGATCATCGATCGCCGTCGAAGTATCGCGCGACTTTACGACTCGCTACTTTCCGACCTGTCGGAGGTGGTGCTACCCCCCGGTCCGGATTCGGATGACTCGCACTTTGACGTCTTCCAGAATTACGAGATCGAGGCAGATCGGCGTGATGAGCTCCGCGCGTATCTCGGCGAGATGGGCATCGGCACAATCCTGCAATGGGGCGGCACGCCTGTTCACAGCTTCAAGGGATTGGGGTTCAACGTTTCGCTTCCGGCCACCGAACGATTTTTCGAGCGATGCCTGATGCTTCCGATGAACATGATGGTCACTGACGAAGAAGTTCGATACATCGCCGCGACGATCCGCACTTTTTATCGGGGAATGCCGTGATGGAGCAGAACACCGCAGCAAAGCTCGAGCTGTCGCCGGAACCGCTTGCTACAGGTGAGCTGGCGCTACGCATTCGCAAGCATGCGGTGCGAATGACAAACCTCGGTGGCAGCTCACATGTCGGGTCAGTCCTTTCGATGGCTGACATCGTTGCGGTTCTGTACGGCGCGATTCTGCGAGTCGATCCTGCCAATCCGGAAAAGCAGGATCGCGATCGCTTCATTCTTAGCAAGGGTCACGCGGGCGCAGGCATTTACGCTGCTCTCGCTGAAACCGGTTTTTTTTCCACTGAGCTTCTGGACAAGCACTGCGCCGATGGATCGGTGCTGAGCGGACATGTATCACATCGCGGAGTTCCGGGCGTGGAACTGTCGACCGGCTCTCTGGGTCACGGATTGTCAGTCGGCGCAGGCATGGCATACGCATCGAAGCTCGACAAGCTCGAGAATCGCGCGTTCGTTCTCCTGAGTGACGGTGAATGCGACGAAGGGTCGACCTGGGAAGCAGCGATGTTCGCGTCGCATCACAAGCTCGACAACCTCGTCGCCATCGTCGACTACAACAAGATTCAGAGTCTTGCACCCGTCGCAGAGACTCTTCAGCTCGAGCCATTCGCAGACAAATGGAAAGCGTTTGGGTGGTCCGTAGTCGAAGTGGACGGGCATGATCACGCGTCACTCTACGCTCACCTGTCGGCGATTCCGAGAGCTGCCGGCAAGCCGTCGTGCTTCATTGCACACACCACCAAAGGCAAAGGCGTCTCGTTCATGGAGCGCAGTGTTCTCTGGCACTACAGAACTCCGCGCGGCTCGGAATACGATGAAGCCTTGAACGAGCTGAACTCCGATACATGAGAGATAACTTCGTCCGCCAGCTCTCCGAGCTGGCGCGCACCGATCCGCGCATTTTCCTCATGACCGCGGATCTAGGGTTCAAAGTCCTCGACAACTTCGCGGAAGAATTCCCGAATCAGTATCTCAATGTCGGGATCGCCGAGCAGAACATGATCGGCCTTGCGACGGGGATGGCAATGCAGGGGCGCGTCGTCTTCTGTTATTCGATCGGCAATTTTTCCACGCTCCGCTGCCTCGAGCAGATCAGGAACGACGCCTGTTATCACGAGGCAAATGTCAAAGTCGTCGCGGTCGGCGGAGGGTTCAGCTATGGACCGCTCGGCATCTCCCATCACGCGACGGAAGATCTTGCAATCATGCGCGCTCTTCCGAACATGACCATCGCGGTTCCCGGGGATCAGTGGGAAGCGCGCGAAGCTACAAAAGCGCTCGCTGCAACTCCGGGAACGTGTTATCTGCGTCTCGACAAATCACCGGCGCCTGCGACTGCGCGAGCGAAGGAAGTTTTTTATATCGGCAAGGCTCGAACGATTCGCGATGGCAGCGACATCACTCTGATCGCGACCGGCGGAATACTTGGTCCGACACTCGAGGCTGCAGACAGCCTGGTCGAGCAAGGCATTGCATGCCGTGTCATCAGCATGCACACCATCAAGCCGTTCGACAGTGAAGCTGTTCTCAAAGCTTGTCGCGAGACAGGCGGCATTGTCACTGTCGAAGAGCATACCATTCACGGCGGCCTCGGCAGCCTCGTTGCCGAGACCTGCATGGACGCCGGTATCAAGCCGAATGCTTTCAGGAGAATCGGACTCCGCGCGGGGTTCTCATCCATTGTTGGCGCGCAGGAGTATCTGCGTCGCGAATACGGAATGGACCCGAAAGCGATTGCAAAGGCAGTTGCCGAGCTTGTCTCTGCCGGCAGTCCGCACGCGCCACGACCGCGCCTCCGCGTGAGCTGAGGGTTTCGCGGGTTTTTAGGCCTTACATCGCCGCTAGGCGGCTTTGTCGGGCTGTCGGCCGGGTGTGATAGAACGCTTCACGAGCAACGTGGTCAATTGACCGCTGGCCACCGGGAAGAGCCGCTGAATCAGAAAGTACAGCGATGGTGCGGCGCGGGATAATCGTCGTCCCACAGGTGGCACGAGGCTACCCGTTTTCTGCGCAACAACCGAAGTGGCCTCTCCAACACTGAAGAGCTGTCGTATAAATCCGGGCGTCATAGCTGTTTGAACGCCCGTGCCTTTTCGTGAATAGCGCCAGTCTGTCACCATTACGTATCCGCCAGTTCGCGTTACGCGAAGCATTTCCTTCGCAATGTTCGCGATCAACGCGCGGTCATCCAGCGTCGACAGCATTGTGGATTCGCAGACGAGATCGAAGGAGCCATCCGCAAAAGGAAGCTCTTCGGCGTCTCCAACGTGGAACTCCACATTCGGCAGGCGATCGCGTGCGGCTTCGACTCGCTCAGCACTATTGTCGACGCCGGCAAGATTCCCGGGACGAAACCCGAGGCGGAGAAATTGAAGGATGCTCGAACCGGATCCGCATCCTACATCGAGCACCCTTACTGCCTGCCGGTCGATTTCCGCTTTTTGCAGGACAGCGATGGTAGCGCGCTCCATCGCAAAAGTCTGAAACAGTACTTCAGGATTATTTAAAAGATCGTTTCGCTCCGAGCCGTGGCGCCGATAGTACTCGCCATAGACGCTTTCCGTCACTTGATCGAGCAGAAGTCATCGACGGCAGGATCGGTTGTAAGCCGCTTCGGATCGCTTCCATCTGCGTTCATGATCCAGATATCGTTGCTGCCGCCGCGATTGCTCATCCAGCAGATCTGGAGCGCATTGTTCGACCATGCAGGCCGTCCATCGGATGCCGGATTGTTCGTCAGGTTCTTCTCACCACTCGGCTCGTATGGATTGCCACGAAAATCGAGCGTGTAGATCTCGAAGTTTCCATCCCGCGCGCTCGTGAACGCAATCTTGCTTCCCTCCGGCGACCACGCGGGCGACTGATCGTTGCCGCCTGCCGTGGTGTAGCGGTAAACGAGATTGATGTTGTTCACGAGGACATAGATGTCATCGAAGGTCGAGTTCCTGTTTGCCTGGAACGCGATGTAGCGGCCATCGGGCGACCACGTGGGGTACGTGTCGGCAGATACGAACGAATCGGTGAGGCGTGTGACATTAGCACCCTCATTGCTCATCACGAACAGCTCCTGCTGCCCGCCGATTCGATCACTCGAGAAAACAACGCGCAATCCGTCCGGCGCCCAGCTCGGATTGATGTCGCTCGAGGGATCGTTCGTCAGATTTCTCGCACCGCTGCCGTCAGGATTCATCACCCAGATATCGTTGTTTCCCGTGCGATTTGACTCGAACACGATGAACGCGCCATCCGGCGACCAGACAGGATGCGTGTCGCGCGCATTGTTGTTCGTGATGCGCGTCTGGTTCGTGCCGTCGGAGTTCATCGTATAAATCTCCTCGTTGCCGTCACGAGTCGACACGAATACGATCCGCGGCTCCGCATTTCTCAGCAGCGGCTCACTCGGCTCGATGCAGCTTCCGAGCGCTGCAACAGCGGCAACCGCCAGCATACTCCTGATGTACATCTTCGCCCCTACCATCCAAGAAGACTCAGCGTCAGCGTCAGGTAATGCCAGTGCCTGTCGCCGATTGCCGTTTCGTCGGTTTCACATCCTCGATTGCGCTGGAAGAACGCGTTGTATCGCGTGAGCTTCGAATAATCCGCCGAGATCCTGAAGAATCGGGTCTGTGCAGCAGCCCGCAAGCCTGGATACACCATGACGTCGTGAAAGCACCGGTTTGGATTGAATCGCGCAAAGAATGCGTCGGTGTTCGGACGGGTGCGTCCAAAGTTTGCGCCGATCTCGATGTTGTTCGTGATGTAATCAGCCGCGAACCACTCGCCTGACGAACCGGGTCCGACAGCCGCACCAAGCATCTGCCCTTCGTTCGTGTATCCCTGAATCGCGGCGCGGCTCGCGTAGAATGAGCCGACAGGGCGGAACCGGTATGAGCCCGCCTGCTCCACATTCGTGAATTCCGTCTGGAATCGCATCCGCGAATCGCCTCCGCGGAACGTGTGCGCATACTGAAGACCAGCACTGTACCCGCGAGTGTTGTTCGGATACAGAATGAAATCGCGCAGTGATTGTGGCATCTCGGACCGCGCCCACTCGACATAGCTCTCGAGACCGTATTTCGGAATCATCCAGTGCGCAAAGACCGAGAAGATCTGATCGCGGCCGGGAGTGAATGTCGAATCATCGGGTGAGACTGAATTCGGA
>DATEDH010000291.1:0-2946 GCA_035281765.1 Gemmatimonadaceae bacterium
GGTTTTGTTCAAACCGGGATGCTGTATGCTGTACCCAGAAAAAAAAACAAAAAAAGGTCTTCCTCTGTGCGTACTCCGTTTCTCCGTAGCTCCGTGTCCAGGGTTTTGACTACTTCGCAGCCTTCAGGAGCTGCTTGACTCGATCAGTCCTTTCCCACGTGAAGAAGGTCTTTGCATTCTTTCCTGATCCAACCTTCTCGGGGTCACGACCAAAGTGACCGTAAGCAGCGGTGCGCTCGTAGATCGGCTTGCGCAGCTCGAGGTCGGCCATGATTCCGCGCGGCGTAAGATCAAATACCTCGCCGACCGCGCGCATGATCACTGCCTCAGGAACTGTGTTGGTGCCGAAGGTATCGACCATCACTGATACCGGTCGCGCGACGCCGATGGCATATGCGAGCTGCACTTCGCACCGGCGCGCGAGCTTCGCGGCAACGATGTTCTTGGCAACCCAGCGCGCGGCATAACAGGCACTGCGATCGACCTTCGACGGATCTTTTCCGCTGAATGCACCACCACCGTGACGGCCCATTCCGCCGTACGTGTCGACGATGATCTTGCGGCCCGTAAGTCCAGCATCACCCTGCGGCCCCCCGATTACAAACCGGCCGGTTGGGTTAATGTGATACTTGACCTCGCGCGGCCTAAGCTCTTTCGGGATAACAGGTTCAATCACGTCAGATATGACTGACTGTGAAATCTTCTTGTTCGATACCTTGTCGTCGTGCTGAGTCGAGATCACGACGGTATCGACAGCAACTGGAACTCCATCCTCGTAAACCACAGTCACCTGTGATTTGCCGTCCGGACGCAGCCAGCCGTGTCCATTGCGGCGCGCATCAGCGAGCTGGCGCGTGAGCTTGTGTGCGAGAACGATTGCAAGCGGCATCAGCTCGGGAGTCTCGTCCGTCGCGTAGCCGAACATCATTCCCTGGTCGCCTGCTCCACCGGTATCAACGCCCTGACTGATGTCAGGAGATTGCCGGCCGATAGTGCTTACCACCGCGCAGGTCTTTGAATCGAATCCGTAGTTTGCGTCAGTATAGCCGATGCGCTCGATCGTTTTGCGGACGATGTCGGCAACGGAAACGTAGGTCTTGGTTGTGATCTCGCCTGCAACGCATGCGAGTCCAGTGGTCACGAGGGTTTCGCACGCCACGCGCGCGATGGGGTCGTCAGTGAGGATTGCGTCGAGGATGGCGTCCGATATCTGGTCGGCCACCTTGTCCGGATGCCCCTCGGTAACTGACTCCGAGGTAAATAAATGTCGATCGAGCACGATGTTCCCTGGGATTGGGACTGGGTGTAGCGGACTGCGGGCACGCCGTACGATTCGTGCCGGCATCGGTCTTAAGGTCCGCTGATTCCCTCAAACGTATTCCCATCGACGAACTCGGGCAACCCATCGCGCAGAAAGTCTGCATCTCCAAATGCATTGAGCAGTCTGCTGCGCAGCTCTCGCTCTGAATCGCGCGCGGTCTTCGTACCGAGCGCGGCCTGCGCGGCCTCCTCCGCGATCTGTGCACTCACTCCGCGAACGATGGCCTTCACGAGAGGCACTGACCGGGCAGCAACGCTGAGCGACCTCACACCGAGACCGATCAGTGCGAATGCCATGATCGGCTGCGACGCCATCTCTCCGCATACGCTCACGTCGAGTCCGTGCTCTGCACCAACCTCGACCGTTCTGCGAATGAGGCGCAGAACTGCCGGATGAAGCGGCGTGAACCTGCTCGCGAGATTCGCGTTGCCGCGATCGACCGCAAGCGTGTATTGAACCAGATCGTTCGTTCCTATCGAGAAGAACGCAACTTCACCGATGAGCGTATCGGCGCCCAGTGCAGCTGCAGGAGTCTCGACCATGACGCCGAGTGGAAGATCGTGACGATAGTCCACGCCGCGCGCATCGAGCTCCGCGGCTGCGGCCTCCAGAAGTCTTCGCGCCTGACGAACCTCATCGACGGTGACGACAAGCGGGAGCATGATCCGCACGTCACCGTGCATCGCCGCCCGCAGAAGAGCGCGCAGCTGCGTCTTGAAAATCTCCGGCTCGTCGAGGCACATGCGGATCGCGCGCCATCCGAGAAATGGATTCGGCTCAGAGGGAAATCCGCCGACGGGCAGCTTGTCGCCGCCAATGTCGAATGTGCGAATGACAATCGGATGATCGCCAAAGGCTTTGACGACGCGCGTATATGCCTTGTACTGCTCCTCCTCATCGGGCATCGTCGCGCGTCCGACAATCAGAAACTCGGTGCGCATCAGGCCAACACCTTCCGCGCCTGAGTGAGCCGCTGCATCTGCCTCTTCGGGGAGATCGACGTTCGCCCTGAGCGTGATGCGCACACCATCCAGCGTGACCGGCTCTGCGAGAGACAGCGCCTGAAGCTCGGCGGTCGTCGCGAGCTCGCGCCGCGCGCGATCGGAGTACGCTTCGACCTGATCATTCGTAGGATCGAGAATGATCACGCCCGATGAGCCGTCGAGGATGATGTTCTGGCCGCCTGTCACGCGCGTGGTTGCATCACGCAATCCCACCACGGCGGGCAATCCAAGCGATCGCGCAAGAATGGCGACGTGCGAGGTTCGCGTGCCGGCATCGGTTGCGATCGCGGAGATCGCGTCACGATCGAGCTGAACTGTGAGGCTCGGCGTGAGATCGTGCGTTACAAGAATCGCGTTGCTGCCTTTCGGAAGATCTACCGGATCATGATCAGGCAGTCCGAGCAGAATCGACAGCACGCGAATGTGCACATCCGTGAGATCGCCCACACGCTCGCGCAGCGAAGCTGCGGTGTGGCGCGCGAAGTTCTGCCGCCACTCGATGAGCACGAGGTCGAACGCTTTCTCCGCCGACAGATTCTGCTTGATGAGATTCTCGACACTCGAGATGAGCTCACCGTCGGAAAGAATCATCAGCTGCACTTCGAAGATCGCCGCCTCTTC
>DATEDH010000292.1:0-3651 GCA_035281765.1 Gemmatimonadaceae bacterium
TCAGCCGATGGCGAGCCCGTTCCATGGAGCGAGATCGTCAAGGGATACGAATACGAGAAAGGCAAATACGTCGTGATGTCGGATGAAGACTTCAAGGCCGCCGCAATCGAAGGCTCGAAGACAATCGACATCATGGACTTCGTGAAGGAAGAGGAAATCGATCCTCGCTACTTCGAGACTCCGTACTATCTCGTGCCGGCGAAAAACGCGGAGAAATCGTACGCCCTCCTCCGTGAAGCGATTCGCTCTACGGGTGCTGTGGGCATCGGCAAGATCATCATGCGCCAGACACAGCACCTCGCCGGCATCAAGGTCGTCGGCGATGCGCTCGTTCTCGAGATCATGCGCTTCTCCAACGAGCTCGTGAAAGAAAGCGAATACACTTTCCCGGCTCGTGACGAAGTGCGTCCGCAGGAGCTCGCAATGGCCGAGCAGCTCATCGATAATCTTGCTGAGCCGTTCGATCCGTCGAAGTACACCGACGATTATCGATCGAACCTGATGAAGATCATCAAGGCCAAGATGAAGGGTAAAAAGCCGAAGCTCGAAGAGCCCGAGGAAGAAGCGCCCGATACGGGAGTGCTCGACCTCATGTCGAAGCTTCGCGCGAGCCTCGAGCAGGGCACTGCAAAGAAGACAGGGCGCAAGCGCGCTTCGACGCCCGCGCGCCGGCGTTCTACAAAACGCAAGACGGCGTAGCAACCCGCGGTGGCGACCACACCTCGCCGCGCGCGAAGCGCCCGCACGCAGCTCGCTGAGTATCGCAGGAAGCGGGATTTTACGAAGACGGCCGAGCCCTCGGGTGATCGCGAAGTCCCCGAGGCCGGCCGCCTTCGTTTTGTAATACAGAAGCACGCCGCGTCACATCTTCACTTCGATCTCAGGCTCGAGCTCGATGGCGTGATGAAAAGCTGGGCCGTTCCAAAAGGGCCGAGCATAGATCCGTCTGTAAAGCGCCTGGCAATGCAGGTCGAAGATCATCCGATCGATTACAACACTTTCGAAGGAACGATCCCGAAAGGCGAGTACGGCGGCGGGACCGTGATGCTGTGGGATCAGGGCACCTACGTGGCGGAAGGTTATTCCGCTGATGAATCCGAAGACATACTCCGTGAGGGTTACGCTCGCGGCGAGCTCAAGGTCACTTTCTTCGGCGAACGAATGCGGGGCTCGTGGGCTCTGGTGCGAATGAAGTACAACCGCGATGGGTCTTCGCCGGGCGCAAAGCCGCAGTGGCTGTTCATCAAGCATCGCGATGACTACGCGTCAACAGATGACATCGTCGCTGACAACATGACATCGGTCACAACCGGTCGCACGATGGACGAGATAGCAGGCGGCAAGAGCAGGGTCTGGCACAGCAACAGGACTGAGCGCGTGGCGAAAAAAACATCAGCGCCAAAAAAATCAGCGAAGGCACCTGCACGTTCTGCAGCGATCTCGGCGATCGCGAAAAGTCTCGAGCCGATGTACGCGTCAGTTGGCGATCACGTGCCCGGTGAAGGATGGACGTTCGAACCCAAGTACGACGGCGTCCGCGTGCTCGCATTTGCGACGCCTGGCGATGTGCGTCTCATAACGCGCAATGGGAAAGACAAGGCGGAGCAGTTTCCCGAAATCGTCGATGCGCTTGCTCAGCTCGCGAAGAAAAAGAAGAAAGCGCTCGTGCTCGACGGTGAGATTGTCGCACTGATTGGTGGTGAGCCCGGCCGGTTTCAGGAACTGCAGAGTCGCATGCATGTAAAGGAATCGCACATGATCGCGCGGCATCGCACATCGAGTCCCGCTGCGCTGATTCTGTTCGATATTCTCGCTGCGGGCGATGATGTGCTTCTGCGTGACCCGTGGACCAAGCGGCGCGCGCGACTTCTCAAGGAGATCGGCAAGTCGACATCGGCGCAGATCCGCGTCACCGAATCGATCGAGGGCAACGGCGAGAAGATGTTGAAGCTCGCTCGCAAGCAGGGCTGGGAGGGAATCATCGCGAAGCGAACGAGCTCGGTGTATGAGCCGGGGAATCGTTCGCGCTCCTGGCTCAAGCTGAAAATCGAGTTCCGACAGGAATTCGTCGTTGGCGGATTCACCGAGCCGCGCAACTCACGACAACATCTCGGCGCCCTTTTACTCGGCTACTTCGATGGCGACCGGTTCATCTATGTGGGACATACCGGTGGCGGATTCACTGGCGCGGGACTCGCGGAGATGTATCGCAAGCTCGCGCCGCTCGAGATCGATAAGTCTCCGTTCGAGGAAACTCCCAAGACAAACGAGCGCGCTCACTGGGTGAAGCCAAAGGTCGTTGTCGAGGTCAAGTTCAGCGAGTGGACGGGCGATGGAAAGCTGCGGCAGCCCATTTATCTGGGCACGCGTGATGACAAGAAGGCAATTGAAGTAGGTCGCGAAGGGACGAGCATGCAGAAGAAATCGGGCGCATCGAAAAAAACACCCGCAGCAAAGAACGTCACGAAGTCGAAGGCGCGTCGACGCGTATATGCGCAGCGCACGCTCGAGACTCCGTCGAAGCCTGTCAGGAAGAAGAGCGCGCGATCTCTCAATTCCGATGGAATTGTCGAGCAGCTGAATGAGATTCAGGAAAACGGAGGCTCGGGCCGGCTCGAGATCAGTCGCGATGTGGCGATCGACGTTTCCAATCTTGGGAAGATTTTCTTCCCGAAGAAGAAGCTCACCAAGGGTGATCTCCTCAGGTACTACGCGACAGTTGCACCTTTCATTCTTCCTGTGATGGCAGACAGACCGCTGGTGCTGAAGCGTTTCCCGAACGGAGTTACAGGACCGTCGTTCTTCCAGCAGAATGCAGGCGAGGTCCCCGAGATCGTTCGCACGGAAACGATTCATACCCAGGGCGGATCGACCAATCTGAGAATCGTCGGCGGTGATCTCGCGACGCTCTTATATACGATTCAGCTTGGCGCTGTGTCCGTGGACCCGTGGCATTCGCGAGTGCAGTCACTCGATCATGCCGATTACACAATCATCGATCTGGATCCCGGTCCGCGAGCCCCGTTCAGCAGGGTCGTCGAGGTGGCGCGCTACGCAAAGGAAGTGATGGATTCACTCGGCTTGCATGGCGCACTCAAGACATCGGGCTCGAGCGGGATGCACATCTACATTCCTCTTCCGCCTGATACCCCGAACGAAGCAGCAACGCTTGTCGCGCAGATTGTTGCGACGCGGGTTTCGGAAGAACATCCGAAGATCGCAACTATTGAACGATGGGTTAAGCAGCGCGGTGCTGCGCAGGTGTATGTGGATTATCTGCAGAACATCATCGGGAAAACGGTCGCGGCTGCCTATGCGGCGCGAGCGAATCCTGACGCGATGGTTTCAACGCCGCTGGATTGGGATGAGCTTACGGATGATCTCGACCCGCGCGAATTCACGATCGAGACTGCGCCCGCGCGATTTGAGGAAGTGGGCGACATCTGGGCGAAGCAGCTGAAGAAAAAGAATTCGCTGAAGGCTCTGGTCTAACAGCTAACGGCTAAGAGCCCTCTGCGTCTCTGCGTCTCTGCGTCTCTGCGTCTCTGCGCCCTCTGTCGGCCGCTTGAGACGCGAAGCGTATCAAGCCGCCCTCTGTGCCCTCGCGCCGCGCTTACCGCGAGCTGACTTTACGAAGGGGCAAGTCGAGCT
>DATEDH010000293.1:0-3218 GCA_035281765.1 Gemmatimonadaceae bacterium
GAGCGCCCGCAAACCAGAAATAGAAATACGAGAGCACGAGCGCATTGAACACGACGCCGGTAGTGGCGTTGATCATCACCCCGATCGTTGTGAAGAGCACGACGACGCCGAGCATGCGGCGGTTATGCGTGCTGGCATAGCGCGCGACTTTGTAGGAGACACCAATGAATCCGGCGAAGATCGCGAGCAATGCGGCGAGTCCTTGAACGCCAAGCTCTACTGCATACTTGAAATAACCGTTGTCAGCAGTGAGTGGCTCGAGCCCGAATCGCACCGCGGATTGATCAGTCGTACCAAGTCCTGCGCCAAAGGGATGCTCGACCAGGGCTTCGAATCCTTTTGTCCAGTCCTTTACGTGTGACGTGCTGCTTCCCGTCTGCCACGTCAAAGTGTCCCAGACAAAGCCGGGAAGACCGGGTACGACGACCATCGAAAGAATCACTGAAACAATTCCAGCAATCACGATTCCAACCGCCCACTCCGGTCGTCGCAGCATCAGGATGATCAGTAGGAGCTGGATCGCGCAGACAATTATCGTCATGCGCGTGATGCTGAGCAGCAGTCCGGCCCAGATGATCGCGTATTCGAGCTTGAGCGATCTCGTTACCCTCTTTCGCCCGAACACCCATGCCGTAGCAACAGGCAGAAGGATGAGAAAGGGAACCGCGAATGCCTGGCTCGACAGATAAACGGAGCCCGCGCGCTGAACGAACGTGCTTCCGATCTGGGTCCAGTAGTTCATCGGCAGGCCGTATTCGTTGCCCGCAGTGAACGCGGAAACGTTGAGAAAATCCTGGAAGTACGATGCGACGCCGAGCAGGACGAGCATCTCCGGCGTTACGAGAATCCGTTCGACGATCGCGATCGCACACGTAAGCACGAGGATGATATAGAGCCGCCGCAGCGTTGCCGGATCATCAGCGATTTCGGGGCTCGCTCTGCCAACGAAATACAGCAGGAGGAAGAACGCGATATCGCGCATCCCATACAGCTCTGCACCTGGAGGAAGCTCGATGCGCAGGAGAATCTTCCCGCCAATGAAGAACGCGCCCGCGATTGCGAGCAGCGATCCAACTGCGATGTCGATCCACGACACTGACAGGCGCGGACTGCGGCCTGTCGCGGCACGCAACATGACAAGAATGATCAGCGCGCCCACCGCGATTTCCTTCCATGCGGCCAGACTTCGAACCGTAGTCGCCGACAGCCCGAGGCCGCCGAACAGCATCGCTACGACCAGGCTGTGGAATGGCAGGCCCCACGAGAACGCCGGGAGGGCGATGCGACTGATGAATGTCTTTTGCGGAGGTGCTGTGGCTTCCATCGACAGTGAAATTAACAACCCAACGGATGGACTGTGCCGCGCGTAATGCCGTTATGAAGTTTACTGCTCTTATCGCGCTCGCATGCGCTGCTTTTTTGGCTCCATACGCCGCATCTGCACAGGTCGGATCGACCACCGATATCGTGATGGGCCGCGTCACTACGCCAGAGGGCACGCCACTGGCAGGCGCGCGTGTCCTGGTCACTTCTGCTGAGACGCAGATTACGCGGACAAAGGTCACAGATGCCGACGGCCGTTACTCGATTCTGTTTCCGGATGGTGGAGGGAGCTATCGGGTACAGGTGACTTCGATCGGGTACGCGCCTCAGGCATTCAATCTTGTCCGCCAGGCCGACGAAGACCGGTTGGTGCGCGACGTTACCATGGGACGCAATGCGACAGTGCTTCAGTCCGTGCAGGTACGGGCGCAGCCAGCGCGACAGGGACAGGGTCAGCGTCCTGAAGCCGGATCGACCGAAAGAGGGCTTCCGCCCGGACTCGTAAATCGTCTTCCTGTCGAAGCCGGTGACCTCAATGCGCTCGCGACTCTTGCACCTGGTGTTGTAGGCATTGCAGGCACTGACTCGACACCTGCGTCATTCTCGGTAGCGGGTCAGCCGTCCGATCAAAACAGCATCACTCTCGATGGTCTCTCGTTCGGCGCAGGCAGTGTCCCCCAGGAAGCTGTACGCAACACGCGCGTGATCACGAGCACATACGACGTGGCGCGAGGTCAGTTCACCGGCGGTCAGGTTGCGAGCACCACGAGGGGAGGGACGAACGTATTTCAGGGTGCAGTCAATTACTCATTGCGTGATCCGAGCCTCGAGTTCGTCGATGACCCTGAGAGTGCTTTCGCGCAGAAGTACACGCAGAATCAGATTTCCGGCGGCTTCGGCGGGCCGATTATAAAAAACAAGCTGTTCACGTTTGGTGCGGTTTCATTCACGCGTCGTACAGATCCGCTGCAATCACTTCTCGCCGCTGACCCGCTCGCGCTGCAGCGACTGGGCACCAACGGAGATTCGGTAACCCGATTCATTGGATTGCTGAACCAGTTCGGCCTCCAGCCGACTTCAGCGCTCATTCCCGAGGAGCGCCTCAACGATAACGCGTCAGCACTCGTTCGCGTCGATTACACTCTTGGCGAAGCAAATACACTGATGCTGCGCGGCGACTGGCGCGGCTCCGTTCAGGATGCGAGCCGCATCTCGCCATTCGCGGTTCCCCATAGCGGTGGGAATGCGAAGTCATCTGGCGGCGGCGGGATGATAACGCTCACATCGCACTGGTCATCGTTGATCAATGAGCTTCGGGCTTATCGGTCGGTCGATTCCCGCAACACAGATCCTTACGTGCAGGTGCCATCAGGCAGAGTCGTCGTCGCATCGAATCTGCCGGACGGCTCGCTCGGCGTGTCGACGCTGCAGTTCGGTGTGAACCCTGCGCTTCCGCAGGAGTCGAAGAGCTTTCTCACCGAGCTGAGTGACGAGCTGTCACGAGTATCGCGCAACGGCGCACATCGAATAAAGCTCGGCGGCCTGTTGAATCAGGACAGAAGCACGAGCGGCTCGTTCAACAACGCTCTTGGCACTTATACCTTCAACTCACTCGCCGATTTCGAAGCGGGGCATCCGGCGTCGTTCACTCGCACGGTTGCCCGTCGCGACAGGAATGCGCGCAGCATCAACGGAGCGCTCTACCTCGGCGACTCATGGCGCAAATCTCCAAAGCTTCAGCTGACGTATGGAGCGCGACTCGAAGCGTCGAAGTATCCCGACGCTCCTCCGTTCAACGCGGCGCTCGATTCTGTCTTCGGCGGTGTTCGCACCGATCGCTTTCCGTCGGAAGTTCACGTGAGTCCGCGCGCAGGATTCACGTACACATACGGCCG
>DATEDH010000294.1:0-8190 GCA_035281765.1 Gemmatimonadaceae bacterium
CCGATCTGGCTCTGAAGCTCGGTGGAGGCGGATCTTACGCCGTCAACTATCACGCATTCCACCAACTGTCCCGGCATTTCGATTCACAATATGTCGGACCGATTGTTCCGAAGCCGCCTGCGTTACAGGTTCTCGTATCGAGACTTCGTCGCAAGGTTCTTGGCATGCCCGGCAGGTTCGCCTACTTCTCGCCGACGACCCTGTCGGCAAATGCGCGCCAGGTTGAATCGCAATTGAATCCGGATACGCGAGCGATACTCTTCAGGTCAGCAGCCCGCTGGTCGAGGGTAAAGCACCGCGTTCCCTACTTTGTCTATCTCGATGCTGTGTTTCACACATTTTTCGAGAACACCTTCCATAAAGAAGATTTTATCCGCAGCGACATCGAGCGAATCTGCGAGGAAGAGGCAAAGTTTCTCGAGAACGCTGATGGGGTCTTCTTCGAGAGCATGTGGGGAATGCAGAAAGCGAAGCACGCCTATTCGCTTCACGGCCCGACGTATCTCAATGTCGGTCGCGGCGGAATCCTCGATCCGCCGGGGAAAGATTCATGGGATGGTTCATCGCATGAGATAGTGACGGTTGCAATGAACTTCGCGCAGAAAGGCGGCGACGTGGTGCTCGAAGTATTCAACCGGTTGAAGCCGGCGTTTCCCGAACTCACTTGGCGCATCGTTGGAGGACCGCCGCCGAGCGGAATTGAATCGCTACCGGGCGTGAAGTATGAAGGCGTGCTCGATCCAGGGGACGCGCATGAGAGGCAGCAGCTCGAGAACATTATGTGTAATGCGTTCATCCTCATCCATCCCACACGTGAAGACACGAGCCCACTCGTCATTACTGAAGCAGCGTATTTCGGCTGCCCTTCCATTTCGGTGAATCGCTTTGCAATCCCGGATCTGGTAGTCGACGGAGTAACAGGATTGCTGGTGAGCGAGCCCCACGCTGCACTCATCGCCTCAGCGCTGACCGAGCTCCTACAAAATCCGCAGCGATATCGCGACATGAGAGACAACGCGCGGGCGCACGGTCTTGCGAACTCGCAATGGGACAGAGTCGGAGATCTCATGAACCAGCGCATTGCTGATGTGATCAGCCGCAACGCAAAATGAGAGTTGCGTACGTCCACATCCTGCCACTCGAGTATTACCCGCCCGCTACGAATTCGCTCGAGATCATGTCACAGCGACCGGAATGGACTGTGCGCGCATGGTCGAGCCCGAATCATCGCGGGCTCCCGACATGGACGCACCCACGAGTCGCTGTGACACGGCACGTATACACTCAGAACAAACTCTCGGCCGTTCAGCGGTTGCTCGGATATCTGCTATGGCATCTCCGGACAGCGGGAGAGCTTGCGGCGTTCAAGCCCGATGTCATCATCTCCATCGAGCCACATTCGGCCATCGCGATCTGGATGTACTTCAACGTGTTCCGCTGTGCCGCGCGGCTGTTCATCCACCATCACGAGCTCTATGTGCCGGAAGATTTCGAGGCCGCCGGCATGCGGCTCGTGCGAATTGCTGCGCGTCTCGAGAAGAACGACCTGTTCTCACGAGCCGAATGGATTTCGGAGACGAATCGAGATCGCCTGAATCTGCTGGCTGTGAATGCCGGCATCGATCCGGACAAGGGTCGCGTTCTGCCGAACTACCCGCAGCTCGAATGGATTCAGCGCGCAGCAACGCGAACGCCGAGCCATTCCGATCGCGTTAGGATCATTTACCTCGGCTCCGCCTCCCTCGAGCACAGTTTCATCGAAGAATTTGCGCATTGGATTGCGGTGCACCCCGATGTTCTCTCGCTCGACGTTATTGGAAACAACATCGCCGAGGATGCGTGGGCAGCACTCGAGAAGATTGGAGCATCTAATATCTCACTCAACAGCCACGGCATCAGCTACCACCGGCTTCCAGAAACACTCGGCAGCTATGACATCGGTGTGATTCTCTACAGGGGACTTACGAAGAATTTCGTTTATAACGTTCCTAACAAGGCAATTGAGTATCTCGCGGCGGGTCTCGATGTGTGGTACCCTGTGCAGATGCTGTCGATGAAAACGTTTGCAGAAGAAAGCCCTCATCTCCCTCTTGTCCGACTCGATTTTGCAAACCTGCCTGCCGCAGCTCCGCAACGAATCGGCAGTGCTGATTCAAACATCATCCTGTCGTTTTCCGCAGAAGCCGCACTCGAGCCAATGATCGAACAGATCGAGAGTGGTCATAAATAATGCGAGCAGCATATGTCGGCACGCTCACACCGGGCAGCACGTCACGAATGCGCGCTGAATGGCTGCGCCGCCTTACACCCGGATGGAAATGGGAGTGGCTCGATACCGATGCACTCGTGCTCGGCACCTCGCGAATGTCGCAGTCACTTGCCTACCGTGTTCAGCGAGGACCTGCGGTTACGGCGATCAACGATGCGGTTAGAACATGGTTCACTGATCGGTCTTTCGATCTGACATGGGTGGACAAGGGGGTGTTTCTCGCGCCGCCCGCGGTATCTGCAATGCGCCGCAAGTCCCGCCGGATGATCCATTACACTCCGGATACGGCATTCTTTGCGAATAAGTCGCGCTACTTTACCGAGACTGTTTCCCAATACGACGTCGTCGTCACTACGAAGTCATTCGAGGCCGGCCTGTACGCCGAGCGCGGGGCGCTGAAATCTCTTTTCGTAACGACGCAAGGATACGACCCGGAGATTCATTTTCCGCGACGCGAAAACTCGCAGCGAACGAAATGCGTGGCTTTCGTCGGGCTCGCGGAGCCAAGCCGCGAAATTTTGATCGCTGCGCTGGTCGAAAACGGAATTGATGTGAGGCTCGCTGGCGCTGGCTGGGAAACTTTGGTGAGGCGCCTCAGGGCAAGTCCCCAGTTTACATTCGAGGGCAGGTCTCTATTCGGCGAGGCGTACGCAACTCTCTACAGCGAATGCTGGGTTGGTCTTGGTCTTTTGTCCAAGCGCTTCCCCGAGCTTCACACAACGCGCACTTTCGAGATCCCCGCATGCGGTGCTGTGCTCGCGACGGAACGCAACGAAGAGACTGTAAAGTTCTTTTCTGACGGAGAAGCGCTGTTCTTCCGCAACGCTGTAGATCTCGCCGAACGATTAACAAAAGAGTTCGAGCGTGAAGATTCAGCAGGGCTCGAACAGATCGCAGCGCGCGGTCGCGCGCGTGTGATTACTGACGCGCGAGATTATCCAGCGGTCCTGTCTCGCGTTCTTCAGGATCCGCGGGCTCGACCATAGGAAAAAGACAGCACAGTCGCTCCCTGAAAGCCGTACGACCAAAACGATTGACGATTTCTTGGTGAAGTGCGCTGCGATTGAACCACCACACCGGTCCTTCACACCGCACGAGCTGTTTGATGCCGGCGATGATCTCATCAACGCTTTCGGGATTTACGAGAACTCCAAGCTCGCCGCCAGCCAAAGCATCGACTGATCCATCCCGGTTGCCTGCAACGACTGGCGTTCCGCAACCCATTGCTTCCAGAAACACGATGCCGAATCCTTCGCCAGTGCTCGGCATTGCAAAGACGTCCGCAAGCCTGTAGTGATCCGCAAGCTCGTCATCGGCGACGAAGCCGGCGAAGGTTACATGTCGCTCTACGCCGAGGACTTTCGAAACCGCATCGGCTCGCTGTTTGTCTTCGCCCTCCCCTACCAGAATAAAATGAATCGGGCCGCATTCCTGCTCGAGACGTGGCAGAGAGCGAATCAGTCGGTCATAACCCTTGTAGCGCTCGGTTGCGTCGAGCCTCGCAACACTGAGGACAATCTTTGCCTTGTCTGAAATGCCATAGCGTCTGGTAAGGGCCTTTGGCTTCGACGCAACACCAAAGCGCGATTCATCAAACGTGTTCGGCAGCACGTCGATGCGTGACGGATCAACGCCTCCAAGCGCGAGCACGCGTTCACGCGTCCACGCACTCACTGCGATGATCTTATCCGCCTTGCGAATCGATTCTATTGTGCGCGCTGGCAATTCCGGATGAATGTCGATTCCATGCGCGACGAGGCAGTAAGGTAGATCGAAGAATTTGCGCGCGAGATTGGCCGCAGGGCCGAAGTTGACGTGGGTGCTGATGATATAATCAGGCTTATGGCGGGCCGCAGAGCTCAGACATCCCGCGGCGAACCTCGGCGTCTTCAGTGATGTAGCGTAATGCGCTGTTCCCCACAGTTGGAACCCCGGCCACGCACCGGCGTGATCGTGCTTTCCAAACAATTGAACGTCATGCCCCTGCTCCTTCAGGCCGAGCGCAAGCTCGCGGCTGAAGACGGTAATGCCGCCACCGAAGCCGGTGAAACCCGGCGCCCAGATGTGCAGCTTCAACGGAAAGTCCGCGCCATCTGCGGTGCAGATGCGATAGATGCTGAAAGGGGTTTAGGCCATCGCGTCCACGCCCATCTCCATCCATATGCAGCGATAAGCGCGGCGACCGCACCTCCGATCACCTCGACCATCGATCCGTTTGGCTGGATCATTGCTACTGCCGGCAGATAATACAAAATCGAATTGCCGAGCTCTCCTGCTTCATAAGACTCAGTTGCTTTTCGATCAAGCCGCCGCAGCAGAAATCCAAGAAGGAGAAAACCGATCACTATTCCGGGAATACCAAAGTTGATCTGGAATTCCATGACGTTGCCAACCCCGAACGAAGTGCTGCGCGAAAGCTGGAGTCCGGTCATCTCCGCAACGATTGTCCCGCTGCCTGCGACGATCGTTTTATCGGGCCAGAAAACGCGAGGGATGATTGCAAGAAATCCTTCCCATATCGTTCGACCGTGGAGGTATTGCGCATCGCCATTGGAGATGCGTGTTGCCGCAAGACCAGCAAAATAATTCTGATTCAGTCGTGCATTGATCGCGACCAGGTGCTCTTCGTTGGCGGGATTGAAAAGCTTGATCTGCCGAAAGGCATCGAGCGATACGCCGACTCGCGTCTCGACAGGAGCGCCGCCCCATACCGCTCCGCGAATTTCGGTTCGATTCTCGAAGTAGCTCAGGAAAACACTGATACCGATCACCGATGCTACTACGCATGCGATTGCGACGCGAATACCACTGCGTGCAACAACCACTACTGCGGCAAGCACCGTGATCATCGCAGCGACTCCATAGCTGAGGAATCCGCCGAATATCAGCATCAGCACCGGGTAGAGGATCAGTACTCCGAGCCATCTCCATGTGGCAACGCGATCCCCGCGGAGCACCGCGCCCCTCAACCCGACGACAATCGCGAGCATCCAGATGAGACCACCGCGCTCGATGATGGCCCTGATGCTCGGGAAAACGAACATGAAGCTCAACACCGTGGCCGCTGCACCGCCGATTAGACAGAACCTTGCGAACGTGGTTCGGTTCGCCGCACGTGGCATGACCGGATCCTTGCGCAGGTTCGCCAGCGCCACGCCGGCGACAAAGCAAACGGCTCCGAGCGCTGTCAACGATATGCCGACCTCTGTAAAAGGCCGCTGTTGCACGAGCACATTGTTTTTGTCGAAGAGATGCGCAATTGCCCCTGGAACGTGGATCAGGAGCAGCGACCCCAGATAGGAAATCGGCAGCCCCAGCGAGACGCCGTCACGCCGGAGGAGAACGACGAGAATTACAAAAGTCGCGAGGCATATAACGACACCGCCGAGCATCATAGATGGCTCATCTTATATGGCGACTACTCAGCGCCGCCAGTGTCCGGTATGATGCCAGTGTGAACCACGTGGAACATAGACGCCGTCGAGCGGTTAATAAAAGCGTAACAATCTCCGTTACACTTTGTGCCTCGCACGGCCGGTAATCACTGGACTGTGGCGCATAGGCGGTCTAGCTTGAAAGGCTGCCTCCGTATTGTGGCGAGCCGCGCCACACAATCTTATAAAACGACAGTAGACTTTGCCGGATTTAGTCCCGTACAACAATCGTAAATTCGATCCGCTCGATCTCGACGCGGGGCCGAACAATCCGTCCAAGGCGAGTACAGAATTCGTCGGCGTTCGCGAGTACCTCGCAATGGTCCGGCGCCACTGGTGGGTGGTTCTGGTCGTTGGGGCTCTTTCGGTTGCGTACAGCGCCAACAAAGCTATGAAGGAGCGGCCGCGATATCAGGCGTCGTCAACCGTACGCCTCGTCGACGCCAGACGTGCGGTGGCCGGTGACATGGTGGGACGCCCGGGAGCGGAAGGCGGATTCGGATATCAGTCCGATCCCATCGAGTCGCAGATTCAGGTTCTCATGAGCGGCGCGGTCGCTTCCGTTGCCGTCGACCTCAAGGGTCTCCGCCTTGCACCCGCTCCGGGCAACGGATGGATTGAAGAGATCAAGGACGTGCGTGTCAGTGACAGCGCGTCCGCATCGTCGCTGCTTCTGCGGTTTAGTGGAAATGGTTACACGCTCATCTCAGGATCAAAGCAGCTGCCTGCACTCTACGGTGTGCCGGCTGAGGTCGACGGTGTTCGCCTCACCATCGAGAAGAAGCCTTACGCAGACAGTGTTCGTCTCAATGTTCTGTCACGTGATGCGGCAATCGGATATGTGCAGGGTGGATTCAGCGCAAGCTCCCGCCCACGGACCGACATTCTCGATCTCACTTACACTGGTGCCGAGCGTTTTGAGGCGAAAAGGATTGCGAATGCAATGGCTGAGGCATTCAAGATTCATAATGCTTCGAGCTCAAAGGACCTTTCTGGGCGCCGTCGCCAATTTCTGGAGAATCAGCTGAGGCAAACGGACTCGATGCTGTCTGCTGCGCAGGCGACTTACAGCTCCTTCCGCAGTAACCGCCAGGTATTCAGCTCGACGCAGGCCGCGGGTGCTGAGCAGGCGAATCTGATCAATATCGATACGCGGCGCGCTGAGCTTCAGGCAGAACGAACTACATATCAGAATCTGCTCAACGATGCGCGCTCCTCAGACGGTACGTCCTTCCGGGCACTTCGGACAATCGCATCGACGCCTGGTATATCGGGGAATCCGGTTGTGCAGCAGGCGTATGCACAACTCGAAGCATATCAGCGCACTCGCGACAGTCTCACGAACACCGGTGCCGCCACCACTAATCCCGATGTCGTTGCCATCAACTCGTTGATCGCGCCGGCCGCCGACAAGATGATGGATGCAGTCGCCGCGCACATCAATTCACTCGACGCTCAGATCCAGGCGCTCGACAGAATGAGAGCCGCAGGCGCAACTCGCATTACTTCTGCACCTGCTGCTGAAAGCCAGGAGCTCGAGCTTCAGTCCCAGGTGCAGACAATCCAGCAGATGTCGCGGCAATTGCAGGATGAGCTGCAACGCGCGCGAATGGCCGAAGCAGTGGAAGGCGGGCAGGTAGAGATCGTTCAGCTGGCCACATCGCCCGGTTATCAGATCAATACCACCAAGAAAAAGAAAGTCACAACCGGCGCTATCATTGGACTCCTCCTCGGATGCATCGTTGCAATTCTCATCGACGGATTGAATTCTTCCGTTCGCAAGCGCAGCGATGTGGAACGTCTCCTCGGTATTCCAAGTCTTGCAGTAATTCCGCGGCTTCCTTCCTTGAATGGATCTGACAGCCGGGTCAAGAAAATTCTTCCGCGGCTCTCCAACGGAGACAAGAACCACAAGAAATCACAGGATACCGACCTCGTAACAGTATTCAACGCGCGATCGCCTGCGGCCGAGTCATTCCGGACGCTCCGCACGAACCTAATGTTCTCGCAGGCGTCGCAGGCTCTCCGCATGATCGTTGTGACAAGCGCGTCGCCTGGTGAAGGCAAGACGACAACTGCATCGAACCTCGCAGTGTCATTCGCTCAGCAGGGCATGCGCGTTCTTCTCGTCGATTGCGACCTTCGCCGCTCACGGCTTCATCGGTTGTTCCAGCTCAAGCGCGAGCCCGGCTTCTCAGACCTCGTGCATGGATACGCCGACGAAGAGGAGGTAACACATCCAACGTCAGTCACCGGCCTTTACGTCATCTGCTCCGGAAAGCTTCCGCCCAATCCAGCAGAAATGCTCGGCAGCGAGGAAGCCCGAAAGAAATTCGGCAGCCTCATGGAAGGTTATGACCTCGTCGTTCTCGATACTCCGCCACTTCTCGCCGCATCTGACGCCGCAATTCTCTCTACGATCGCGAACGGCGTTATTGTCGTGCTGCGCGCGGGGTCGACCGAGAACGCTGCGGCTCAACAGTCGGT
>DATEDH010000295.1:0-4313 GCA_035281765.1 Gemmatimonadaceae bacterium
TTGCCCGTTCCGTGCCACGTTCACATTGCGGACACCACATTCTCTCCTGCACTCTCGAGCCGAGAAGGGAATCGGCAACCGAGCCCGCAAATCCGCCAATCACGGCACCGTACGCGGCGCTCCGGGGCCATCCCAGAATCATGACCACAACAGCGATGAAGATGGCGCCACCGAGAGAGGCTAGCGTTCCCGCCAATGTCACTCCACCCGATGTGCCTGGAGCGACTGGCTTGAATGAAAGGATATCGCGTGGCGCGTAGCGGGAAAGCGTCCCGATCTCCGTCGCCCATGTGTCGGCGGTGGATGCAGCCAACGCGGCGGCGGCTGCAACCTTGATCCATGGCTGCGGAAGACCGGCGTATGCGATTGCAAGCGACGCGTACACTCCACCATTGGCCAGGACCTGGACTGCATCGCGCTCGACGCCCTTTTCCACCACATCACCCGTGGCCGCGCGCTTTCTCACCCGGCCAATCCCGGAGAGTGCCGTCGATGTGACGAAAAAGGCGATCAAAAGAATTGCCCAGCTCCAGCCGGCGATCACGCATGCAGTCGCGACACAGACCGCGGCGATGACACCGCTCCGGGATAGTGATCCGCGCAGATAGGCGATGCCCGCGATGAACACTGCGAGGACCAGTCCGGCAGGAATTCGGGAAATTGCGGCTGTGTCAGACACGGGGAAGGCCTTGGAGCGGTCTCAGTTTTGTAGGAGTTGCCAATAGCGATATGTTTCCCGCTCCTGAATCAATCCTCGCGTCATCAAATGTCCCAGCCGGTCAACGCCAGAATTCCCCTCAGCCTTCTCGAGTCGATCCGCAGGATTGATACGCCGCAGGACCAGACCGATACGGAATATGTCCCGGAGCTCAGGAACAAGCGACTTGGCCTGAGCGACACGGTGTATACACAGATTCGCCGCTACAACGAAGCAATGAAGCGCGGACAGAAGATCCCGTTCGCGGAGGCCGAGGGGCTCGGCACACTGATCGGCCGTCGTCCTGATGCGGATGAGCTCTTTCGCAATGCAGGGCTCATTCTCGCGAACGACATCTACGAATCGATCGCTGCGCCGACTCGCAGCTCAATAAGTGTCCTGCCGCGGTTCGCGAGCCTGCCGATGGCGCTCAAGCAGCTCACGCAGATCGGCGAGAAGTATTTCGCAGGTTCCGTCGAGAAAAACGGATCGTCTCTCACGCTGAGAGTGCCCGATTCGGTCACCGTGAATGGATCTCCAGACTCAGCGGGCTGCCAGTTTTACGGCGTCGCGTTTGGCGAGCTCATCCGCCTTCTCACGGGCGGCGAGACCGTAGTCGATCATATTCAATGCACTGCGCGCGGGGACAGCGCCTGTGAATGGCGCGCCGAGCTGGCCGCACCACAATGAGACAACATGCTCGATAAAACGACACTCGCTGACGTTCAGTCGGCGCTCGCTGCTGCCGACCTCGACGGCTGGCTGATTTTCGATTTCCATGGACTGAATCCCGTCGCAACTGGAATGCTTCCGCGCGAAGGCATGGGAACGCGCCGCATTTTCGCGCTCGTTCCGCGTACGGGTGTGCCGATAGCGCTCACCCATGCGATCGAGCAGGGCCCATGGAAGAACTGGCCTGCAGATTGGGAAAAGAAGATCTACAGCGGGTGGCGCGAGCTCGAATCGCAACTCAAGGAAATCGTCGATGGAAAACGAGTCGCCATGGAATACTCACCCGGCGACGCGGTTCCCTATCTCGACAGGGTTCCGGCAGGTGTGCTCGAGATGGTGAGAAGTGCGGGCGCGACAGTTGTGTCGAGCGCAAATCTCGTCAGCCAGTTCTACGCGGTGTGGTCCGATAAGGATCTTGCATCGCACAAGCGAGCCGCGGAGTGCATTGCCCGCATTGCTCGCAATGCATTTACTCGCGCGGGAGAGGCGGCGACATCAGGCACTCCACTCACCGAGTACAAGCTTCAACAGTGGATACTCGGACAGTTTTCGGAGAATGGATTGAGCACCGATCATGGTCCCATCGTCGCAATTGGACCAAATGCGGCAAATCCTCACTTCGAGCCGTCTGCAACGGAATCAGCGCGTATCGAGCGCGGCAACATCGTGCTCATCGATCTCTGGGCGCGCGAAGAGGGCGGCGTATTCGCGGATCAGACGTGGATGGCGTCACTCGGAGAGCCATCGGAGCGGGACATGAGCATCTGGCTCGCGGTGCGCGATGCGCGTGATGCTGCGATTGCTCTGCTTCGCGAGCGTGTTGCGGCGGGGCAGCCGGTAAGGGGCGGAGAAGTGGATGATGCAACGCGTGACGTGATCAAATCGCGCGGCTTCGGCGATCGTTTCATTCATCGCACGGGACACTCGATCGATGCTCGCGACCTCCACGGGTCAGGGCCGCACATCGACAATCTCGAGACGCGCGAAGAGCGCGAGCTGATACCAGGCGTCGGATTTTCCATCGAGCCCGGCATCTATCTCGATGGCGACGTCGGGATGCGAAGTGAAGTGAATGCGTGGATGGGGAAGGGGGAGGTCGTGATCACTCCGACGAGCTACCAGACGGATCTTATTATCGTGTAAGCACTGTGCGAGGCAGGAGTGAAGGATCTGCTCCGGTGATTCCGCTCAACGCAATCGTGTTTACCCCGCGGCTTTGTGCGACAACTATGAGAGACCGGATTGTCTCTGCATCCGGGACCCACATCGTCGATCCGTCGCGTAATGTTGCGGTGAGATACCGCGATGACTCATCACGACGAAACGCTCCTGCTTCCTGAAGGAGCATTGTGCCTGCTTCGCGATAAGTGACTATTCGCGCAGTTCCATCGGCCTTCCACAAGTAGCCATACAGCGGAAACTCGGCAGCGAGTCTGCTCGCTCCAAGCCCGTTCGACCGGATGCCCAGCTCGCGGCGCACGAAATCCTGAGTCGCCGGTGGACCTGCCGGCGTACCCGGCCGGTGCTCCATTCCAAATCGTACGACGATGACATCGGCAGCGCGCGCGATTTGTATAGTTGGATAAGCAAGCGTGTCGCCGGCGGGAACGATTACTCCAAATGGTGTGCGCCCGCGGTCACGTGCTGCGCTTGCCAGTGCCCTCAGGAAAGGAAAGAACGTTCCAAAGTCGCTCGCGCTCATCTCCTGCGCGTCGATCAGCAGCCCTTTGCCCGCAGTCATGCTGGCAGTCACGACCGCGCGCGCGAACGGCTGGACGACTGCCGAATCGGTGATGACAGCGCGCATCATTTCGGGGTGATAGCGAGCGCCCTGATACGTAGTGAACGTGGCAACTGTTACGAGCGGTTGCGCAGTACCCCGGATCGCGAGCACCGGGCGAATCGTTCCCGTGTCGAGTCTCACGAGCCCACCTTTGAGGTCAGTGCTCAACGTGTCGTCTCGAAGGACGGGAGACGTGATGAACCATATCGCAGCATCAGGCACGGGCACTGACGGAACCTTTCCGCAGGCCGCGAGCGCGGTGACGGCGAGCGCGATCAGTGAGCGCGGCATGCGAGAAGCCATTCGTGTCCGGTTGAGACTGTCATCTGGAAATCGCTGGCACTGTTGAGCAGAATGACGCATGCAAATTTCATCCATCCCGCGAATTGCGGCGATCGTGCTCGCTGCAGTCGCAGCGACCAGTTCCTATTCTCATGCGCAGACTCAGCCCAAAGCTGATCTCATCGTCGTCAACGGAAACGTCTACACCGTCGATGATGCACGGCCCCGCGCGAGTGCTTTCGCTGTTCGCAGTGGAAAAATCGTCTTCGTCGGCTCCGACCGCGAGGCACGATTTCTTGCCGGGTCCGCGACGAAAGTAATCGACGCCGGCGGCCGCACCGTAATTCCGGGAATGGTCGATGCCCACGCTCATCTCCTCGGACTCGGCAACTCACTTCGCAATATTCAACTTGCCGGTTCGAAGACCTACGATGAAGTGATCGCGAAGGTTATCGAGAGAGCAAAAACCGCAAAGCCCGGCGAATGGATTCAGGGACGCGGGTGGGACCAGAATCTCTGGCCCGACAAGAAATTTCCGACGCACGAAGCGCTGTCCCGCGCTGTCCCGAACAATCCCGTCGTACTTACCCGTATCGATGGGCATGCGCTGCTGGCCAACGCGATGGCGCTCAAGGCCGCGTCGATCACGTCGGACACACGCGATCCGTCCGGCGGCCGCATCGAGCGCAATGCGGACAGATCACCGACTGGTGTCTTCGTCGACAATGCTCAGGACCTGATCGAGCGCGTCGTTCCGAATCTCACGCCTGATCAAACGCGGGCTGCAATTCTTGCCGCGATCGCCGAGACAAATAAGTG
>DATEDH010000296.1:0-10928 GCA_035281765.1 Gemmatimonadaceae bacterium
CTCGCTGAACGAAAGTACGAAGGCCTTCGTAGAATAATAGATCGACGCGTGCGGGCCGGGATAAAATGCAGCAGTCGATGCGACGTTCATGATGCGGCCGTCTTTTCTTTTCACCATGGCCGGCAGAAACAGCTTGGTGAGATGAACGACGGCGGTGGCGTTCACCTGGATCATGTCGAGCTCAGTCTGCAGGTCGGTATCGACGAACTCTCCGCCGAGTCCAAAGCCGGCGTTGTTGATGAGATAGTCGACGTTGATTCCCTGGCCGTGAATTGCGTCGAACAGTCGCTGCGGTGACTCGGGATCCGAAAGGTCGAACACCATCGTCTCGGCTTTTACCCCGTACTTCCCTTCTATCATCCCCGCTGCCGCTTCGAGTGCGTCGCTGTGGCGCGCGACGAGCACCAGATCATGTCCGTGCGCAGCGAAACATTTCGCGAGCTCGAAACCGATTCCTGTCGAGCCGCCGGTTATCAGCGCTGTCTTTTTGGCCATGAGACCGAAGATAACACGGTTGATTTGACCTCTATTCCCGGATAGTTTTAGAGACCATTCCCGAGTAGCTCAGGTGGTAGAGCAGGTGACTGTTAATCACCGGGTCGGGGGTTCAAGTCCCTCCTCGGGAGCTTAAAAAGAAGCTCCAAAATCGAAAATGAACGGGCGCCCGGGTTTCCCGGGCGCCCGTTTTCTGTTCTACCGGGCTCCCTGCCCTTTGTAAATCACGCCGCCCTTCATCACGAACGTCACGTTCTCGGTGCGATGAATGTCTTCGAGAGGATTTCCGGGTATCGCAACGATATCCGCAAGTTTCCCGTTTTCGAGTGAGCCGACGCGCTTGTCCCACCCGAGCAGTTTTGCGCCGTTCATCGTTCCCGCAGTCAACGATTCAATCGGTGTAAGCCCGCCCCATTCGACCATCAATCCAAACTCGCGCGCATTCGTTCCGTGAGGAATCACGCCGGCATCAGTGCCGAGTGCGATCTTCACTCCACGCTGATGCGCAATGTGTACTCCCTTTCGCATCGCAGCCGCGGCAGCGAGCGCTTTCTCGGCCCGCAGTCCCTTCAAGACACCGTTCTTTGCAAAACTCTCGGCAGCCATTCCTGCCATGAGCGTCGGCACGAGGTAAGTGCCATGCTCTTTCATGAGCCGCGCGCCTTCATCATCGAGAAATGATCCGTGCTCGATCGATGCAACACCTGCACGCGTCGCGATCTTGATGCCTTCAGTGCCATGCGCATGCGCTGCAACTTTTCGCTCGAGCTTAGTCGCTTCGTCCACCATCGCCTTCATTTCCTCGTACGTGTACTGAGTCGCGCCGACAGCATCACCTTCTGACAGCACACCGCCGGTTGCGCACGTCTTGATCACGTCGGCGCCGTATTTCACCTGGTATCGAACCGCCTTTCGCACTTCTTCGGGACCGTTCGCGATGCCCTCCTCAGGGCCGCGCGTGAGCAGGCCTGGCTTCCAGCCGTTCTCGTCGCAGTGACCGCCGGTAATTCCAAGCGCATGTCCAGCTCCCTGAATTCTTGGACCGACAGCGCGTCCTTCCTCGATTGCCTGTCGCAATGCGAGATCATCGAAGTCACCCGAGCCAAGCACGCGAATCGAAGTGAAGCCGCCCATGAGAGTTCTTTGCGCGTTCTCGACACCGAGTATTGCCGCGTACCCCTGATAGTCTTTCACCGACGCGACATCGCCGTGCGGATCGCCAAGCGTACGCCCCGCGATGTGAGTGTGCGCATCGATAAATCCTGGGAGCAGCGTGACGTCTCCCAGATCGATCACCTGTGCGCCTGCCGGCACCTGGACATTTGCAGCCGTGCCCACTGCAGTGATCCTGTCGCCGGTGACGACAACGCGCGCATTTCGCACGAGCGTCGGGCTTGAGATCGTGATCATGCGATCGGCGTTAAGCACGATCGTGCGCTGCGGCGCGGTCTGAGCGAATGCCGCGGACGCAAACATCGACACAACGGCTGTAAGTCGTTGGATTTTCATCGACAGGATTGAGTGGGGGTTCAGTTGGCGGCGGTCAGGACTCTGAGCGCCCCGGCGCATGAACTTACGGTAAGTTCGCTCGACATGGCTTGGTGCAGCTCGCCATCGCTCTCGAATGCAGGCGGCATGGGAAACGAGACTGTGAACGACGCGGCCCGCTCCATCACGCATTCGTCGTACTTGAAATGTTCTCCGCGCGTTGCAGCGCTAAGCATTGCGACGCGCCTGCCGGAGGGAACATCCTTGATCGCGACAAGATCCAGCTCGCCATCATCGGGGCGCGCGCCGGGCGCAATGCGGAACATTCCTCCGAAGTATTCGGTGTTGGCGATCACGAGAAGCAGGTGGCGCATCGATTCACCGTTGCGCTCGAGATCTATTCCACGATATCCCAGCAGCTCGCGCAGCGCAGAATACAAATAGACCGCATTGCCGCGTAGATAGCGATTGCGCGCTGTCGCTTCGAGAACGGCAACATCGAATCCAAATCCGCAGCAGTTCAGGAAATAAATGTCCTCGATCTTCCCGACATCGACTCTCGCGTTGCCTGTCTCGACAGACAACCGTGCAACTTTCTTCATGCTCTGGTTATGGCTCCCGAGCACTTTGGCGAAGTCGTTACCGGTCCCGAGCGGAATGATTCCGAGCCGGGTATCCTCGCCGGAGTTCAGGATTGCATTTGCCACGTGGGTGGTCGTGCCGTCCCCACCTGCTACCACGATCGTCGTCGTACCGCGATCGATCGCATGTCTCGCAATCTCGGCCTCGTCACGACTTGCCGATGTCAGCCGCACGTCGACGACATCGACCTCCGCAAACGCAGACATGATCTGTGGCACCATGCGCGCCCCGCGTCCTCGTCCCGCTGCCGGATTGACGATGACGGAGACGCGCTCAGTCATCAATGCGATCCGCCAACCTGCTGCTGTTCACGCTGCTTCCAGGGCATCGTGGGAACGCGCGCTTTTTCCGCGAACACTCCGCGTGCGAGCAGCGGCCACACATTCGCGTTATTGGCGTCAGTGAACGAGAAGATCGCGATGCCCGTTGCGCTGTTGTCGCGCGCGAGCTCGATCTGTCTCACGATCTCGCGCGCGCCTTTGCTCGCATCGATGCCGATGTAAACCTGTCGCCCCGTTTCGCGCTCGCTGCCCTGCAGGTGATCCTCCAGCGTGCACCACCAGTCGATGCGCGAGCAATGACGCCCGATGCGGTAGTACGTCATCGGCACGAGGATATCCATATAACCCTCCTTCGCCCACGCGCGACTATCCTGCATCAGATCGGTTTTGCCTGCGAGCGTTTTCCAGTGCCACTTGTCAGTGTAAATGCCCCACACCGCCGCCGATAGAACGAGATTGGGCTTCACTGCATTGATGCTGTCGTAAGTCTCCTTCACCATTCGGTTAACGAGACCGGTACGATAGGCTTTCCACTCCGCGGGATACTGATCGGGATTCTTTCCAAACTCGCGTCGGCTCACTGAGTCCCACGACCAGTCATTGCCGGGATAGCGAATGCGATCGAGATGGATTCCATCGACATCGTACCGGCGCGCGACATCAGCAGCGACGCGAGCCAGCTGAGTTCTTACCTGCGGATACGATGGCGACAGCCACACGTACTCTTCGCTGTTCGGGCACGGCAGCTTTCGTCCCGTGCGATCGCTCATGATCCATTCCGGATGATCGAGCAGCACATGCCGCGGATTTCCCGGATCGGGCTCAGGCATCGGCTTGCACTGCCCTTCGATCCCTGCGGCTCGGCCAGTCAGCGCATTGAGATACGCATGAACCTGAAGTCCGCGGCGATGACCCTCCCGCACCGCGACCTCGAGCGGATCGTACTTCGGAGTGCCGCCGAGCTTTCCGCATAGAATCGCCGCGCATGGCTCGATATCCGAGCGGTAGTACGCATCGGACGCTGCACGGGCCTGGAAATAGATGATGTTGAAATGGGCGGCCGCGGCAATCTCCATGATGCGCGCAATCTTCGCCTCTGAATCGTAGTCGAATCGAGTGACCCACAGTGCGCGCGCTTCAGACGTCTGCGCACCGGCCCGCATCGCAGCACCAGCAAGGAGCGCTGCGAGAACAAATAACTTCTTCATGCATCACACTATAAAACGAGTCATCTCGTTTGTCGTGCTTTTTTTGAAACAATAACGCGGGGCGCTTCCTATCCCTTTACGAGTCGGTAGACCCTGCCATTGGAGGACGTGATGTACATCTCTCCGCTCGAATCCAATCCGAACGATGTGATGTTCCCGACCGCTCCAAGATCCCATTGGCGCCTGTCGCTCGCGGCGCCGTCATACTTGAAGCTCCTCACCCAGCCAGCACAGTAATCCGCGTAGAAATAAGTGCCGCTCAGCTCGGGGATTGCTGATCCGCGATACACAAACCCGCCGGTGATCGAGCACTGCCCCGCATCGTGATTGTATTCGAGAACCGGCAGGTGGAAGGTGCTCTTATTGCACGACGCCGATTGGTAGCAATTGGATCCCTCAGTGACGTTCCATCCATAGTTCACTCCTGCTCGATTCGCGGCCGCGACGTTCACCTCTTCTGTCACGTCCTGCCCGACGTCGGCGATGAAAAGATTTCCTGAGGGCAGATCGAACGCGTAGCGCCATGGATTTCGGAGGCCCATCGCCCAGATCTCCGCGCGAGCATCGCTTCTGCCGGCGAACGGATTTCCGGCCGGAATCGAATAGGGATCACCACTGTTCACATCGATGCGGAGAAGCTTGCCGAGCAGAGTATTCTGATTCTGTCCGTTGAGATCCGGATCGCCCCCTCCGCCGCCGTCACCTGTGCCGAGGTAAAGCAGTCCGTCGGGTCCGAACATCGCGAGTCCGCCGTTGTGATTCGATCGCGGATGCGGAATGGTGAGAATGACTTTTGCGCTCGACGAGTTCGCCTGATTCGCATTCGACGAGACCGTATAGCGCTCGATGCGAATCTCTCCACCGGCGCCGGTGAAATAGACGTAAAAGAAACCGTTGGTCTGATACTGCGGATGAAACGCGACACTCAATAATCCGCGCTCTCCGCCGCTCAATACGCGACCTGTGATGTCGAGAAACGGCGTCGGCAAAAGCTGGCCGTTCTGAATTATCCGTATACGGCCGGGCTGCTCGACAACAAAAAGACGGGAATCACCAGCTGGCGACGTGACGTAAACCGGACTGTTGAGGCCGCTCGCGACTTCCTCGAGCTTCAGCTTGAAATCGGCGGGAATGGGGGTTGGATCAGTTGTGCCGTCACTGTTACTGCACGCCGCCAGCGAGAGGATGAGCGCAAGACGTCTCATTCAAGGACGTCCATGCATCTACCGCGCCGCTTAAGCCTTCAACGATTGGCCGAAAAACATTTTACAGGGAGCGCAGTGAGCGCGGGGAGGTTTTGAGGGTTGTCCGAGTGGCTATACATGTTGGCGCATGCGACAACAACTGACACCGCGAGTGACAAACCTCAAAACCTCACCGCGCTCACTGCGCTCCCTGTTAGATAAGCTCTTATTCTTCGAGGACGGCCTCGTACTCCTCTTCGTTGCCCCGGTCGAGATGCGTGTGGCCCGACAGAACACGAGCGCACGTATTCCACCGCAGGATCGCGTCATCGTTCTCCGGCGGGCGAATCTCGATTGCCTTCTCGTAGAGCTTCATCGCTTCCTTCAACGATTCGACTGCCATTCCCCCCGAGCCGATTCCGGAATCGCTCAAAAGAGAGTGACCGCGCCGCTCAGCGATCATGCCGGAGTAATAAGTGCGCGAATACTCATCGGTAATCCGCGCGAGATACTCCTTCGCCCGTTTGACGCCTGACGCAGCTACACCGCTGTGGAGATCGGTCAGCGCGAGCACCAGCATCACCAGTACCTGCTGATTGTCAGGATCGATCTCGAGAATGTCGAGGCATATGCTCTCCGCTGCCCACGACTGGTTGAGCAGCCGGTACCGCTCCGCCTTCTGGATTGCGCGCGGAATCGCGTCGCGCGAGATGGGCTTCAGCTCATACATGTTCGTCCCCTGCTATTGAGACTTCCTTCGGAAGATACGCAAAAGCGCGCGCAGCGGGTCGTAATGCTCGTCCACAACGCGCTCCTTCAACGGGATGATCGCGTTGTCGGTGATCTTGATTCCTTCAGGACACACCTTGGTGCAGCACTTCGTGATGTTGCAGTAGCCGATGCCATGAAGGTCCTTGAGCTCTTCAGTGCGGTTCACTGTGTCGAGAGGATGCATTTCGAGCGCCGCCGCGAACGTAATGAAGCGCGGACCGATGAACTCGTCATGCTTGCGATGATCCCGCAGAACGTGACAGACATCCTGGCACAGGTAGCATTCGATGCACTTTCGAAATTCCTGAACGCGATCCACGTCAGTCTGCGACATGCGCCACGTTCCGTCCTCGGCATCGGGGGGACGCGGCGTGAACTTCGTGATCTTCTTCTTGACCTCGAAGTTCCACGACACATCCGTCACGAGATCCCGTATCGGGGGGAAAGCACGCATGGGCTCGACCGTCACGGCCTCGTCGAGATCGAGATCGCTCAGCCGCGTCATGCACATTAGCTTCGGCATGCCGTTGATCTCAGCTGAGCAGGAGCCGCACTTGCCGGCTTTGCAGTTCCACCTGACTGCAAGATCGTTGGCGCTTTCAGCCTGGATCTGGTGAATTGCGTCGAGAACGACCATGCCTTCAGAGACCGAAGTAGTGTAGTTCTCGAAGTGACCCGTTGTGCCTTCACCTCTCCACACCTTGAATGTCGCCTTGCGCGCTTCGCCGCCCGCGCTCGCATTGCTTCGCTCCGCGGCGCGCTGTCCGCTCTCGACGATCTCGCGTGAAAGTCCTGTCGTCATCGCTACTTGTTCTCCTCGATGATCTGCTTGAGATCGTCACGCATGTCTACTATCGGCTTGCGCTCGACAACCATCGCGCCGTCAGCGCCGCGCCTGACGATGGTGTTGAACGTCGCAAACGCAGGGTCCTTATCCGGATAATCATCGCGGAAATGTCCTCCGCGGCTTTCCTTCCGCTCGAGGGCCGATCGCGTAACTGCCTCGGCAACCGTCAGAAGATTCTGCAGATCGAGCGCAGTATGCCATCCCGGATTGTACTCGCGATTTCCCGGAACCGAAACTCGCGCGGCGCGCTGTCTGAGTCCGCTCAATCCTTCAAGCGCCTGCTGCATCTCCTCCTCTCGGCGGACTATTCCAACGAGCTCCTGCATCATCTCCTGAAGCGCATGTTGAACCTGATAGGCGCCTTCGGTAGATGGGCCAGCCACATCACGCCCGAACGGCTCGAGAGCTTTCTGCGCCGCTTCATCGACCGCTGCCTCTGGAACCTGCACCTGGCTCCCTGACGAGGCGTACTGAGCAGCGTGCTCGCCTGCGAGTTTTCCAAACACGAGAAGATCGGACAGCGAATTGCCACCGAGCCGGTTCGCTCCATGCAATCCTGCGGCTGATTCACCCGCTGCGAACAATCCCGGCACAGTCGACATCTGCGTGTCACCATCGACACTGATCCCACCCATCACATAGTGCGTCGTCGGCCCGACTTCCATCGGTTCCGTTGTAATGTCGATGTCGGCGAGCTGCTTGAACTGGTGATACATGCTCGGGAGCTTCTTCTTGATGTGCTCCGGAGCGTTGGGCAGCTTCGCCTTGATCCATGAGATGTCGAGAAAGACTCCGCCATGCGGACTGCCTCGCCCCTCGCGCACCTCGCGCATGATGCAGCGCGCAACATGATCGCGAGTGAGAAGCTCAGGCGGACGCCGAGCATTCTTGTCGCCCTGCACGTAGCGCCAGCCTTCCTCTTCGTTGTCTGCAGTCTGAGAGCGATAGTTCTCAGGGATGTCGTCGAACATGAAGCGCCGGCCGTCCTTGTTCACGAGAATCCCGCCTTCGCCGCGGACACCTTCGGTTACGAGAATTCCCCTCACACTCGGCGGCCATACCATTCCCGTTGGGTGGAACTGCACGAACTCCATATCCTGGAGAGCAGCACCGGCGCGATACGCGAGCGATTGCCCATCGCCGGTGTATTCCCAGCTGTTGCTCGTTACGTGGAATGCGCGGCCGATGCCACCCGTGCACAAGACAATTGCCTTCGCCTGAAACAGCTTGAAGCGTCCGCGCTCGCGGTCATATGCAAGCGCTCCGGCAATTCGATCACCATCCTTGAACAGCTCGATGACGGTGCACTCCATGTGCACGTCGATTCCGAGATGAATCGCGTGGTCCTGCAGCGTGCGAATCATCTCGAGACCCGTGCGATCGCCAACGTGCGCGAGCCGGGGATACTTGTGCCCGCCGAAATTCCTCTGAAGAATGCGGCCGTCACCCGTGCGGTCGAACACTGCACCCCACGCTTCGAGCTCACGCACACGATCAGGAGCTTCCTTCGCGTGACGCTCGGCCATTCTCCAGTTGTTCATGTACTGGCCACCTCGCATTGTGTCCGCGAAGTGGACTTTCCAGTTGTCACGATCGTCGACGTTCGCGAGCGCTGCAGCAACGCCACCTTCTGCCATCACCGTGTGAGCTTTGCCGAGGAGCGATTTACAGACGAGCCCGACGCGAGCGCCTGATACAGCGGCTTCGATAGCAGCGCGAAGTCCTGCTCCTCCTGCGCCTACAACGAGAACGTCGTGTTCATGAGTTTCGTACTGCGGCATCTAGAAGAACCGGAAGTCAGTCCACACGCCCATCGAGAGCATGCGAACGTAGACGTCGCAGAACGCGACCATGAAGAGACTGCACCACGCCCAGTTCATGTGCCCCCGGTTGAGGCAGCTCGCGCAGTCGTACGCGCGCTTGCGAACCGGGGCGCGCGACATTCGATCGAGATATCCGCCGACGAGATGGCGGAGTGAATGACAGCCGAGTGTATATCCGCCGAGGAGGATGACGTTTGCAGTGAGGAGAAGTGTGCCGACGCCAATGCCGAAATGACTTTGGCCTGTCGCAGGATCGGTGAACCACATCGCTTTCCACGCGTCGTGCGCGAGAAACACGAGAAAGAGCAGCGCGAAATACAGGAAGTACCGATGAACGTTCTGGATGATGAGCGGGAACGATCTCTCGCCGCGATAACCCTTGCGGGGCTCGCCCACTGCGCAGCTCGGCGGATCTGACCAGAATGCCTTGTAGTATGCGCCGCGATAGTAATAACAGGTGAAGCGAAATCCTGCGGGGAACGGAAGGATGATCAGCGCAGGTGAGAACGGGAGAAGCGAAGGCCACCATCCCGGCTTCGGCCCGAACCACGCATTCGGCGAATCACCGAGCAGCAATGGTGAGTAAAACGGCGAGAGATAGTTGCCATACTCATAGTGCGCATTCTGAAACGCCGCCCACGTGGCGTAGACGAGAAAGCTGGTGAGAATGACGAACACCACCGCGGGCTGGATCCACCATGCGTCGCGGCGCATGGTTTCTCCCCATCCGCGGCGTCGAATCTGAACGATGTCGACGCCCATCGACTGCTATTTCTTCTCGTTCTGCGTCTTGTCGGCTACGTAGAGCTCGAGGTAGCCGCACTCTTCGCACACAAACGGCATCACGATCAGTCCTGATGCAGTGTTGATCGTGGCGTCAGTGGCGGTGCCCTGGATTGCAACGAGGGCCTTGAGGCTCTCGGTACGGTTCATTCGCGCATTGGGGTGGTTGATGCAGTACCGCTTTCCTTCCTTGATCGGCATGCCCCTGCTCCTGGGTGACGTTGTAATTGAGGCAAAATGTACGATGAAACGCCGCAACTAGCTAACTGCTGAAAACGCGTCGCCCGTCGCGCGACACCCGACGTCCGTGAAATAATGTCTCACGGGTGACGGGCGTCGCACGACGGGCGACGCGCTTTTTTTAAAGCTGTGCGAGAAGCTACGCCTTGCTTCCGCCCCGCTGACGTCGCTCCTTCATTTTCTCCATGCGATTCTTCATCGCTTCCTCGCGCTTCTTCGCGGCTGCATCCCACTTTGCGCGCTGCTCCGAGGTGAGAACTGTGCGGATCTCATTCTGCTCCTGCTGACGCAGGGTCTTCGTCCGGTTCATGAACTGCTCGCGCTGCGCACGGATGCGATCGCGTGCAACCTTCGAGGTATCACCCTTCTGGCGTGCATCGCGGAGACCCTTGAACTGCGTGCGGCCATCCTCGCGAAGCTTCTGGAACTGCGGGCGATACTTCTCGTGAATCGTCTTGATGCGCGACTTCTGTGCATCGGTGAGATTCAGATCCTTGACGAACTCGCCGCGCGCTCGACCGAACTGACCACGCTGCCCGCGCATTCCGCGATGCTGCTTGTCCATCTGACCATGACGCTCGCCACGCATCCCGCGGTGGGCGCTGTCCTTCTGGGCAGGAGTCTGTGCACCGGCGTACGCGGCAAAAGCAAAGACTGCTACGGCGCTGAGAGCTGCCGTGCGAAATTTTACCATCGTTCCTCCAACAAATCGTTCAGTTGATTCCGCGCACGGATTGCACGGGACAAACTGGTAGACGCCGGATTGGGCTCGATGTTAGTGGATTTTCTCTATGAAATTCCGTGGAACTTTGGCTCGAAATCGCTGTAGTAAGCGCGCATTTTTTTAAACAGCTGGAGAAAAGCGCGTGGCCCGACGTCCGTCACCCGTCGCCCGTGCGACATTGTTTCACGGGCGTCTGGCGTCGGGCGTCGGGCGACGCGCCTTTAACTAACTGATTTCGCAGCCGGGGCGGATGTTATCCAGCAGCCGCTTCGGGAACCGCGCCAAAGCGCCGCTCGCGACGACGGAATTCCTCTACCGCCTCTGCAAGATCGGTCGGGCCGAATTCGGGCCACATCCGGCGCGTAAAGTAGAGCTCGGCATACGCGCATTCCCACAGGAGAAAATCACTCAAGCGCTGCTCACCGCCCGTGCGAATCAGGAG
>DATEDH010000297.1:0-6022 GCA_035281765.1 Gemmatimonadaceae bacterium
TGATTCCAACGCCAATCTGCTCATCGGTATCGTCGAGCTTGAGCGACTTGAGCGCCTTCTGTGCGCGAACGAGAGCAACTCCGCCGCCGGGAACGATTCCCTCTTCGACAGCAGCGCGAGTCGCATGCAGCGCATCCTCGACGCGAGCCTTCTTCTCCTTCATCTCGCTCTCGGTTGCTGCGCCAACGTTGATCACGGCGACACCGCCCGAGATCTTCGCGAGACGCTCCTGCAGCTTCTCCTTGTCGTAATCCGACGTGGTCTTGTCGATCGCTGCCTTGATCTCCTTCACACGTCCCTGAATCTTCTCGTCCTCGCCAGCGCCATCGATGACGGTGGTGTTGTCCTTGTCGACGACGATTCGCTTTGCGCGGCCAAGATCGGTAACGACTGCGTTCTCGAGCTTGAATCCGACTTCCTCACTGATGACCTGGCCGTTGGTCAGGATCGCGATGTCCTGCAGCATCGCCTTGCGGCGATCACCGAAGCCGGGCGCCTTCACTGCGCAGACACGAAGCGTTCCGCGGAGCTTGTTGACGACGAGCGTAGCGAGCGCTTCACCTTCGATGTCCTCTGCAATGATGAGGAGAGGCTTGCCGAGCTGCGCGACCTTCTCAAGGATGGGAAGGAGATCCTTCATCGACGAGATCTTCTTGTCGTGGATGAGAATCATCGCATCCTCGAGAACTGCTTCCATCTTCTCCGGATCCGTAACGAAGTACGGGGAGAGATAGCCGCGGTCGAACTGCATTCCTTCGACCGTCTCGAGAGTGGTCTCGAGGCCCTTTGCCTCTTCGACTGTGATGACGCCGTCCTTGCCGACCTTCTCCATCGCCTCGGCGATGAGATCGCCGATTTCCTTGTCGTTGTTCGCGGAGATGGAACCGACCTGCGCGATCTCCTTCTTACCCTGCGTCACGACGCTCATGGTCTTGAGCTCTTCAACGATCGTCGTCACAGCGCGATCGATGCCGCGCTTGAGCGCCATCGGGTTGACACCGGCGGTGACGTTCTTGAGGCCTTCACGGAAAATCGCCTGAGCGAGAACCGTTGCGGTGGTTGTGCCGTCGCCGGCGAGATCTGAAGTCTTGGTCGCAACTTCCTTCACCATCTGGGCGCCCATGTTCTCGAGGGGATCATTGAGCTCGATCTCCTTCGCCACGGTGACGCCGTCCTTGGTGACGGTCGGTGCGCCGAACTTCTTGTCGATGACGACGTTTCTGCCTTTGGGGCCGAGGGTGACTTTCACCGCTTCGGCGAGCTGATCTACGCCGCGCTTGAGGGCTGCGCGCGCGTCAGTATTGAAATGGAGTTCCTTGGCTGCCATGGATCTGATTTCCTGTCGTTACGGTTAGCTGATGACCGCGAGCACATCGGCTTCGCGGAGAATCAGGAGCTGGTCGCCTTCGATAGTGACTTCGGTTCCGCTGTACTTACCATAGAGAACCTTGTCGCCGACCTTGAGGTCCATGGGAACGCGCTTTCCTTCTTCGTAGCGTCCCGGGCCGACCGCGATCACTTCGCCCTGCATGGGCTTTTCCTTGGCGGTGTCGGGAATGAAGAGTCCGCCACGCATCGTCTCGGTCTCTTCGAGTGCGCGGACCACGACACGATCCGCCAGGGGTGTTACGGTGCTACTTGTTTTCGTAGCCATATCAAGCATCCCTCCTGCTGGTTTTGGGCATTGAAAAGGGCGTTAGCACTCTCGGTGTTTGAGTGCTAACGCCCGAAGTTTAACCTGTCGGCCGCCTAGTTCAAGCGGTCACGCCGGGCTATTTCACTGGCCACATCACGTGAGCATACGGGGTGTTCGGCCACATCACGTACGGACCTGTCGTAGACGGTTTTGTCGGCAGACCCGCGAGCATCGCCTTATCGGGATAGTAGATCATCACGTGATTTCCGGTGTGATGCCAGTCGTTCGTGGGAGTCTCCACCGTATCGGCAAAGCTCGTGTTGCCCTCCCACCAGTCGTTGCTCAGCATGTAGGAATATCCAACGCCTTTTACATCCGGCGCCTTGCCCGCCATCATGGCTCCGATCATTGCCCAGAAGTTTGCGTCGAAGCATGCCGAGTTGTTCACCATCTTCCCCTGTGATGGCATACTCGGAAGGCAGGTCCAGCCGTTCGTCCCTGCGCGAAGAGTCGTCATCTTACCCGTTGCGTCCGGCCAGTCGATGATCGTTGCGTCCTTCGCGATCGCCGGCGGAGCTGCGGACATCGCAGTCGCAATTTTCTTCGCGTTATCCTGCGCGAGAAGGGTGGAGGGGCAGAGAGCCCCCAGGAGCGCCGCGACAATCGCGACTGTGAGAGCTTTGCGAGGCATTGAACCTCCATTCGGAATGAAGATTCAAGAATATCGTGCCTGCTGAAAATCGCAAATCAGCCCGACGTGAGCAGCTCGTACCCGATGCGGATTCCCTTGAGGGTCAAGTAAGGATCGACCTCGTCGAACGACCGGCAGAACGGCCTCAACGTTTCGGCGAGGCCACCCGTTCCAATCACGATCGGATCGGGCACCTGCCATTCCGCTTTCACGCGGGCAACCAGTCCATCGATGGAATCGACCGACCCGTAGAGAACGCCGGAACGGATGCATTCGTCGGTTCGCGTGCCGATGACTTTTTTTGGCGGAATCAGCTCTGTTGCAGCAAGCTGCGAAGTTCGGCGGAACAACGTCTCAGCCGATGTTCTCACTCCAGGCTGAATGATGCCGCCAACGAATGCGCCCTGCGCCGTGATGCAATCGTACGTAGTAGCAGTGCCGAGATCTACGACAATAGTATCGCGCTTCCAGATGCGGCTCGCTGCAAGCGTATTCGCAACGCGATCCGCTCCCACTGTCAGCGGCTCATCGACCTCGAGACGAATCGGAAGCTTCGCTCGCGCATCGACGAACACGGGATCACTTCCGACAATGTCATGACACGCTGCGCCGAGTATCTCCGTAACTGGCGGAACAACAGAGCAGATTGCCGCGCCGGTCACATTCTGCACTTCGATCGAATCCGAATGCAGCAGCGACCGGATCAGCATCGAGAATTCATCAGGCGTGCGCGGAAGATTTGTCGTGATGCGCCAGTGCGCCTCGATATTTTCAGCATCGAACAGCGCGACCGTTGTTTCGGTGTTTCCTACATCGAACGCAAGAATCATTTATCGGTGGTCGAGGACGAGTGAGCCGGAGCGGAATCTGGCGATAGTGTCCGCCAGCGCAACAAGCAGCTCGCCTGCAGGACTGATCCCCTCGACTGTTCCGCGCGCGGGCGCGCTGCATTTTCGTCCGCGCGCCATATCCCGCGCATTCCATTCGATCAGCTCGATCGGCTTGAGATTTCCGCTGCACGTTGCTGCGGTTCTCAATGCGGGGATCAAGTCTGCGAGAACTTCAAGACGCTGCGTGCCCGGGTCGAGCTCAGCCGCAAGCGGCATATCATCAGGCGCTTTCACGTTCACCCCGACGCCGATCGAAACCCAGTCCAGTCTTCCCTCTCTCCATCTCGCTTCGATGAGAATGCCCGCGAGCTTGCGCTCATCGATGTAAAGATCATTCGGCCATTTCAGCCGAACCGGCTCCGGAGCAAATCGATCGAGCGCGCGTGCTGCGCGAAGTCCGACCCGAAGCGCGAGAACCTCGAGACCACTCGTATCGACAGGGCGCTCGACCAGTGTGATCCACAGTCCGCGTCCGGCGTCAGATGACCATTTACCCGAGCGTCCGCGTCCCTTCGTTTGATGATTCGCAATGACTAGCGTACCCGAACGACATCCATCTGATGCGAGCCGGTGTGCAACGTCGAGTGTGGACGTAGTCGATTCCATCAGCTCGACGTGAGGAAGGCCGAGCGTCTCCGCCAGCTCGCGGGATGTCAGTCCATCAAAGCGATAATCGTCAGCCACGCATTTGCAGGAACACCAGAACCACTGCACCGAGGATCAGCCGATAAAGAGCGAAGATCCCGTAACTGTGTCTGCTGACATAACGCAAAAGGATCGCGATCGCCAGCCAGCTCGATATCGCCGCGGCGAGGACTCCTGCCACAACGGGGGTGGTAATGCCATCTCCTGCGAGTACGTCTTTTCCTTTGAGAACTACTGCAGCTCCGATGATCGGCATGCTCATGAGAAAGCTGAACACCGCTGCTGATTGACGGTCGAGACCGAGTGCGCGTCCTGCCGTGATGGTCGACCCCGATCGCGAGACGCCGGGAACGAGAGCGACGACCTGCGCAATTCCAATGAGAAGCGCGTCGAGCCACCTCATGCCATCGAGATGCCGCGCCTGCGATGATACCCGATCGACGATCCAGAGCAGAAATCCCATGATCATGAGCGCCCACGCCGTGAGTGCGGGCGCACGAAAAACTGTTTCTGCCTTGTCTTCAAGCAGCAGCCCGCCGATGGCGCCCGGAATTGTTGCGATGATGAGAAAGATCACCCGCTTCTTTGCCGGCGTATCTACTCGCCGCGTCGAGATGATCTCTCCGGCGGCAACGATGAGCTCGATCCACTGCTTCCTGAAATACCAGAGAACAGCAATCAGCGTCCCGAAATGAAGGGCAACATCGAATGCGAGTCCCGGATCCTTCCAGCCGAAAAGAACCGGCGCAAGCGACAGGTGCGCGGAGCTCGACACTGGAAGGAACTCGGTAAGTCCCTGGATAAGACCAAGGATCACTGCTTGAAATGTCGTCACGTTTTCAGTTTGCGAGAGATGTCCGGTACAGGTGCTCATACTGCGAGACGATCGCGTCGAGCGAAAACCGGGCCCGCGCGTCTTCTGCTCCGAGCTCGCTCATCGATTCCCACTTTGCAGGATCGCTCAGGATCTCGATTGCGTGCTGCGACATTCCCTCGACGTCGCCGACTTCGCAGAGATATCCCGTCGCGCCGTCGCGCACGACTTCAGGAACGCCACCCGCAGCAGTTCCGATCACCGGAACTCCCGAAGCAAGTGCTTCCAATGCGCTCAATCCGAACGACTCGCTTTGGCTTGGAAGCAGAAACAGGTCGGCAGAGGCGAGAAGCGGCGCAACGTTATCAATCTTCCCGAGAAAGTGAACGCGCTTCTCGACGCCGAGCTTGCGCGATTCCTCTTCGGCCTCACCGCGGTCGGGGCCGTCGCCAACCATCACCAGTCTCGATGGGATCCGTTCGTTTACCCGCCCGAAGATCCGGATCACATCGACCACACGCTTCACGCGGCGGAAGTTCGATATGTGCATCAGGACCGGTCCGTCACCAAGCTGCTTTCGCAGCAGCGGTGGGTAAGCGGAGCGATTGTACACGGCGGGATCGATGAAGTTGTGAATCACGCCGACATCGCATGCCGTGCATCCGAACGCCTCGTACGTCTCACTCCTCAGAAATTCGGATACTGCCGTCAGCCGGTCAGAGCGCTCGATCGAGAACTTGGTTATCGCGTTGAAGGACGGATCCTGCCCGACGATCGTGATATCGGTGCCGTGCAGAGTCGTGATCACTTTGACGTCACGCTTTTGCGCGCGCAGCATCTCACGCGCAATCCACGCGCTTGTCGCATGCGGCAGGGCGTAGTGACAGTGCAGAATCTCGAGCCCGTGCATCACGACGGCTTCGTGCATGCGCGCAGCGAGAGCCAGGTCATACGGCGGATACTCGAACAGCGGATATCGGCCGACGTCCACTTCATGGAAAAAAACGTTGGGTAGAAAATCCGGCAGCCTGAATGGCTGCCGGTACGTTATGAAATGGATCTGGTGTCCGCGCGCCGCGAGAGCGATTCCAAGCTCCGTCGCGACAGCGCCCGATCCGCCGTACGTGGGATAGCAGGTAATGCCGATCTTCAAGACGTCTCCTTCCACCAGCGTTGAGCGAGTGCCTGCGCATCCGGAGCGTCCGGATCGAGCAGCGTCACACGCGCATCGCCGAGCTGGTGCCTGAACCAGGTTCGCTGGCGCTTCGCGTACTGACGCGTCTCAATAATGATCCTGTCGCGTGCGGCTGACAAATCGAGCTCTCCGCGAGATACACTTCTCATGA
>DATEDH010000298.1:0-9300 GCA_035281765.1 Gemmatimonadaceae bacterium
GATAAAAGGCTGGGTCACACACCTTCGCTCATCCGGAAAGGTCGCTTTCATCGTGATGCGCGATGGCAGTGGCACTCTACAGTGTGTTCTGGTGAAAAGTAGTCTCCCGCAGGAAGCGTGGGAACGGTTTTCACAGCTCACACAGGAAACGACGATTGAGGTGACCGGAGAGGTACGTCCCGACGCGCGGGCGCCAGGCGGATTCGAGCTGGGCGTTACCGATCTCGCGGTGAACGGCCCAAGCCCCATCGATTACCCCATTCAGCCCAAGGAGCACGGCATCGATTTCCTGCTCGACAATCGCCATTTCTGGCTGAGAAGCGACAGGCAGAGGGCAATTGCCCGCATTCGAAACGAAATCGAGATGGGGATCGCCGATTTCTTTTATCAGCGGGATTTTCTGCGGGTTGATACGCCGATTCTCACGGCGGCGATCGGCGAGCGCAGTGGCCTATTCTCTACTGAATATTTCGACGAGGGGACGGCGTATCTCGCGCAGACCGGCCAGCTCTATGGCGAGGCGGCCGCCGCCGCGTTCGGGCGTATTTATACATTCGGCCCGACATTCCGCGCGGAGAAATCAAAAACTCGCCGTCACCTGACCGAGTTCTGGATGATCGAGCCCGAGGTCGCGTTCAATGATTCGGACGACAACATGCGGCTCCAGGAGGATTTCGTCTCGTATCTGGTACAGCGCTGCCTCGAGCGGAAGCAGGAAGAGCTGAAGATCATAGAGCGCGATACATCAAAGCTCGAGACCGTCGTTACTCCATTTCCGCGCATCAATTACACGGATGCGATAAAGATCCTGGAGGAGAAGGGAAGTACGGCAAAGTGGGGCGACGATCTTGGAGCTGAAGACGAATCGCTCCTCGTCGAAGGTCATGACCGGCCGGTCTTCATCTACAACTATCCAAAGGAAGCAAAGGCCTTCTATATGAAGGAGAATCCGGAGGATCCGCGCACAGTGCTGTGCGATGATCTTCTGGCGCCCGAAGGTTACGGCGAGATCATCGGCGGTTCGCAGCGCGAAGATGATTACGATCGACTGCTGCAGCGGATCCACGAGGAAGGGCTGCCAGTTGATGCCTACTCATGGTATCTCGAACTTCGTAAGTACGGGACGTTCGTGCATTCGGGATTCGGTCTCGGATTGGAGCGGACGGTTTCGTGGATCTGTGGCCTTCCGCATCTCCGCGAGGCGATTGCGTTTCCGAGAATGATGCATCGTTTGCGGCCATAGCTTTGGTTTACTGAAGCCGCATCTGACGACTTAGACACGGAGATACGGAGTAACGGAGTCCCCACGGAGAACTGCGTTTTTTTTGTCTTTTTCTGCTGTTAGCAGGTAGCTGGTAGCAGGCAGCTGTCGCTGGAGTCAGGTAGCAGACAGCAGGTAGCAGCAGTTCCGAAGTTCCCAAAAAAAAACTCCGTGGGGACTCCGTTACTCCGTTATCTCCGTGTCCAGGTCGTCAGATGCCACAGTTAGGTCGTCACATGCCAGCTTCGCGAGACTTAACCTCATCCCAGATGGCATCCAGCTCTTCAAGAGTAGCTGAGCCTAAAAGCAAGCCGCGCTCACGAGCAATGATCTCAACAGATCGAAATCGATTCTCGAATTTGAGATTCGCACGATCGAGTGCGAGCGAAGCGTGAACGCCGGCCTTACGGCAAAGATTCACCACCGCAAATAGTAGATCTCCCAGCTCGGACTCGAGCGCCTCGTGATCAGCATCGATTACCGGAGCCGAATGCGGAGCGAGCGGCGCACGATTGTCGAGATGCTGCTGAACCTCCCGAAGCTCCTCCTCGATTTTCTCAACGGGGCCCGAAGTATCCGGCCAGTCGAACCCAACTCCAGCCGCACGATCCTGAAGCCGGTGCGCGCGGTGAAGCGGAGGGAGCGATCGCGGAAGTCCATCTGCAATCGACTCGCGCTTCTTCGACTTCATTTTCTCCCACGGCTCCTTTACTCCATCGCCATAAAGATGCGGATGGCGCGCACGCATCTTCGCGATCAATCCGCGCGCAACGTCGTGAACGTCAAACTCACCGCGCTCTTCCGCGATCACTGAGTGAAACAGCACCTGCAGCAGCAGATCGCCGAGCTCCTCCCGCATGAGCGCGGCGTTGCCCTCGCGCAATGCGTCGTCGAGCTCCTGTGATTCCTCGATGAGATACGGGCGCAGTGATTCGTGAGTTTGTGCTGCGTCCCACTCACATCGCTGTCTCAAGTCGCGCATGAGCGCGACAGTGTCGTTCAAGGTTGCTTTCTCGTCCATGCCGCCATCGCTCGCAGTAAATTGGCTTCGTGACTGCAAACCTACCGGAGATGCCAGAGACGAAGCAATGCTGAGCCGCGCGTGGCTGGATATCGATCTCGCCGCGCTCGTGCGGAATGCATCGAAGCTCGCGGAGCATTCAGGTGTCGCGCTCCTTCCGATGATCAAGGCCGATGCGTATGGACTCGGCGCAGTGCGAGTCGCAAACGCGCTCGAGACACTCGCCCCGATGGCCTATGGAGTTGCAACTGTCGAAGAAGGACGCGAGCTCAGAAATGCGGGAATCACCCGCGAGATAATTGTGTTCACGCCGCTGCTCGAGTCCGACTTCCCGGAAGCTGCATCACTTTCCCTGACGCCGACGCTTGGCTTTCCCATCGAGATCGAGTCCTGGAAGATATATGGGAGCCCATATTATTTGTCGGTCGATACCGGAATGCATCGCGCGGGAATTCCCTGGCGCGAAGTCGCATCACTGTCGAGCGTGTTGAAGGCAAATCCGCCGAAGGGAGTGTTCACACACTTTCATTCGCCCGAGCTCGATGACGATACCATGTCTGAGCAGCTAGCCCGTTTTGACATCGCGTTGAAAGAGCTTCCGTCGATTCCGTCATTCGTCCACACCGACTCGAGCGCCGCGATCGTGCGACACAATCGATCACCCCTGAGTGCGGTGAGGCCCGGAATATTCATGTATGGAGTCGGCAGCGGCGACACGGCGCAGTTTCAGCCGGAGCCGGTTGTGTACATGCGTGGCAGAATTGTGGAAATCCGCGATGTGCATGCGGGCGACACAGTGAGCTACGATGCAACATGGACGGCATCGAGGCCGAGCCGGATTGCAACCGTTCCTGCTGGATACGCCGATGGATACCCGCGCAACGCGAGTAATCGCGGCGTAGCGACAATCCGGGGCAAGACCGTTCCCATAGCCGGGCGCGTGACAATGGATATGACGATGCTCGACGTGACTGACACCGGCGCCGAGGTCGGGGATGTCGCAACTCTTATCGGCGACGCTCGAGAGAGTGGCGCACCAATTGACGTTGCATCAGTCGCGAAGCTCGCCGAGATGTCCCCGTATGAGCTTCTGACAGGACTTCGCAACCGAATCGAGCGCATCTATAAATGACAATGAATGACAGACGTGCAATAATCCTGGTTCTCGATGGCGTGGGCGCCGGCGCAGCTCCTGACGCGTTGAAATACGGCGATAGTGACAGCAATACGCTCGGCCATGTCGCGCGGGCGGTGGGCGGATTCAATCTTCCTGCGCTCCAGTCGTATGGGCTCGGCAACATTCTCGAGCTCGAAGGAATGGAAGCGAGTGATTCCGTCGATGGCGCGTGGGGGCGGATGGAGCCGGCATCGGCCGGGAAGGACAGCACCGCTGGACACTGGGAAATAGCAGGGGTGCATCTTGCAAAGCCATTTCCGACCTATCCGACCGGATTTCCTCACGATGTGGTCGACGAATTTGCGCGCCGCACCGGGCGCGGGGTGCTCGGGAACGTTGTTGGAAGCGGAACCGAGGTGCTCGATACGTTTGGGGCAGAGCACATGCAGACGGGGAGCTGGATCCTTTACACATCTGCAGATTCAGTTTTTCAGATAGCGGCGCATGAGGGCGTCGTTCCTCTCGAGGAGCTGTATCGTGCGTGCCAGATCGCGCGAGAGATGCTGGTGCCGCCACACGATGTTTCGCGTGTGATCGCTCGTCCGTTCGAGGGGAAAGCGGGAGCGTTCAAGCGCACTCCGAATCGACGCGATTATTCGATTCAGCCCCCGGATCAGACACTGCTCGATGCCCTCGCTGACGCCGGCATCGACCGTCACGGCGTGGGAAAGGTCGACGATCTCTTCGCAAAGCGGTCCATCGTTGCGGAGCACACCAAATCGAACGCCGATGGGATCGAGCTCATAAGGGAGTGGCTTTCAGGGCCCCGAGGTGGGCTGCTCTTCGCCAACCTTGTAGATTTCGACCAGTTGTACGGGCACCGCAATGATGTTGCGGGGTTTTACAACTCACTGCGGGAGTTCGACTTCGCTCTTCCCGAGATAACCTCCGAAATGCGGGAGGACGACTTGCTGTTCATAACCGCCGACCATGGCAACGACCCCACGACGGAGTCGACCGACCATGCCAGGGAAGCGGTGCCGCTCCTGGCAATTGGCGGGCAGGTCACACCGGGAAATCTCGGGGTTCGGAAAAGTTTTTCCGACCTTGGCGCAACCGTCGCGGAATGGTTTGGTGTCTCATTCCGCGGCAAGGGCGAGTCGTTTCTTTCGCAGCTGATCAAATCGTAATCACAGGAAGAGACGATGAAGCCTGACGACGAGCTGCGTGAAGCCGCTTTTGCCGCCATGGAGAATGCATATGCGCCGTACTCGCGCTTTCGCGTGGGTGCGGCGTTGAGGACTTCAACCGGTGAGATCTTCACCGGATGCAATGTCGAGAACGCCGCATACGGCGAGGCGCTTTGCGCCGAGCGCGTGGCGGTCTCGGCTGCTGTTGCGAAGGGAATGCGTGCGTTTGAAGAGATCGCGGTAGCCAGCGAATCCGATGAGCCGGCGCCACCGTGCGGATCGTGCAGGCAGACGATGAGTGAGTTTGCGCCGGATCTGAAAATCACGGGCTATTCGAGAAACGGAAAGAAAGTGGAGTGGAGACTCGGCGATCTTCTGCCGGAAGCGTTCGCGCTGAACTATCTACGCGGAAAAGAGTAAGTGAAACTGAGTTCAATCCGGCTCACCATGGCCGGCTCGCTGTTGCTTGCAGCAATCACGGCGGCGTGCACCGAAACGCTCGACAACGATGCCGGCTGTCCCTTGCTCTGCCCCGATCAGGGCGGTGAGATACAGACCGTTACGCTCGACGCAATTACACTCGACTCGACCGTTTCCGCCCTCGAAGGGCAGGGCACGGAAGCGTCGCTGTTCATTGCAACGCGAGGCGACTCTCTCGATTCGCGCGCGATTATCCGTTTCGACAGCATTCCTGCGCTGTATCACAAGCCAGGTCCGGACACGACGAGCATTCCCATCACTCAGGTCGACAGCGCGATTCTCAGAATGCGCATCGATACCGTCGGTGGGAAAATTCCGGCGACGCTGACGCTTGATTTTTACGACGTGAACTCGAGTGCGCCAGACACTGCGACCGCTGTGATCGCTGCTCTGTTTACACCCGATCGACTGATTACGTCAGCGACTTTTGAGAGGGCCTCACTCAAGGACACTATCAACGTGCCCATTCCGAGCGAGCAGATCCTCGCGCGAAAGGGCGGACCAATGCGCATTGGAATTCGCGCGCGAGGTCCGGAATCGGTTCAGCTGAGATTGTGGTCGCAGGAGGGGGCCGGAGCTCCGACACTTCTTACATATCGGGTCGATCCCGATACGACGATCTCGAAGATCGTTCTCGTTCCGTATTCAAAGACTCCCGAGACTCAGCCGATTCTCGCGAACTCGCTCGCCGACTACTCGCTGATTGTGAAGGGCACGTCGACCGGTCCTGCGACGCAGCTCAACATTGGCGGCCTGCCTGCGCGAAGAGTCTACATGAAGTTTGACATTCCGGCGTTCATCATCGATTCCGTGGATGTGGTTCGCGCGACACTGCTTCTCACGCAACAGCCGAACCCGAGCATCGATCAGGACGATACAGTTCGAATAGCCCCGCAAATATCTCTTGCTGCTGCGACGGTGACGGATATCGCGAAGGCCGCTCAGATCGTTGCAGTCGCGCGAACTGATACGCTGAAGGTGACGCCGGGAGGGAGTGGGCTTCGCACGATGGAGATTGCGAATGTCATCTCGTTATGGCGCTCGCAGAATCCTGTCGAGACACCAAGAGCCCTCATTCTCGTGAGCACCCTCGAGGGAACGTCACCGCTTGAAGCGAGATTCTTTCCTGTGGAATCGGCACCTGACCTGCGGCCGCGGCTGCGGATCAGCTATTCAGCACGCAAATCAACGGGGCTTCCATGACCGGCAATATCGTAAGGACAAGCCTCGGCGTTTTTGCAGCGCTGGCAGTCGCCGCAACAACGTCTGCGGCGCAAGGCGCACTCAGCACGCAGGGATTTGGATTTCCGCCCGGGCAGCTGAGCACACGTGCACTCGCTACAGGCGGTGGCATCTCCGAATTCGATGCTGACACTCCGATCAATCCCGCAACGGTCGGATTGTCCGGTGAGCCGCGCTTGTTCTTCCAGTACGAGCCGGAGTTTCGAAAGCTTACGAATGGCGGCGCAACATCGAACACGATGACGGCGCGCTTCCCAGTTGTCTCGGCCGTGATTCCTCTCGGATCGCGCGCGAGCGTGGGATTCTCGGCATCGACGCTGCTGGACAGATCGTCTGCGACTTCCATCACGCGTGACATCGACGTGGCAGGAACGTTGTCAACAGTTACGGAGCTGACGCAGAGTATCGGCGCAATCAACGACCTGCGTCTTGCAGCGGGATACGCGCCGAGCCAGAAATTCCAGCTCGGTCTTGGAATTCATGCATACACGGGCCAGAATCGCGTTTTCTTCACCCAGAGTTTTCCTGACTCTCTCAAATTTTCGACGATCACCCAGGTAACGACCCTCGGCTTCCGCGGGTATGCAGGTTCTGCCGGCGTATTGATTCGTCCTTCGCGCAACATCGGATTTGCGTTGAGCGGCCGCAAAGGATTTTCGATCGAGGCGCGCAATGCAGATTCCGCAGTCTCGGAGGCGGACGTGCCCGATCGATATGGTTTTGGTGTCGCCTACGAGGGAATTCCCGGCTCGAGCATCTCCGCGCACGTATCGAGAGACATGTGGTCGAGTCTCAACACTCTCTCGAGTGCAGAGGCAACCGATACCTGGGAAGGCGGGATGGGCATCGAATCTCTTGGGCCCAGAATCATGAACAGGCAGACTGTTCTACGCATTGGCGGACGATATCGAACGCTTCCGTTCCTTGCAGCCGGGTCGGAGGTTACCGAGCTTTCATTTGCGGCCGGTCTGGGTGCGCAGTTTTTCCGGAATCGCGCGACGTTCGATTTTGCTCTCGAGCGTGCCGGGCGCAAGGCGAAGGAGTCCGACGTTGGTGCAACCGAGCGTTCCTACATTCTCAGCTTCGGACTTCGCGTCCGGCCATAACTGATGGCTGAGCCGACGAGGGCGTCGAGTCCGCTCGTCCTGGTTGCGGACGATGTGCCGGCAAACGTCGAGCTTCTGTCGGACCAGCTGCAGACGCTCGGCTTTCGCTGCGTGACGGCATGTGATGGACCGTCGGCGATTGCTGCCTGCTTCGAGCATCATCCCGACCTTTGCATCCTAGACGTATCGATGCCCGCTGGAGATCTTGGGGTTGATACGAGATCGACAGGCTTTGAAGTCTGTCGTCGAATCAAGCGCGACCCGCGCACGTCGCGCATCCCTGTGATCTTCGTGACGGCGATGAGCGACACGACGGATCGTGTTCGCGGAATCGAGGCAGGCGGCGATGATTTTCTTACCAAGCCGCATAACCGTCTCGTCCTTGGCGCGCGAGTTCGCAGCCTGCTCAAGCTCAAGGCAGCGACCGACGCACTCGAAGGCAGTTATCGAAAACTGCGTGAGCTCGAGAAGGTGCGTGATGATCTGATGAAGATGATCGTGCACGACTTAAAGAGTCCTCTGACTTCAGTTCTTGCCACGCTTGAACTCCTTGGTGATGGTGATTTTGGCGACCTGAGCGATGAGCAGAAACGCGCAGTAAGTGAAGCGGAAGGGAAGGCCGAAGACCTCCTCTCGCTCATCGACGACATTCTCGAAGTCGCGCGCATCGAGGAGGCCGCAGTCACGCTGACGCGATCGGCAATCGCTCCCAAGGCGCTGTTGAGCGAGCTCTTCTACGAATGGCAGCATCGCTTTCAGCAGGAAGGAACCGACGCCGCAATCGAAGTCGACGACGACACGCCCGTGTTCTTCGCTGACAAGCCGCTGATCAAGCGCGTATTCTCGAATCTCATTCAGAACGCTGTGTCGCATTCTTCGCGACCGATATCATTGACGATCAGCGCGAAGAAATCCTCTGACTCGGTTCTCTTTACGTTCGCTGATGACGGGCCCGGAATTCCCCCCGAATATCATGAGCTCATTTTCCGGAAATTCGGCCAGGTTGCCCATGGCCCGATTACGCCGAGAGTTCGCAGCTCGGGCATTGGTCTCACGTTCTGCAAGCTCGTCGTCGATCTGCACGGCGGAATGATCTGGGTTCGCAGTCGCGAAGGCGAAGGCAGCATGTTCCATGTTCAGCTTCCGATTTCCGGTCAGGACACGGCTGAAATTTCGGAGACACGCGTTCGCATCAGGGGAAGCTCGCTCGGCGGCTGATGAAGGTCTTTCTCCGAACGTACGGCTGCCGCGCTAATCAATACGACAGTGAGGCAGTGACGGCGATGATCGTCGCATCAGGCGGCGAGATCGTATCGAATCCAGCGGAAGCTGACTTTGCTGTATTCAACAGCTGCACAGTAACTGCGGCCGCTGAAGCAGATCTCCGCGCCGATGTTCGCAAAGCTGCGAGAGACAATCCTGCGATCAGGTCGATCGTCATGGGTTGCGCTGCAGGCGCACCTGCTCGCGATGAGCGTGTGTCACCTTTGAAAACACTTCCCGCCGTCGAAGCGGTTGTCGCCGGCGGTGATGCGGGACTCGTTGCATCTGCGCTTGGCATTCGTGCCGCAGGCGCTCACACATCGCGGCAAACCGGCGCACGCGCGCTGCTCCGCGTTCAGGATGGATGCGATGAGCATTGCACTTTCTGCGCGACCACTCTCTCGCGTGGTGGCAATCGGTCGCGTCTTCCAGACGATATCGTCGAGGAAGCGGGTCAGCTCGCTGATGCGCATCCGGAGATTGTGATCACCGGAATTCATATCGGAACATACGGTCGCGACATCGGCACGAGTCTGTCGTCACTCGTCGAGCAGTTGATCAGCCGGGTTCCTGATGTGCGATTTCGTCTCACATCCATCGAGGCGACTGAAGTGGACGGT
>DATEDH010000299.1:0-7061 GCA_035281765.1 Gemmatimonadaceae bacterium
CAAATTATGTGAGGAATCTCGCGGAACATGTTCTCGATGGATCGCTTCCCGTCGAAACTCTACACGAGCTCACGGACGAGGAAATCATCTCGGCCCTGACTCAGGTCAAGGGAATCGGAACCTGGAGCGCGCAGATGTTCCTCATGTTCCGGCTCGGACGGCCTGACGTGCTTCCCGCAACTGATCTTGGCGTGCAGAAAGGAGTTCAGCGCGCATACAAACTGAGAAAGCTGCCCACTCCGGCGCAGGTTCTGCGTCGTGGAGAAAAGTGGGCGCCATATAGAACCGTCGCCTCGTGGTACATGTGGCGTGTCCTCGAGCTGCCAAAGTAATGGAGAAAAAATGCCGATAGTCGATTTTGAATCGCTTCCCGATTCCGCGCGAATCTGGGTGTACGGGGCCGACCGCGACCTGACCCCTGAAGCAGGACAGAAGCTGATGGATTCCGTCGATGGGTTCCTGTCGCGATGGGCAGCGCACGGGGTGCCGCTCCACAACGCGCGACGCCTGGACGAGAACAGGTTTCTGACCGTCGGTGTCGACAGCACCAAAGAAGGTGCGTCCGGCTGCTCCATCGACGTATTGTATCGCGCACTGAAGGCCCTCCAGCCGGAGCTCGGCGCTAACGTCGTCACGAGCGGGCTCGTTTACTACCGTGATCGCGACGGTCATTTGCAATCCGTGACGCGCGATGAGTTCAGCGAGCTCGCGGCAAAGGGCGAGATCAACGGCGATACGGAAGTCTACGATCTCTCAGTAACGACTCTCAACGAATGGCGGTCCCGATTCCGCTCGCGCGCAGCAGACTCGTGGCATGCCGCACTCATGCCGGAGGCAAGCGCGAAGTCGTGAAGTCGCACACGACCTACCTGACCTTCAACACAAAGAAGCGGCAGGAGATCATCGACATCACCGACGAAGTCGAGAAGTGCCGCGCCGAGGCGGGAATAACGGAAGGCTTTGTACTGGTGTCAGCGATGCACATCTCCGCTTCGGTATTCGTCAACGATCACGAGAGCGGATTGTGGAAGGATATTCTTGACTGGCTCGAGAACAGAATTGCGCCGTGGTCACCGGACGACTATCGCCACAATACGGGCACCGGCGAGGACAACGCGGCCGCGCACCTTCGCTCACTCACCGTCGGCCACGAAGTCATCGTTCCGGTAACGAAGGCAAACTGGACTTCGGCCCGTGGCAAAGAGTCTTCTACGGTGAATGGGACGGGCAGAGAGCAAAAAGAGTGTTGCTCAAGGCGATGGGTGTGTAGCCGTATCCATCACACCCTGAGATAGTCCGGCCGCCAGACCTTGATCTCGCGCTTGATTTGATCGGGTTTCACCAGCTCGCCGGAAACAATCCTGTTGAAAAGAGCCGGCACTTCATCGTCTGGCGCAAAGCGCAGCGCGATGAGCTGTCCGGTGCGCAGTGAATTGATCGCCGATGTCTGGCCCGGCATCAGCTCCCTCAATCTCATCCGCTCCTCGAGACGAATCACGCGATCCTGCGCCTTGAGAGCCATGCCGCGCGCTGTGAACGCAAACAGGACGAGCCCGATTCCAAGCAGCATCTGCCAGAACTGATACATGTCCCTGAGCTGCATGTACCGCTGGATCTGCACAACCATGTTGGCGATGAGAATTGGCTGCACGACGAAATGGTGCCACGGATGAAAGCGGCGATGACTGCTGTAATCCTGTTCCCGAGCCATTCAGATCCTCATTGAGTTGACTGTTGTGCTGCTGCTGCGTAGCGCTTGAGTCGCGTTATCATTGCGTTCAGACCCGGTTCACGCGTGCCGAGCCCGATGCTTTCCATCAATGTGCGAATGAAGTCCGCCGGGATCCCCAGCGTAGTTCCTGGCGGCTGATCATTCACGGCGGAAAATACTATTGCCAGAACCGCGGCGATCGTGGGTGATTGTCGCGCGTTGAGATCGGCATAGAAGTGCATCTTTCCGTCGTGCACCTCAGGAATGATGTCCACGCGCGTCTGACATTCGGGAACTGTAAACTCGCCCCGGTCGATGTCTTCCAACCGCTCGGGAAAAGGCTCCAGTTTTTTCGAATAGGCAACGAGGGCCTGCATCTTCTCCTCACGCCCCATCAGGCGAAACTGACGCAGAACTCTTTCGATCGAAGGCGGAAGCGCCCCTGCTGTTTCATTCATGACCGAAAGCTAACCGGCCTGCTTTCCGTATTGTTTTATCGCGAGCGTAAGAGCAAGCACACCCGTAACAGCAAGAATGCCGAGGGGCCGCAGAATATCCGTGAATCCCGCGCCCTTTAGCATTATGGATCTCACGATCAGGATGAAATGCTTGACGGGGTTGGCCTCAGCCATCCATTGCGCCCACTCGGGCATCGACCTGATCGGCGTGAACAAGCCGCTCATAAGCAGATAGACGAGAATCAGGAAGAACGCGATGAACATCGCCTGCTGCTGCGTGTTCACGATCGTCGATATATAAAGTCCGACAGCAAGCGCAACGAGCAGATAGATGAGCGCCGCAAAAAACAGGAGCGTGATGCTGCCGACCATCGGTACTCCATAGACGAACCGCGAGACAGCAAGCCCGATTGCAAAAATCACCATCGCAATCGACAAGAGGGGAATGAGCTTCGCTGCGATGAACGCTGAGCGGGGAAGCGGGGTCACGTTCAGCTGGTCGAGCGTTCCGATTTCCTTCTCGCGCACGATGTTCATCGCGGTGATCAGCGTGCCGACTAGCGTGAGAAGCTGCACGAGAATGCCGGGAATCATGTAGTGCTTGTAATCGAGCTCCGCATTGTACCATCCGCGCGTGCGCAGCTCGATGCGGCTCACTTCGCGCGATGAATGAGTAATCTCAGCGGCAATATCCCGCGCATACGCGGTGATTATCTGCTGCGCATACGAATTCGTAACTCCCGCCAGAGCGCCATCCTCGGCGTTGAATACGAGTTGGATATGCGCAGTATGATTCCTGACGAGCTCGCGCTCGAATCCCGATGGAATTCCAAGCAGCATATCAGCGCGACGCGCCAGAAGCTCTTCGCCGGCGAGGCTCATCGAGCCGGAGCCGCCAACGAGCTCGAACCGGCCGGAGGCACGAAGCTTATCGACGAGACCGCGCGACATTTGCGTCACGTCGCGATCGACCAGATATACCCGCGCCGTCTTCACCTCGAATGTCGCCGCGGTTGAAAGCAGAAAGAGCTGGATAAACGGCATCAGGATCATCTGCCGGAGCAGCAGCTTGTCGCGAAAGATCTGCAGATACTCCTTCTTGAGAAGCACCCTGAGCACCCTCACCTACGCGACCCTCGCCTTGAAGCTCTTTACCGCGATGAACATGAAGGCGACTGTCATCCCGACGAGCACCAGCGTCTCTTTCCACAGGTGCTCGAGGCCAACGCCCTTGAGCATGATCCCGCGCGCGATGACGATGAACCAGTGCGCCGGAACTACGTTCGCGATCACTTGAAGAATCTTCGGCATGCTCGCAAGTGGAAACACCATTCCGGAGAGAAGCGTGCTCGGCAGCATTGTCGCCAGCAGCGCAACGAGCATTGCCACGCGCTGTGTCGGCGTCGTCGCTGCGACGAGAACTCCAATCGAGAGCGATACCATCGAGTAGATGATGCTCTCGATCAGCAGAAGAGTGACACTCCCTCGAAACGGAACGTTGAACACGATCCATGCTGCAAGAAGAGCAGTGAGAACGTTGGCGAATGCGAGAACGAGATACGGAAGGACTTTGCCGACAATGATCTGCCACGGTCTCAAGGGTGAAACGAGAAGTATCTCCAGTGTGCCGCGCTCCTTTTCACGCGACAGCGATATCGCAGTCATGAGAGCGGAGACAAGTGTAAGAACGAGCGCGATCAAACCGGGAATGAACAGATTGACGCTCTCCAGCGTGGGATTGAACCGCATTCTCGTCTCAGGAACGATCGTCACCGGCTGAGCTCCACGATTCACGAGCTCCTGCTCGTACGACATGATCACGGCGCGGGCGTATGCCTGCATCGTTGCGCCAGTATTCGGATCGGACGCATCCGCAGCGATGAGGAGCTGCGCCGGCTCCCCGGACTGCAGCCGTGCCGCAAAGTCGGGCGGGAAGGCGATTGCAACGTCCAGTTTGTTCTTTTTGAAGAGCGGCTCGATTGCGCGAAATGAACTCTGTTCAGTGACGATGCGAAATCGCCGTGCTGCCTGGAAACGCTGCCTGAGCTCGAGCGTAGCATAATCCGGCGACGGGTCGACAATCGCCAGACGAACCTCGCGTACGTCGCTGCGCAGGGCGTATCCAAACAGCACAACCTGGATCAGCGGCATCAGCAGCAGGATCGTGAGCGTCTGCCTGTCGCGCAGGATGTGATGAACCTCCTTGACGATGAATGCGCGGAGCGTCGCGATCATTTCGGTCTTACGAGGCGCACGAAGAGCTCATCGATCGTCGGTACGTTCCACTGCTGCTTGAGCTCGAGCGGAGTTCCGATGGTTGCAATGCGGCCATCCACCATGATGGAGATGCGATCGCAATACTCGGCTTCGTCCATGTAATGAGTAGTGACAAAGACGGTCGTGCCTTTCTCTGCTGTCGCATAGATCATTTCCCAGAACTGACGACGAGTAATGGGGTCGACGCCACCAGTCGGCTCGTCGAGAAACACAACCGCTGGCTCGTGCAGCAGCGCAACGGAGAATGCCAGCTTCTGCTTCCATCCAAGTGGAAGCTTGCCAACGAGCTCGTCTGTGAGGCCGAGGGTTTCGAGCATCACCTTTGCGCGGTCGGCGATCTGTCTATCGGTGAGGCCATATATGCCGCCGTACAACTCGATGTTCTCGAGTACCGTGAGATCCTCATATAGAGAGAACCGCTGACTCATATATCCGATTCGTCTGCGGATCTGCTCAGTCTCGGTTTTCAGGTCGAGCCCTGCGATCCGCGCATCGCCCGAAGTTGGCGCGAGCAGGCCCGTGAGCATCTTGATCGCTGTTGTCTTCCCGGCGCCGTTCGCTCCGAGAAAGCCAAATACTTCTCCGGCTTTTACATCGAACGAGATGTGATCGACCGCCGTGAACTTGCCGAACTGCCGCGTGAGCTCATGAGCAACGATTGCGGGTTCCGGAGATATTGTTGCCGGCGCGGTCATGATACGCGCTGCACCTGCGGCATGAGATCCATGAACCGGTCTTCAATGCCGGCGGCGATTGGTCTTGCCTGAACACCCGTGAAACCTTCTCCCTCGAGATATGATTTGACTTCGTTGGCTGATCGCGACGGATCGTGGCCGCTGCGATTATCCGTGAAATGCAATCCGATCCCGAATGGATATACCGAATGCGCATATGGCGATCTTCTCAAGGCGAGCAGCATCCGGTAACGATCCGGCCCGATGACTTCCACGAGTGGAAGTGGATAGTGTGATCCGATCTCACCCGGCGCATCGATCTGAAGAATGCGGCCGCTCTGCATCAGCGCGATACGATCGCAGCGCATGACTTCGTCCATGTAAGGAGTCGACACGATTATCGTGAGACCTGATTTTCTCAGAATGTCGAGCTGGTCCCAGAATTCGCGGCGCGATACGGCATCTACTCCGGTTGTAGGCTCATCGAGAAACAGAATGTCCGGGCGATGTACGAGCGCGCACGACAGCGCGAGCTTCTGCTTCATTCCGCCTGACAGTGCATCCGCGCGACGATCGTTAAACATCTCGATCTGCCTGTAAACAGGGGCGATGAGGTCGTAGCCCTCCTGCACAGTCGTGCCGAACACCGATGCGAAGAACTCGAGGTTTTCGCGAACGGTCAGATCGCCGTACAGCGAAAAGCGACCAGGCATGTAACCGACCCGCGAACGTATTGCCCAGAGATCCTTTACTACGTCGAGGCCAAGAACCGTCGCGGTGCCTGAATCGGGAACGATCAAGGTGGTAAGAATCCGGAACAGCGTGCTCTTGCCGGCGCCGTCGGGACCAACGAGTCCGAACAGCTCTCCATGTCTCGTTTCGAACGAAACGTTATCCAATGCCTGGGTCGCTTCGAACTTCCTGCTGACATCGGTTACGACAACCGCAGCATCTGTCACGAGCGCGAGTCGCCTGATGGAAGCGTGATGTCACCAGGCATCCCGATTTTCAAAAGGCCGCCCTTGTTGGGAACGCGCACCTTGACCGCATACACGAGATCGGCGCGCTCATCACGCGTTTGAATCGGAGTCGGCGTGAACTCCGCCTTCGATGCAATCCATGCAATCGTGCCGCTGAGCGCGATTGTTTTGTCATTTCCTGAATCGACGCGCACCTCAACCGGCGCGCCGAGCTTTATCGAATGGAGCTGGGTCTCCGATATGTACGCGCGAAGAGTGAGCGTATCGAGATTCGCGATGCGATATAGAGCCTGACCCGGCTGGACTATCTCGCCCGCATGCACGAATGTGGCGAGCACGGTTCCTGTCAAAGGATTTTGAACGCGACTCTTGTCGAGCTGCTCGCCGATCTGCGCAACACGTGCCTCGCTCGATGTCCCTTCTCGCGCAACCGATTGAAGCTGCGCGCGTGCCGCCTCTATCTGTGCGCCGAGCACTCTATAATCACGCTCGGCCTGATCGAGCTGTTGCGCGGTTGCCGCTTTTTCTTCGAAGAGCCGCCGGGTCCGCTCATAGTTCCGTCTTGCGACGTCGCGCTGGATTTGAAGCACCGATATCTGGCGCGTGACTTCATTGGCGCGTGAGCCGGTTGCCTGTCGCTGTGCGACGACCTGCTGTTTTTGAAGCGCCAGCTGCGCTGTGTCGACGAGTGCGACAACGCTCCCGCGCGCAATTTGCGCTCCCTCGACAGGAGTGAAGGTCAGGAGCTGCCCGGTCGTCTCTGATGAGACCACAACCTCGACAGCTTCGAATGTCCCGTATGCATCCGGCTTACTGTCGCGATTGCATGCCGCGACAGTCAGCGCAAAGCAACAAACAATCAGGGTTCGCATCAGCGAATCTCCATTCCAAGAGTTGTCCGTAAATGAACGCGGGCCTGCGCGAGCTCGACCCGGTGAAGTGCGCGCGCAACGCGCGCCGA